>CAYNMM010000001.1:0-7200 GCA_964398355.1 uncultured bacterium
AAATTCTTACTTTCCAATATTTGCTTAACCAATTCCTCAGCATCTTCATAGTTACCAACGGCGATAAGAATTTCTGTGGCTTCAAGTATTAGAATGCATCTTTTCTCGCGAGGAATCACTTCTGCTGCTTTTTGGTATAGATTTTTTATATGATATGTTAAGTCATCTTTCTCAAACATAATTTTAAGCTCCTTCCATTTCAAAATCCTCCTCTTTCGTCAACAGATTGCACTGAGATTACTAAAAAGTTGTATATCTCCACTGGCATTTTAGGCATTTCGACCATAAACCATTTTATTGTTGAATTTTTCAAACATTCATCCAGCTCCGAATCTAAATCTTCTTTACAACACCTATAAAGAGGATCCAGCTCTATATCGATCCACATAACGACCACCGTATTAGTCGTCAGGATCAGGGTCTATAATAATCCAGATTGTAAAGTGGCTTGTGTTGTAAGTCACCGTCATATTGTTACCATCTATAGTCACTGTAGAAGGAACCACTACCCACTCTCCAGCATTAACATCATACCAGGCAACTTCTATGTCATCAGGATCAGGAACATCTGGGAGATTTTCAAATGACATGGTCACTGTAACCGGCTTGTTAAACGTATATGGAGAGGGACCAAGATCTGCCTTCGCCTCTGTTTCATCTGGAACATCTATTGTAACCTTTTCTGTTTCACTCAAGGCTCCTGCAGGTACATTAACCGTATATGTGACGTGAACATCTCCTACACTATAACTTCCACTGACCACACCACCTTCATCCGGTGTCAGGGTTTTCTCAAAATGAAGACTTCCCTTGACTCCCTGAACATCGGCAATTTTGAAGGCCTTCACACTATTGAAGCCCTCATAAGTTGTCTTCCCAATATTGCTGCAGCCGTTAGCCAATACCAGCACAGTGGCAACGGCTATCAGTGTCGTCATCAATTTTTTCATTTTATCTACCTCCTTTTTTGATTCTATCTTTTAATCTGCAATTTTTCCTCCATAATCATTAACTTCTGATGATAACACGTCATCCAAGTATTACAAATAACAGAATCTTACTTTATTGTAACAAAATGTTACAGTAAAATCAAATATTTCAATTGTACACCGCTATTACCATAAATCTTGAAGTTTATTGTAACAAAATGTTACATATCAATTGTATGTAACATTTTGTTACAGCTTACTATCTCTCCCTACCTTGATAATACCGGACGCGGGTAAAATAATATTTTAAAATTTTGCATAAAAGGAGGACAAAATGAAATTAGAAGAATTGACCAAGAAACTCATCGAATTTAAGTCAACACGTGAAAACCCTGATGAATTAAAAAACATTGTAGACTTCGTTGATGGATATCTCGGTGATGGCTTTGTAAAAGAAAGATTTGAAAAGAATGGAAAACACTCCCTCGTTGTCTTGTCGTCGAGTGAACGTCACTCAAAGATTATGTTCGTGGGGCATCTCGACGTTGTAGAAGCTGAAGAAATCCAGTTCCACCCTATTATAGAAGGAGATAGACTCTTTGGGCGAGGAGCCCTTGATATGAAAGGCCCAGACGCCGTTATGATCCAGCTCTTTAGAGATCTAAAAGATAAAAAATTGCCCATATCACTTATGCTCACCACCGACGAAGAGGTGGGTTCTAAAGATGGAGTTGAATACCTTCTCAAGGAGGAAGGATTCTCTGCTGACTTTGCAATAATCCCAGATGGAGGAGAAAATTTTGATCTCATAATAAAGGGGAAGGGCGTCCTTCACCTCCACATAACTGCACTTGGCGCTTCAACTCATGGCTCAAGACCCTGGGAGGGTGTCAACGCACTTGACAAACTTATAAACTTTTATGAAGAGTTGAAAAAAGATTTCCCTCAGGAACCATGTGGAGATCCAATCCATTGGCATAATACTCTAAACCTCGGAATTATGAAAGGGGGTCAGGCTGCCAATATTGTGCCCGACAAAGCCGAAATGGACCTTGATATCAGATTCGTCGAACCCTGGACAGTCTCCAAAATGCACACATATATACTTGAAAAGGCAAAAGGAAATGTCAAAGTAGAACTTATCTCTTACGGGGAAGTAGTGTCAACTCCGAAAGATCACCCCATGGTTGTAAAATTCAAAAAGGCAACAGAAGATGTTCTCAAACGTGAGGTCAATTTTGCTGTTGAACATGGTGCAACTGATGGTAGATTTTTCTCTGAAAAAGGTATTCCCACAATTATTACATACCCTGTTGGTGGCAACATTCATGCAAAGGATGAATGGGTAAGCATTCACTCTCTGTATCAGCTTTACGATATATTTAGAAAATTTCTGGAATACGCTCTATGAAAAATAAAAAAGTAATTACAATAGTAATCGTCGTCGTTGCCATCATTTTTATTCTATGGCTTTACTCCTTCCTTCATCAGGTTTTCATTGGAGCTAAAGACGTCTCACCCTATCTAATAAAAATTGGAAATTTTGGTATTAAGTGGTACAGTTTCTTTATCGCAGTATCTTTTTTGATAGGTCTAATTTTTGCACATCGAGATGTAAGAAAGTACCGACTAAACGAAGATCACTTTGACAGAATTATTTTCTGGTCTGCAATAGCTGGATTTGTAGGTGCAAGGATGTATCATGTTTTCTCATCGTGGGATTACTACAAAATTCATCCTTCAGAAATAATTAAAACATGGCACGGCGGTCTCGGTATTTATGGAGGTGTTATTGGAGCTTTACTTGTTGGTTACATCCTCTGTAAAAAATACAAGATGCCTTTCCTTTTGCTTTCTGATATAGCTTCTCCTTGGCTGATATTTGGCCAAGCGCTCGGCAGGTGGGGAAATTTCTTCAATCACGAAGCATACGGAATTCCTACCAATCTTCCCTGGAAAATGTTCATACCCCCTCAATATAGGTTTGAAGAGTACGCTCGATATGCTTATTACCACCCCACTTTCCTTTACGAATCTATATGGGATTTCCTCGTTTTCATATTCCTCATTAAGTTCAAATCATCAAAAAAGAAAAAAGACGGCGACGTATTTTTCGCATATCTCGGTCTCTATTCCCTCGGTCGTTACTTTGTAGAATTCCTCAGGTTTGATACATGGAGATTATTTGGTGTCAAAATCGCCCATGTAATTGCTATAGCTCTTATGATTATCTCTTTATCTTGGTTCCTGTACTTCAGAAATCATTCTTCTTACACCCACCATAAGTATTATGAAAAAGACAATTAATATTGCAACTTGATAAGCATTAATAGGAGATCTATCGTAAACATAGGCACCAGGTAGTTTCTCAAAGATTTTTAGAATCCAGAGTAAGATTTTTAATGCAAAATTTGCAACATTAAAGAATAACGTACCCAAAAATCCAATCTGAATAACTGCAAGTATCACCCCAATTATAAGCTCTGACAAAACTATAAATACAAGTGGAATTACAAATATATTGGCCAAAATTGAAATAGGTGTGAATATTTTAAAGTAATAAATTTGCAAAGGGGAAACAAACATGGTTGCCATCAGTGATGTTAAAAAGAGCTTCACTATATAACCCGGGACACCTCCCAACTTCAACTTTAAAGATAAAATGATACCCAGTGTTGCAAGATAAGAAAATTGAAATCCAATGTTTAATAGCCACAATGGATTGTAGATCAGGGAAGTTAAACCTGCAAATCCCCACACGTTCAGATAGTTAATTTTTCTGCCAGAAAGTTTTGCAATTATTAAGGAAATAAAAAAAAGATAGGCCCTAAAAAGTGAAGATTTAAATCCCACAAGAAACAAATAAAGAGTTAAGACAATAGCTGTCAGTACCAAAGAAAATTCTTCTCCGACCCTAAATATGGAGACGAATGAAAAAATTATTAGTGTAATTATTCCAATATGCAGACCAGAAAGAGCGAGAATATGCATGGTGCCCGTGCGTTTAAAAATATCAATGACTTTTTGGGAGATTTCCTGTCTCTCACCAAGAAGTAGCGCACGAAAAATCTCGAAGTTAACTCTATCCCAGGAGTAATTCCGCAAAACATTTTGAATATACCTCCTTATGGAACATATTTTATCTGGATACCTCTTAAAAGTAATTGGGTAAACACTTCCAATAGCTCGATTGGAAATTAAATAAACAGCAAAATCTCCCTTATCTTTCCTGATTATTCCTGTCAATTTAACTTTTCCACACCCAATCGATGTTTTTGACGACATAAAGAGTTTAACTTTTGAGTAAAAAACTCCATTTATAAAACGAATACTGTCTGTCCTTACAAATCTATTATCTACAATTTCGCCAAACAAAACTGCTTTTCGACCTGTAATGAACTTCAGAGGATTGTTTTGTAATGCGGAAAGGTCCACTTTAACATACAAAAAACCCAAGAGAACAACAAACCAATATGGGAAAATTTTTGCAAACATGAAAAATATTGCCAATAGAAGAAGGATTATTGCACCGAGGAAAGTTGTTTTCAATAAACCAGCAAAGATACCAGCTGAAAGGGAAAGAAAGGAAATTAATGCAGGTGTCCTAAATTGCTTTAATCTCACTTACGAATAAAAAATATGGTTTCCTATTTCGGCCTTTCTTGTATAGGAAGACGACCACCCTGGATTGATTTTTTTCGAATGGTAATAAAGAGCCCCATGAGTTGCATCTCTTATCCAGCCCTCCAACACACCTCTGGCAATGTAATAACACTCTCTAAACACATCATTTGCTGCAAGGTTAGATTCAAAATCGTTTGCAATTGCCTTGAGCTTAGTGAAATTCGGATCATCGGGTAAAAAACATGAAAATTGGTATGGCTTCAGGATCACATCCTTGAGTGTGTCTCCAAACCACCCTCCCTTTCTTACCCTGTTCAGAGCGACCCAGGCAACTCCAGCTTTTCCATCCAGTGATTCCCCTCTTGCTTCACCATATACCAGTAATGCGAGTAATTGCAAATCAGAAAGATTCCCAAAAGCCTTATATATTCCCTCCCGCAATTTTTTATATGAGGTCATCAGTTTTTCCAGAATGGATTATTCGTACTAACACCTAATGGAATCGCCTTCTCGAAATTTAAATAAATTTTACCCCCCAACAACTCCTTTGTATACTCAAAGGACAGAATCCCCATAGTCGTGCCAAATTTTAAACCACCCGAAAAATGTGAATAATTAATAAATCCAAGCCCTATTCTAAGATTTTTCCCATAATTAAAATAAAAACTATTTCCTGTAACAAAATTCCCCTTTGAGTCAGCGATTGTGAAAAATCTAACTCCTGAAGGTTTTAAAAAACTGACTCTTGCCACCGTAGGTGACTGTGATACCACCGGTGGAGTAACAGGAGATCCAAGTAACGAGATCAAAAGTAGAATTGTAAACATAGTTAAATTTTATCCCTCAAAATATTCTCTGTCAAATAATCATCCGAGGATGTTCGAAAGAAATACCCTGGAGAAATGGCAGGATGTAATTTCTAAACCTCTTCTCCAGCAGTGAATTCAACACTGTGGGTGAGAATCTTGTCACCCTCCATTTTATCCTGACTTTACTCGTGTTTTTCAGAATGATGTATAAATTTTCAATTCCTGTGCGATTCCACACTTTGAATGAAATGAACAAAATAACCTCCTCCCTGCAATGCTTTGCATCGAGAGAGGATATTGGAGTCTTTTTTTTGAATTTTTATGAGTAATGTCAGGCCGCAAGGAAAGGGAAAATAAAGAGGTTTTTTCCGCAAAGTGAAAGAGAAAATGACTACTGGTAAAATTTTTTTTGAACACCCCCAATAATCATTTTTATAGTGGTGTAATTGGTTAACACCTCATCCCCACCCTTTGAATAATGCTCAGGCACCTTACCTGAATTATAAAAATAATGATTCACCGATATCTCGTCTAATCTCTTTATCGGAAAAATCGTTACCACCTCCGGCAATGGATAATAACTCCTTAACTTCTCATACGGCGTCCTCCCTATCGTTGAATGATACCTCCTTAAATTGTAATACATCTCCCACCTCCACGCCCTCTCATAAAACTCCTCTAAATCCTTAACCCTCCCTAACTGCGGTATATAAAACTCCTCATCATCCGTCCTGTGACTCCTCTCCACAAAACCATTCTCCTCCTTCCTACCAGGCGGTATATGTATCAAAAAACTGTTCAACGGTATAAATATCTCCCTGTTCAACCACGCTAACTTGCTCCTCGATTTCCCTCCAAATTCCTCCCCATTGTCCGTCTGAAATACTATCGTCCACCTAACCCCAAAACCCCTAACATAATGCAACACTGACAACATGAAATTTAACCCATTCGTAAATGTCTTCTCAAAACCATAAGCTATAAACCTCATCCTCGTCTTTATGTCTATCGCCGTAAATTGATATGGCGGTACCCCCACATCCTCCGCATGCCTTATTACCCTCTCACTTAAAGCTGTTCTATCAAATATCTCCTTCACATCCACCTGAAAGTATGAAAGAGGATATAACTCCTCAAAATCATAATATCGCCTCTTCTTCCTGAATGCACTCAAAGTGTATCTCCCCGCAAGTTTATGCCTTCTCAAAGTATATCTCACCATGGATATGGTAATTCTCCCCTTAAGCTCTGGCTTCTCTTTGAGCAACCTATATAGTCTGTCCCTACCACAATGGCATCTTCTGTATGCTTCTATAATCGCACGCTCAATGTAAGGTGGAGTCTTGTTTGGTGAGTGCTTTGGTCTCGTGGATCTGTTGCTCAGGTTATCTTCCCCACCTTCAAGATACCTCCTTATCGCTTTCCTCACAGTCTTTCTGCAAATTCCAAGCAGTCTGGCAGTTTTTGAAATATTCTTCTCTCCCTCATTGTAATATGTTTCCACTATAATTTTCCTCGCTTCTTTTGGATTGACTTTGAATAATCTTTTGAAGATATTATAGTTGATAGTATTCATTTTCTACCTCACTTTTGAATTTTAGCCACAGGGGGATGAGGTTTTCCCTTGTGGCTGTTTTAATTAGTTTAAAGTGTTGAGCGGAGTTATTGGGTATTATAGGAAAAGATTTTCTATTCTTCCAACATCCGGTGATTTCATTTTTCAGGATTTGGTCTACTTTCAGGTGGGGACGATGTCTTAGCCAGAAAAAGGTGCCTTCCCCTCTTCCTCAAAAGCGATATAATTTCCTTGTTTTTAATTTCTTTTTCCATTTTTTCTC
>CAYNMM010000002.1:0-3008 GCA_964398355.1 uncultured bacterium
AGCTGAAGCCATTGTTAAATATTTGAAGTACGGCGAGAAACCCTGGAACACGGTCCTCTGGCCGTTTTAGGTGTCAGGGGAGTGGGAGTGTTCTAAAGAAGGACTCACCCATAATCTCCCCTCCCGCAAACTGAAGAGCTGCTCCTCAATTTCCTGATTCGCAATGCGGGAGGGGATTACTCACCGCTTCCCTATCCAAGAAATGGGGGGAACATCCATAATCTTCCCGCTCATGGAAGTGGGATGACTGCCCGATATTCACCTCCCTCACTTGCGGGAGAGATCACCCACCACCTCCCATCACGCTTGCGTAAAACTTGCATACCATTTCTTCTTACGCTTGCAAAAATCTTGCTCACCACCTTTTCTCCCACAACGTAGGAGACTTCTATACTATCCTATCCTCACACGAAGTGGGAAACTTCCACAACACCTCCCCTCCCACTTCGTGGGAGGGGATTGAGGGAAGGATAAAATACCACTTTCTGCTTTTCCCTATCAGAATTGCTCTTACTACCCCACACCGCGAAGCGCCGTGGGGAAGGGGGTAGTAAGTATTCTCCCGAACAACATCCGCATTAGAAAGGAGATAGAAATGATCTTCCACAAAATAAAACAGAGAAAATCTAAGTGTACTCTCTCCCCACAAAGCAAAGTTTATTGGAGAGGGGGATTTGCCTTTAGCTCTCCAGAGCCACCCCTCTGCGATAGAAAGACCGGAAGAAAATCTCTCTTGTGCCTGGATAAGATGAGGGTATCATTCCACAGAACATCAGTCCTGAAGAGGATCTACTGCATCTCCACAGTATGGAAGTGCTCTTCGAAATTTTATGGATCCATAGCCGATTTTTGCATATAACTGGCTAAAACTTTAAAATTTTTGATATGCGTTGCTTCATTGCCCTTGAATTTCCCGAAGAGATAAAGGAAAAAATATATCGTAAGCTGAGGCATGAAATTGATTCTAAACCTGAGCTAAAATGGGTGGAACAGGAAAATCTGCACCTCACTCTGAAATTCCTCGGTGAAATATCCGAAGAAAAAGCCAGGGAAGTTGCAAAAATCCTTGAAAAGCAGTTTAAAGGTAAAAAGAAGATAGCGGTCAGGCTTGGAAATGTTGGGAGTTTTCCAGACAGAGGCACTATCAGGGTCCTTTGGATTGGCATCGAAGAAGGTGAAGATGAGATAAAAGAATTTGCCAGAATTGTTGAGGATTCCATGAAAAAACTCGGTTTTCCAAAAGAAAAAAGGAATTTTGTGCCTCACTTAACAATCGCCCGTTCGAGGAAAAACACCCGGAAGAGGTTCAGCCAGCGTGATTTTAACATAGACTTGAAAATACCACGATTTTTTATTAAAGAAATTGTCCTCTATAAAAGCACCCTTACCCCACGAGGCCCAATTTACGAAAAACTGAGTGTAGTGAGGTTAGATGGATAGGCAAGAGGTGATCACACTTGCAAAAGAGGTTATAGAGAAGGAGAAGGAGGGACTTGAGCGGCTTATCGAGGTAATTGATGAGGAATTTGTAAAAGCGGTGGATCTTATCCTCTCACGGCAGGGACGGGTAATTGTTACTGGAATCGGTAAGTCGGGTATTGTTGGTAAGAAAATAGCTGCCACAATGACGAGTCTTGGCACACCTGCAATCTTCCTTCATCCCACAGAATCTTTGCACGGCGACCTCGGAATCGTCAGTAAAGATGATGTTATCCTTGCCATTTCAAAGAGCGGAAATTCAGATGAGTTTGTAACCCTTCTTCCCCTTTTTAAGAGATGGGACATCCCAATTATTGCAATTACTGCAAACAGCAATTCTGAACTTGCAAGACAGGCTGATGTGATAATAACACTACCTTCAGTGAAGGAAGCCTGTCCTTACGACATTGCACCAACTGTTTCAACAACTCTTACAATGGCAATCGGAGATGCACTTGCCATTGTACTCGCCTATGAGAAGAATTTTAAAATTGAAGATTTTGCAGAACTTCATCCCGGCGGTGCAATTGGCAAAAGAATATGGGTTAAAGTTAAGGATATGATGCTTACAGGGAAGAGACATGTCCCTGTTGTTCATGAGAATGCCTCAATGGAGCAGGTGATTCTGGAGATGACATCCAAAAGAGGCATTACCAGTGTAGTTGATGATGAAGGCAGAGTTGTTGGTGTTTTTACAGACGGTGATTTGAGGAGATTACTTGAGAGGGAATTGACCAACAAGCAGGATATATTTAAACTGCGGGCAAAGGATGTGATGACGAGAAATCCTAAAGTTATCAAGAAAGACGAGCTTGCCACCCGGGCTGCCAGACTTATGGAACAACATGGGATCACAGCCCTCATTGTTGTGGACGATCAAAATCGCCCTATAGGGATTATCCATCTCCACGATCTTATGCGGGCAAGGGTTGTTTAACCTCTTTTTGTGCTTCTGCCCGTTACCGTCATTGCCGCAATCTTTTCAAAGGATCTCCCTCCAAAATAAAAGACAAACACTATCTCGAATAGTCCTTTAAGCTCAGGAGATAGGGTATCTCCTCTGATTGCGTAAATTACGAGAATGGCGAGAATAACGATGAGCGTGATAGGTCTTATGTTTTTGGAAAGAAAATTGTCAGAAAGAACATCGATCATAGCAAGTTCTCGGGCACTGACCCTATCCTGATAGGCGATTTTCTCTTTTTCGAGTTCAATTTCAAGCCTCTTTTGGGCAAGTTTCTCAAGTTCGAGCTCAAGCTTTGGATCTGTTTTCAGGTGGTCAAGAACATCTTTTGCCTGTGGAATTTTATCGGATAGGAGGGAGAGAAGATCTTTGAAAAGACTGACAACAGTAGAAGGGCTTAAGTTGATCATTTTACCCCTCCTTAAAAAATTTTTTAAAAGTCGGGGCGAGTGGATTTGAACCACCGACTTCCTGCTCCCAAGGCAGGCGCGCTAACCGGGCTGCGCTACGCCCCGACTTTGTCGGATGAAATATTAACAAAAATTACCAACACTGTCAACTGAGC
>CAYNMM010000003.1:0-22768 GCA_964398355.1 uncultured bacterium
CCATCCTATGACATAGATGTAGCCGAGAATTCAGTGAATCTCGGAACTGGTGAGCTTGGAGATACAGTAAGTGCAATATTCAGAGTAGTTAACCCCAATAGCGATGCTTCTAACGTAGATCCAGATATGTTTGGAAATGCGGATGTGGATAGCGTAACCTTCACTGTTGCAGGAGCTCTTAAACATACAGGTAAGTCTGAAAGTGTAAAGATAGTCGTCGATTCTACAATCCCTGCGACGAATGTGCTTGTAACGACAATTGGAACAATTCCATCTGGTTCGGGTGTAGATCATCCTGTAAAAGTTATAATTCCAGCAAATGTTCTTGCTGGTGACTACAGTGGTTATGTCTATGCACATGCTTATGCAGGTGGTGTAGAGGTTTCGACTGATAGCTTTGAGATTGAATTGAACGTGAAAGCGACACCATCTGTTGCAGTGGTTGAGGATACTGTATCCACATCATCCGGTCACGGTGGAGTGGCTACGGTAAGCTTCAGGATTGCAAACACTGGTAATGTTGATCTGAGTGACATTAACTTCCAGACCACCAATTTTGTTGGCGGAAGTCATGTAATAGATGCGAATAATATCACGTTTAACCCAACAAGTGTTTCTTACCTTGGCGTGGATGATACAACCATTGCTACGGTTGCAATTAATGTACCACTTGGTACTTATGCTACCGATTACTACGGTGTTGTTACGGTGACTAACGGACAGGTGGAAGACAATCTCGTTGTAAAATTGACGGTTACTCCATCCTATGACCTTGATATATCTGATAATGAAATGAATCTTGTCGGAAATACTATGGTTTACACCGGAGATGTTGGTGACACGGTCGCCGGATTACACTTTAAGGTTATTAATCCAAATAATGACCAGCTAAACGTTGACCCAGATCCATTTGGAAATGCAGATTTGACAGCGATAAAAGGCTATGTAACTGATCTTGTTTCTCAAAATGGATTCAGAATAGCATCCAGCAATGCCTGGGTAGTAGGACTTTCATCCTCTATCGCTTCGGGTGGATTTAGTGTGGGTGAAGTTAGAGTTGCTATTCCATCTAACCAGGTAAGTGGCACTTATACAGGAAAAGTGATTGTTGAGGATACACTTGCGGGTGTTTCCGATAGCTTCGACATTGAAGTAACAGTGATGCCTCATGAGGTTGTTAATATCACAGTAGATACCCTTACTTTCAGTGCAAACGAGGGTGGTCTCGCACAGGCTACGTTCCATATTGAAAATACTGGAAACGTCGGATTAAAGGCACTTCAGATCAAGATGGTCTCTGATCTGGTGAGTACCAATGGAATTGTGATTTCAAGGAACAGAGTTGGATTCACCAAATCTGTTATAGATAGTCTTGCAAGGGGTGATTCAGCTTCAGTAACTGTAAGAATTGATATACCTAAGCATATTGCACGCGGTACATATCTTGGATGGTTTATGGTTTCTGGAGCAAACGGTACACCGTCTGATTCTGCACTGATTGTTCTGAATATCAGTTCTAATGAGGTAATAAGCTTTGATAATAATCCTGTAACTGGTGCGAGCGTGAAGATTGGATATGGTGGAGATGTTGGCTACAGACCCACCCTCACAATAATGAATATGGCAGCAGATGTCGTGCTGAAAGTTCTGCTTCCAGCGATCACTGGTACGAATGATGTGTACACATGGCGTCTCAGGAACGAAGCAGGAAATGCTGTGGCACCTGGACTCTACATAGTAATGTTGAAGACGAAAGTTAACGGAAAGATAAAGGTTTATCGTAGCAAGCTGTTAATACTTAGATAAAAATGAGGGTGACCGCCGCTTGGCGGCGGTCACCCTCCCTTTTAGAAGGGAGGAGATGAGATATGAAAAGATTTATTAAATCAATGGCTTTGGCGCTTACCTTTGTGATAACCCCACTCCTGGCTATCAGTGATAATGCAGGAACTGCCGTCGTAACTCCTTTTGAAGTTCCGATAATTGCACAACAGGTTGCAATGGGTGAAGCATTGTCAGCTATTCCTAATCCCAATGGATTGCTCACGAATCCCGCGACGATGGCGTTTCTCAACAAGCCCTACTTTACTGCTACCCATAAAAAGTGGATATATGATAGTTATAAAAGCTACCTCGGACTTGGATTCCCATCCAAATATGGATATTTTGCCGGTGGGATTCTTTATAACAACATGGGTAATATTATCCCGATCAGTAACAATCAATACCAGGAAACCGAATTGAGCGTTTATGATATGTCACTCGTATTTGGTTACGCGGCAAGAGTACATAAGTACCTATCCGTTGGTTTAAATGCAAAAATCGAACATTTTGATTACGCTGGTTATACAACAAGTGCATTGGCAGGAGATATTGGATTGTTTGTCCCATACATCTCTCTTTCTGACAATGCCTATGTGAGTTTTGGCTTAGTTGCACAAAATATTGGTACCCATATAAGATTCCTTGACACAAGTAGTTATAGAAAACAACCCCTTGATATTAGAGGAGGCTTTGCCCTTAATTTCTTCAACCTTTCAATCTTTGACGTTACGTTAGCAGGAGAATTGCAATATCCAACCTACCAGGATATTCGTTACAACGCAGGGGTAGAAATATGGATAAAGAAGATTTTGGCCCTAAGGGCCGGATACCGCGGTGGTGGATATGACATTGATGATGCGAGAAAAACAGCAGGAATTGGATTGAGATATGGGCATTTCTCGCTTGATTATGCTTACGTGGATTATGGAACAGATATGAATGATGGTGTACACAGGGTTACCATAAATATGGCATTACTTGGACCTGAGAAGAAACCCGGTCCAGTCAGAATCGTTGATGATCAATGGAACCATGTGCTTGATCTTGAGAGAAGAGTAACAAAGGTTGAACAGGATATTACCGATATGAATATCAAACTCGATGAACTCAAGAAGATCTGTTCAAAGATGCCAGTTAAAACAGTCGTGACTGAAAAAGAAATTATCCATTTTCCAGAGATCCATTTTCCTTTTAATAGTGCAGAAATACCTCCAACAGAGTTTACGAAAGTTGCTGATATTGCTGATATTATAAGAAGATATTACAAGGGCAAGAAAATTATACTTGAAGGGCATACTGATCCAGCAGGTTCTCCCGAATATAACTACAAACTATCAGTGGCAAGAGCTGAAGCGGTTAAAAAGGCACTTGTTGAAATGGGAATACCGGCTGAGAATTTAATCGTTGTAGGAAAAGGTGATGAAGGGTTGTTAACTGACAGGAAGGGGCCAGGATTCTCAGGAATTGAGAATAGAAGAGTTGTGGTTATTGTAAATGGTCCGGCATCTCAATAATTAGATAGGGAGATGAAGTAAGTGCTTTGAAAGAAGGGTGGTTATCACAAGGATAACCACCCTTCTTTGATTTTTGTAATAAAAAGGAGGTTTGTGATATGAGGATTAAATGGGTAAAGGTGTTGATTGCATTTGCAATCACATTCGGATTGGCCTACTCTGGTTACCATGCTCCTGAGCCGGGTGATCAGATCAAATATATGGAAAGTCTAAAAAAGAAGGCTGTAAAGAAACAGGACGGGTCATCTATTCGTAACAATGACTTTCAGAAGATTCAGAATTCGAGAAGAAGAAGATTCAGGAGAAGATCTCCTGTTATAGAGGGAATCCTATTTAATGAGAGTTTTGAGGGAAATGATTTCCCACCATCTGGATGGACCACGGAGGTTGTTAGTGGCTATATTGACTGGCAGAAAAATGAAGGTACACTTCATCCTAACGGTTACAATGCCCATTCGGGTAGTTATGTTGCTGTGTACAACAGTTACTCAGCAAGTAGTGGTAGTAATGCAAGATTGATCACTGATACTATTGACCTCTCAAATGTGGTAAGTCCCAAGCTTGTCTTTTGGCTTTTTAGAGATAATGGTTACAGCTTTTCTTATGATTCACTTGTTGTTGAAGTCAAAAGTAATATTGGTGGAAGTTGGTCAAGTAGTTGGACACCACTTGCTACTTTTCTAAGATACTCAGATCAAGGAGATTACTGGGAAAAGGAAGAGGTTGATCTATCAGCCTATCAGGGAGCAAGTGTATTGATTGCGTTTCACGCCTTTAGCGATTATGGTAATGCGATTCATATAGATGATGTTTCAATTGAATATCCATCAAGCAATGATGTTGGAGTTACTTCTATTCTCTGCCCATCCGGTTCATATTCCTTTGGCGAGCAGATTACACCTGAAGTTGTTGTCCAGAATTTTGGTGTAAGTCAAAATACATTTGACGTTTATTTAAATTTTGCCAACTACAATGAGTCTGTGACCGTTACACTCGCAGGTGGAGAAATTGATACCGTCTCTTTCCCTGCTTATACGCTTAACTCTTCAGGCAGTTATGATGTTCTTGCATATACTGATCTTGCAAACGATGAAGATCATTCCAATGATACAGCGACTTCCAATTTTACTGTCTATGATTTTGTGTGCAGATTTGACAGTACAAATGACGGTTTTCAGGCAGACCCTTCGACTAATGCTTGGGAATGGGGAACACCCACAACTGGCCCGTCTTCCGCTCATTCAGGAGATAAATGTTGGGGAACCGTGCTTGGTGATGACTACACAACCAACGCTGATTGGTATTTATATTCCCCCACGTTTCAGGCATCTTCAGACAGTGTAGTCCTATCCTTTTATCAGTGGTATCATATTGAATCTGGTTATGATGGTGGCAATGTAGAAATTTCTACCGATGGTGGACAAACTTGGACCCTTATAGAACCTGTGAATGGTTACCCTGATGATAATGTTTATGCACTTGGTGAAGCAGGATTTACAGGTTCAACTGGTAATTGGGAATTAGTGGAGTTTGACCTTTCTAACTATGTTTCCTCCGGTGACTATTTCCAGATTAGATTTCATTTCGCATCGGATTATTCTGTATGCTATGAAGGATGGTATATCGACGATTTAGCAGGTATAGGATTCCAGATCTTTACTCCAAGTTATGATGTTGGCATAAACAAAATTTTCGCACCTCAGGGATATTATGCAGTGAACGATACAGTAACACCATCAGTTGAAGTTCAGAATTTTGGCAATACAGATGCGGATATTTCTGTAACGATAAAACTTCTCAAAGGTTCAAGTGAACTTTATTCAGAATCACAAAATATTTCTCTTGCCCCAGGTGCTATAGATACAGTTTATTTCGCCACTCAAACACTCAGTTCTGCAGGTCTTTTTAATGTATTAGCTTATACCACTTACACCCAGGATGTTAATAACAGTAATGACACAGCGAGAGCCACATATTTTGTACCGAGTGAAGTGAGTGATTTTGATGAGTGTTTGTTCCCTCCAATTGGATGGGCAAGTTATATACTTGGTGACTCGTTGAATACTTATGGTGAGCCAACTGGTTGGGACCTCTGGACTGATACAACTCATTACGGTCATGGTGATCCTTACGAAGGATGTAGTATATGGCATAATGACGACAATGTTGCAGACTCCTGTAATGACTGGATTGTAAAAGGTCCCATTTATGTCGCCGATTCAAATGCAGCTATAGCCTTTTATCAGAGTGGCTACTGGATTTCTTACACTCATTATCATGGTATTTGGATTTCGGTTAATGATCCTGATCCCAGAAATGGGAATTTCTCAGAACTTATTGATCTTACGGACTCTACACCTGGAGCTGCTCAATGGTCACTTGTTGGTCCACTTACTCAACTTGGTGCGTATGTAGGTGATACTGTTTATATTGCGTTTGTTTATCATGGTGACTATGCTGATGAGTGGTACATTGATGATGTAATGCTAATTGGAGCGTATTCTCTTCCAAACGACATAACTGTAGGCGGTACGCCAATTGCCAATCACGATACACTTGGACTGGGTGCTACAACACTTTACTCTTACGTTTGGAACCCTCCGTCAAGTCAAGGACCTCTCACATTCAGGTTGAATGTAACAATCACACACAACGGAGCTGTTGTGTATAATCACTTTGCAACTGTATCACAGCTCGCTCCAGGAGAAACGAGGGTCGTATATTTCTCACCAGATTTTGTACCGTATGAGAGTGGAGAATACATTTATACGCTAACTGCTGCTGTCCAGAATGATCCATTCCAGACCAATAATACGATAGTTGATACGTTTTATGTAGATCTCTATGGAGGTGGTCAGAGCGGAGAAACGATGGTTCCACATACGTTTGCACTCAGAATACTTTCACCTAATCCTCTTAAAGGACCTATGACTTTGAGTTTCGATGTGGCAAAGGCTACCAAAGTATCACTAAGAGTTTATGACGTCACTGGAAGGACAGTCGCAAAACTTGCAAATGGAATGTATTCGCCCGGAAGATACACCGTTAGATGGAATGGAAAGAGCCAAGACGGTTCAGCGATATCTGAGGGAATTTACTTTGTGGAATATAGAGCTGGCGATTTTAGGACAGTCAAAAAGATCGCAGTTTTAAGATAGAAAAATAGGGGGGCCGAAGGCCTGTGGCCTTCGGCCCCCTATTCCCCTTGCATAATTTAATAACTGGTCTGAATTCAAAAGGACTTATCTGATTTTTTTTCTGGACCATTATGAACAATTTTTAAAAATATTTGTTCTATGTTCTGAAAATAATATTCCATTTTTCTAAGTCCAATTAAATTGCCATCCATGTTTCCATGTTTTTCCCCTTATGTAATCTGCAAGAAGTCATCAACCTTTTACTGCGTGGAAAACAACAGCCGAAATTTAAAAATTTTAAGATATAAAAACACCATCTTAACCAAATCAGCAGACTCAAAGGGTAAGATGTAGAGTATTAATACTTGACAAAATTAGTCAACTATTGCATGATATTGCCATTACAATTGGAGAATAGGATATGTGTAAAGAGGAAGTTTATCGAAAGAGAGTAAGAAAATTCCAGGATCTATTAAAAGAGAACAACATAGAGGCGGCTGTCATTAGAACAGTTTCAACATTTATATATTTTACTGGCGTCAAATGGTTGCGGCCGGCCCTTATGATTCCTCAGGAAGGTGATCCCTGGGTAATGGTTTTTAAAAACGAAAGAGAACTTTTTAATAAAAAAAGCTGGATTGAGGATGTTCGGGAATATCAAAAAGTGGAAGAGCTAATGGTGGAAATCTCCTCCTGGATCCGTAGGAGTGGCTTTATGTCAGCAGGTCTCGAGATTTCCGTTGAGAGAGATAGTTATACTTTATTCCATGAACTTTTCAAAAGATTGAATATGGGAGTGGAAGTCGTTGATACCCTTCCTATAATCATGCAATTAAGGATGGTTAAGGATGATTGTGAACTGCAGGCAATGAGGATAGCAAGTCAGATAGCCATGAAGGGTATGCAAAGGGCAAGAGAAGTTATTAAGCCAGGTGTGAGTGAACTGGAGATCGCAAACGAAATTAGATATGTACTTATGAAAGAAGGTAGTGAATGGCCTCTTGTTTACGTGTCATCGGGCCCAAGAATACATGCGGAACCGTTTAAGGATGTATTCGTTGAGGATGGAAAATTCGTAACGGTCGTTATTGGAACAGATTATGACAATTATTACGCAAATATGACCAGATCATTTATTCTTGGAAAAATTGACGGGGTGTCCAAAAGGGGTATTGATGCCGTAAATGAAACCTATAAAAAGGCTCTGGAGCTTACGAAACCGGGAGTTAAATTTTCTCAGATTGAGACTGAAATAAAGAAAATTTATGAGGATAAAGGGCTCGACGAATTTTACATTAAAGGGTACACCCACGGAGTCGGATTGCTCATAGAGGAGCCACCTATAACCACGATAGTTACACGTCACTGGACGTGGAAACCCATTCCGGGCATGACCTTAGCAATGGTGCATACACCTTTAATGCTTCCCAATGGGGCGGTTAAAAAGGAAGATACGGTATTGATTACTGAAAATGGCCCAGAGTTGCTAACTCAGGATGTCTGAAATTTTTCAGTAATTTTTAATTATTTCGATGGCATTTTCAGGACAGATTTCAGTGCACTGATAGCACAGGGTACATTCGTCCTCATCTTTGATTTTAAGTGTATGGTTGTCTTTAAAAAAAATGTCAACCGGACAAATTGAAATGCATTCTGTGCAACCAGAGGAGATTTTGCACTTTTGAGGATCAACAATTACGTTTATAAAGATTCCCATTTATAAAACCTCCCTCAATATCGTCACTATATCATTTAAGGTATCTGCAACCCTGATTCCGGCCTCTTTCATAACTTTGATTTTATGTCTTGGACTTCCCTTCTCACCAAGGACAATGGACGCAGCGTGACCGAACCTGATGCCCTGGAATTCATCTGCGAATTTACCTGCCTGAAACACAACTATGGGCTTCTTTAAGCCATTATTGTTGATATACTCAGCAAGCTCTTCCTCCTGTGTTCCACCTGGTTCAGAGAATATAACAATTGCTTTTGTTTCTTCATCTTTTTCAAACTCTATAACAGCCTCTTTGATGTTAAATCCTATCAAGGGGTCCCCGCCGATAGAAACGGATGTTGATACACCAAATCCAGCGTGGGATAAAAGATTTGAAATTTCAGTTGTCATGCCACCTGATCTTGAAATAACTCCAATAATTCCTTTTTTGAAAGACCTCTTAGTGTCCTCACTTCTACCACCAATCATTCCAACTTTTGCTACGCCTGGATTGATAACCCCGAGAGAGTTGGGTCCTATCACCCTTGCATTATGACTCTCTGCATAATGTAAAAATTCAACCACGTCGTGTCTTGGGATCCTTTCAGTCACGACAACTACAAGTTTTATTCCGTTATCTACAGCTTCCATTACCGCGGATTTGGCAAAAAATGGTGGTACTGAAACAACACTCGTGTTTGCTCTTGTATGTAAGATTGCTTCTTTCACTGTGTTATAAACTGGAACACCATGTACGTAAAATCCTTTCTTTCCCGGGGTTACCCCTCCGACAACCTCTGTGCCGTAGTCGAGCATATCTTTAACAAATGTGGCTGCCTCACGTCCTGTAATTCCCTGAACAATAACTTTCGTTTTTTCGTTTACGAGAATGGCCATATCAACCTCCTACGGCAATTTTTGCTGCATCATCAAGAGAATATTCCCTCGTAAGATACCTGACACCATATTTTTCAAGAATTTTTATTCCTTCATCTTCCCAGGCACCGGGGATTCTGAACACGCTTATAACTTTGGACGGATCTTTTCCAGACTCAAGAATTCCCTTGATAACTCCACGTGCTACAAGATCTACTCTCGTGTTTGAAACCACATTCATGATCACGGCTATCCTTTCTACTCCCGGTTTAGATAGGAGAAGCTTTGTTAATTCCGCAACTTTTTTAACACTTGGATTACCTCCGATTTCACAGTAATTAGCCGGGTTACCTCCATATCGTCTGATTGCGTCGAATACAGTCAGACTTGCTCCACCACCGCCGATCAATAATCCGAGATTTCCGTCAAATTCAATAAATCTTCCAGCCACTCCACGATGGTCCATAGCGTCAATTTCCCGCGCTTTCTTTTCGATTTCTGTCATAGGTCGAAAGCCGATATACTCTTCAAAATCTGAGGTAAATTTCTTCAATTCAGGATGTCTTGGCAGTGCCTCATCCTCTATTTCAAGATGCACATCAGCTATATAAAAATTCCCATCTTTTGTCTCGATCAAAGGATTTATCTCCAGAATGGTGGCATCGACAGAGTGGAAAATTTCATAGAGCTTCTGAATCACACCCGTTAAACCGATAAGTCGTTTCCCGGTAATAGAAAGCTCAGAGAGTATCTCTCTAACTTCATAGTCCTGAAGACCAATAAAAGGTTTGATTAACACGCTCTTCACCCGTTCAGGCTCCACACGAGAAATTTCTTCTATATCAACACCTCCTTTATCCGAGAAGATTAAAATCTCCCTCCGTCTGGTATTATCTATGATGAAAGATACGAAGTATTCTGAGCTAACTTCGAGTTTTTCTTCTACAAGTACATTGTTAACTGGGAACCCTCTTACCCGTTTGTTAAATAACTCACTGAGTCTTTCCTCGAGATCCTTTTTGGAGTTAGCAAAGAGTATTCCACCGGATTTCCCTCTTCCTCCGACAGGAATCTGGGCTTTCAATACACATGGACATGAAAATGTTAATTGTGTCTCCTCGCCCCGTTTCACTATTACGCCCCGGGGAATTTTGAATCCATAGCGAGATATGATATCTTTTGCTTGAAATTCGAGTAACCTCATAAATTGATTATACTTCCTACAAGGCGATTTTCAAAGATATGGTGAGAATACCATCATAGAAGGGGATACCAGGATGAAGACCATAAATAACTGTTCCTCTTCTGGATGTTACACCTATACCAGCGGACAGGTATTTATTACCTTGAATTTCTCCATAATCGACGAATAGAAATCCCCATTTTACAGGGAAGAGATCTATCCCAACGGTCCAGCCATTCCACATGTTTATACTGTTAGGTTCATAACCCCGTAAATACTCCAACCCATTTGAAAAATCTGGTCTTAAAAAATCCAGACCAGAGGTGATTTTAAATTGGGCGAGTTTGAAATCCAATAGACGACACGGTGTAATTCTAATTCTTAGTGATTCTCTGTATTTGTTCCCTTTATACCTTAGTCTGAGAGAAGAGTGGAGGAGATTTTTGATTTCATATTTCAGGTAAAGGTTACCGAGAGTGAATTCTTCCCTGTTACTGGTTATGTTTTTCTCGATTCCGCTGGAAACTTCAAATATGCCTGTTCTGTAGTTTATCCCGACACTGAGTAAGAGATAGCTAATTGAATCCTCAATTTCATTCTCATAGTCCCCGTACAGTCCAAAAGATGATCTGAATAAATAAGGAAATCCCGCACTTAATTTTATTTTTCTAATATCTTTAAAAACATGGTATCGAGTAAAAATCCTTACAGGTCTGCCATAAAGATTTTTTAGAGCAATATTCAAGAAACCTGAGAATCCGCGTGGACTCACGGAAAGTGCAGAATTTATACTATTAGGTGTGTATATCTGAGTTAGATTTATCCTGAGGAAGATCTTACCATTTTTTTGGGTGAACTCAATATTTTTCAGTTTAACGTAATCTATAGTCCTAATGCGATTTTTGATTTTATTGATCAATCCTTGTGAAAACGTTTTTCCCCTAACTCTGGGTAGTGCAGCAATAAGATTTCTGTATTTCTCAGGTGTTATTACAATACCTGAAATTTTTACAATAGGTCCCTCATGAATCAATATTAATCTGGAATTTCCCACGTGTTGGATTTTAACTCGAACAAAAGCGAATCCATAATTCAAGTAAAGTTTGATGATTTTTTTTGCTATAGTCGAGTCAGTAGAATCAGGCAGATTTGAAAGTGATCTAAGTAGTAGAGAATCGGATAACGTACGATTCCCCTGGAAACGGAACGGGGTATTGGAGACGATTACAAGAAAAGTTAACAATTTCCACATAATAACATTTGTAAAATCATACAATTTGCTTGGTGAAATTTCATCTACCATGGTTTAAAATTTAGGTAAATCGTTACAACAACTGGAGGTTTGAAAAGATGAAACGCGAAATGGTTACCATCGACGGCAACGAAGCTACGGCGTATGTAGCATATCACATCAATGAGATTATTACTATCTATCCTATTACTCCGTCGTCTCCTATGGGGGAGCATGCGGATGCGTGGGCTGCGGAAGGTAAGCCCAATATCTGGGGAACAGTTCCTCGTGTAACAGAGATGCAAAGTGAAGGCGGAGCTTCCGGCGCTGTTCACGGTTCACTCCAGCGAGGTGCATTGACTACCACTTTTACAGCTTCCCAGGGGCTTCTTTTGATGATCCCAAATATGTTTAAAATAGCTGGTGAATTAAATGCAACCGTTTTCCATGTTTCAGCAAGAACAGTTGCTACTCATGCATTAACAATTTTTGCCGAACATTCTGACGTAATGGCTACAAGACAGACAGGCTTTGCCATCATGCCATCTGGTTCTGTACAGGAAGCAATGGATTTTGCCCTTATTGCACAGGCCGCAACCCTTGAATCAAGGGTTCCTTTTCTGCATTTCTTTGACGGTTTTAGAACTTCACACGAAATCTCAAAGGTCGAGAAATTGACACTGGATGATATGAGAGCGATGATCGATGATGAGCTCGTGAGAGCGCATCGTGCAAGAGCTCTGAATCCTGATAATCCTTTCATCAGAGGAACATCACATAATCCCGATACTTACTTCCAGGCACGTGAAAAGGTGAATCCATACTATTTGAAAACACCGGATATAGTTCAAAAAGTAATGGATAAATTTGCCAAATTAGTCGGGCGCCAGTATTACCTGTTTCAGTATGAAGGGCCTGATGACGCAGAACGGGTTATTGTTATAATGGCATCTGGTACACAGACTGTACATGAAACTGTCGATTATCTCGCCAGACAGGGAGAAAAGGTAGGAGTTTTGAAGGTCAGATTATTCAGACCATTTTCCGTTAAACACTTTATTGAAGCGTTACCTCCAACAGTACATACAATAGCCGTGCTTGAGAGAACAAAAGAACCAGGTGCTATTGGTGAGCCACTTTACGAGGATGTTGTAAATGCTATTCAGCTGGCCTATCAGGATGGATTTGCCCACTTTAAGGAGAGGCCCCGTGTAATCGGCGGAAGATATGGACTTTCGTCTAAAGAATTTACCCCCGCTATGGTTAAAGGCGTCTTCGATGAAATGAAAAAGGACAACCCTAAGAATCATTTCACAGTCGGCATCAATGACGATGTAACTTATACAAGTATTGACTATGATCCAAATTTTGTGATAGAACCTCCTAACAGAACCCGTGCTGTCTTCTTTGGTCTTGGCTCAGATGGTACAGTTAGTGCCAGTAAAAATACTATAAAAATTATCGGTCTTGAAACAGAAAATTATGCCCAGGGGTATTTTGTTTATGACTCCAGAAAAGCAGGGTCTTTGACTGTTTCCCATCTCAGATTTGGACCTGATCCGATTAAGTCGCCATACCTGATTAATAAAGCGAATTATGTTGGAATCCACCAGTTCCCGTTCCTCGAGAGAATTCACATGCTGGACGTTGCAGAAGACGGAGCAACTGTTCTCATCAATAGTCCTTATGGACCTGATGAGGTATGGGACAAACTACCAAGAACGGTTCAGAAAAAAATTATTGAGAAAAACCTCAAAGTTTATGTTATAGATGCTTACAAAATTGCCAAGGAAGTTGGTCTCGGGTCAAGAATCAACACGGTTATGCAAACAGGGTTCTTCATACTCTCCGGAATTTTACCCAAGGACGAAGCTATCAAGAAAATTAAGGAATTTATTCATAAAACGTGGGGCAAACGTGGTAAGGAAATCGTTGAGAAAAACTATGCAGCTGTTGATAAGGCGGTTGAGAATGTCTTTGAGCTCAAACATCCGGGTAAGGTTACAAGTAAGTTTGATATGAGACCGCCAGTACCTCCAGAGGCTCCTGAATTTGTGAAGAAGGTTACAGCAAAGATGCTCGAATACAAGGGGGATGAGCTTCCTGTAAGTGCCTTCCCTGATGACGGTACGTGGCCAAGTGGTACAACCAAATGGGAGAAAAGGAATATTGCCCTTGAAATACCTGAATGGGAACCCGATATCTGTACCCAGTGTGGTAAGTGCGTGATTATATGTCCTCACGCGGCAATTCGTGCAAAAGTTTATGATGCTGAAGTATTGAAGGATGCTCCTCCCGCATTTAAATCTGCCGATGTGAAATATAATAAACAGTTTAAAGGACTCAAATACACGATTCAGGTTGCACCAGAAGATTGTACTGGATGTAGACTGTGTGTTGAGGTCTGTCCTGTTCATGACAAAAAGAATCCTGAGAGAAAAGCAATTAACATGGTACCTCAACCACCTATTAGAGAACAGGAGGCAAAAAATTGGGACTTCTTCCTCAATATTCCAGATATTGACAGAAAGAAGATTAGAACCAATACAATTCTTGATGTCCAATTCCTTGAACCTCTTTTTGAGTTCTCGGGTGCGTGTCCGGGATGCGGTGAAACACCTTATCTCAAATTGATGAGTGCTCTTTTTGGAGATAGGGCTGTTATAGCTAACGCAACCGGGTGTTCCTCGATTTACGGTGGAAACCTGCCGACGACTCCATGGACCTTTAATAAAGATGGTAGAGGCCCTGTGTGGTCAAATTCTCTTTTTGAAGATAATGCAGAATTTGGACTCGGATTTAGATTGGCTATTGACAAACAAATTGAATATGCCCATGAACTCCTTGATAAACTAAGACACGAAATTGGTGATCAGCTCGTGGAAGAGCTCAAAAACGCCAAACAGTCAAATGAGGCAGAGATAGAGGAACAGAGGAAGAGGGTCGCTAAACTCAAGGAAATTTTGAAACGCCTGCCTGACAGACCGGAAGTGAAAGACCTTCTGAGTGTTTCAGATGTACTTGTAAAAAGAAGTGTATGGATTGTCGGTGGAGATGGTTGGGCTTACGATATTGGATATGGCGGTCTCGATCATGTACTTGCTCTCGGGAGAAATGTGAATGTGCTTGTGCTGGATACAGAAGTCTATTCTAACACTGGAGGACAGCAGTCCAAGGCTACACCAATGGGCTCCGTAGTAAAATTTGCCGCTGGTGGAAAACAATTACCTAAAAAGGACCTCGCTATGATGGCTATGAGCTATGGTTATGTCTATGTGGCAAGAGTTGCAATTGGAGCTAATGATTTACACACATTAAGGGCGTTTCTTGAAGCAGAAGCCTATGACGGTCCATCTCTGATTGTTGCGTACTCTCACTGTATTGAGCACGGATATGATCTGGCTTATGGAGCAGAACAGCAGAAACTTGCCGTGAAATCAGGTTATTGGCCTCTCATGAGGTACAATCCAGATCTGGTTAAACAGGGTAAGAATCCTCTCCAGCTCGACTCGAAAGATCCTTCAATACCTCTTGAAAAATATATGATGAATGAAGGAAGGTTCAGGGTACTTATGTATAACAAACCAGAGGAGGCTAAAGTTTTATTGAGGAAGGCTCAGGAAGAGGTTCTTGTCAGATGGAACTGGTATAAGCACTGGGCTTCCATGCCTCCAGAGTATTTCCAGGTGAAACTCGACGAGTGGCTGGAGAAGGTAAAGAAATAATCAGAGTCGAGAAGAAATTAAGTGGGGGCGGCCGCCTCTGGCGGCCGCCCCCACTTTTTTGTCAAATCAACATCCCATGATAAATTTACTTAATCCCTTTTTCCCTCACTGAGCGGATAACTTTCCACATCAAGTTCCCCTGTTATAAATCGCTCTGAAAATATCACCTGAAAAGTTGACAAAATTAATCAATTATTTTTAATATTTCTTATTTGACAATTGATGAAAGTTTTGTTATAATCACGAAAATTTCACTTTAAAGATAATATTTTGTGTTTGGTGATAATTTTAAAAGGAGGTAAGTGATGCACCAAAAATATAAAATGCTGTTCTACAGCATTCTTGCTGTATTTGTATTCGCATCCACTCTCAATGCTGTTCCCTCCAAATGTGAAAGTTGTCACAAAAAAGTGACTCCTGGTATCGTAAAAGATTTTAACAGGGGGAAAATGGCAGAATCGCTTACGTGTGCAGATTGTCACGGTTCAAAACATACTACAATGACGGACTACAAGAATGCCGAATTGCCCACGATAAATACCTGTAAGAAGTGCCACGAAGAGCAGGTTGAACAGTACATGTCTGGAAAACACGCTCTTGGATTGCTACCTGTGACATCTTTACCGCATTTTTCTCATGCTCAGCCAAAAGCGTTTATTGAAGGTCAGAAGGGGTGTACAGGCTGTCATAATCTTGGTATTACTGATGAACATGTTAGACAATCCAAATACAGAAAGTATTATAAATACGGAATGGACTGTCAGAACTGTCATACGAGGCATGCTTTTTCAGTGAAAGAGGCTAAAAGGCCTGAAGCCTGTAACAGTTGTCATACTGGATTTGATCATGCTCAGTGGGAAATGTGGTATCATTCGAAACATGGGGCTGCATATATGGCTGATCCGGAGGCACACAGAGGACCAACCTGTCAGGATTGTCATATGGAACACGGAAATCATAGGGTAATGACGTCCTGGGGTTTCCTTGCATTAAGGTTGCCCGAAGAAGATAAAGAATGGCTCGGATATCGGGTTACAATTTTGAAAGCCCTTGGTGTTCTCGATGCTAATGGTAAGCCCACTCCACGACTTGAGCTCGTTAAAAAAGCTAACATGGCAAGATTGACAAAAGAAGCATGGGTTAAAGAAAGAGAGAGAATGGTCAAGGTTTGTAAGCAGTGTCATTCAGAGACATTTGCACGTCAGAATCTTGCAAACGCGGATAGTATGATTAAAGCTTCTGATAAGATCTTTGCCGCTGCAATAGAAACAGTCGCAGCTCTGTACAGGGATGGAATAATTGAGAAGAAGACGAATCAGGCAACATGGCCATATCCAGATTTGCTGGAATTCTATGAGGTGCAGACTCCCATTGAGCAGAAAGTTTATATGATGTTTATGGACTACAGAATGAAGACTTACCAGGCAGCTTTCCATCTCATGCCGGATTATACAACATGGTATGGATATGCTGAACTAAAGAAAACGATGGTAGAGATCAATCATCTTGCGAAGCAGATGAGAGAGGAGCACGCGAGAAAGAGTAAGTGAAGAAATGCATTTTGAAAAATAGAGGGGGGCGGGGCGCCATTTGGCGCCCCGCCCCCCTCTTTCTTATGTCATCTCAAATCTGGTTGTTTACACCATGATTATTCCTGTGAATACAATTACGAAATAAAAATGGTGGGCGAACCAGGATTCGAACCTGGGACCTCCTCCTTGTAAGGGAGGCGCTCTCACCAGGCTGAGCTATCCGCCCACCAATAAAATCCCTTTCCAACCAGCCCTAACTTTTCTCTGTCCCCTCTTTTACGGCCTTCAATAACATGGCCGCCTTCTTCTTTCTCCTTGCTACCGTATTCCTGTGTAAAATTCCTTTTGAAACCGCCTTATCCAGTACTGAGTAAAGCTCACTCAAAAGTTTCTCCTTTTTCTCAGGATCCTCCTCCCTTACAAACTTCTTGGTCATAGTCTTAATAAAGGATTTGTAACTTTTGTTCCTTAATCTCTTCTTCCTATCCTGTCTTATTCTTTTTATTGCTGACTTGTGATTAGCCATTTTCTCACTGTCCTCCTAAATTTAGTGCTTTATTATTAATCACTCCATTAAATAGTGTCAACCCAACTAAAATTGAATCCCGATAATCTTTCCATAAGTTTAAACCCATTACAAGAAAGGTAACCTCTAACACTTCTCAAGATATCTCCAATCAGCCCCAGGTAAATGATGAATTGTTTTACAGGACTTCAAAGGAAAGGGTGGATTATTATTTCGTCATGTTTTCAGATGCAGAAACAAGACGCTCAAGGGAATTTATCAGCGAGTGCACTTCTTTTTCGTCAAGGTCTTTGATGAGCTTTCTCAGGAATTTTACTCGCTCTTCTATGACTCTCTCAATCACTGCATTCCCTTTATTCGTCAACGAGATAATAACGTTTCTCTTGTCGTTTATATCCTTCTCGCGCTTTATAAAATTTTTACTCTCAAGTCTGTCGAGCAGTCCGGAAACCGTACTTTTTGCAAGATGTAATTCCTGTGTGAGTTTTCCCTGCGTCATGTCTCCGTTGAAATAAATCTTCACCATCAGGTCAAACTGAGGTGTGGTTATCCCAAAATCTTTTAGAGCTGATCTCCCTTTCCTTTTTACAGTGTACGACAACGTACGCAGGAGCTGCTCTATCTTTTCTGCATCACTGTTTGTATTCATAAGTGCCCTAATCTTAAAATAAGCTCAATCCTTTGTCAACCGAGAATAAAGTCTAACAAGAATTGTAATATTTGATTTGAAGATATGAAATTTAACATTTTTGGAGGAGCTTTTATTTCTTGTAATTATATATTTTGTGATTATAAAAATGATTTTCAACAGACAGAGAAGAACACTATTGTTCCAGGAATCCACATAGAATTCTATACTTCACACGGCGGTGAATGTACTTGTAAAACTATTCTATCCATGTGTTTACATGATTTCTGAAATTTATTTTTCCTATCTTCTCGACTTTTATTTGGGATAAAACTCTTTTTAAAATTGCAAATTATATGTATAATTAGTCATATAACAGGAGGTTTGTGTATGAAGTTCTCAAAAATAGCTGTAACACTTGCACTGTTGCTGGGGATGGTCTCAGCACAGGTAATAAAAATTGGTGTAAATCTCCCAATCACAGGTCCTAACGCTCCCTATGGTCAAATGGGATGGCTTGGTTTGAAACTCGCTAACGAGGAAAGACCCACTGTCCTTGGAAAGAAAGTTGAACTTGTTCTTGTTGACAATAAGTCTGACAAGATTGAGGCTGCCAATGCAACTCAGAGACTAATAAAGAAAGACGGTGTTTTTGCAATAATTGGTCCGATCTCAAGTTCGAATACACTTTCTGCAGCCCCAATTGCCGAAAATGCCAAAGTTCCCTTAATCAGTCCATGGGCAACCAATCCGATTGTCACTCAGAACAGGAAATATATCTTCAGAGCATGTTTTATCGATCCTTTCCAGGGAAAGGTAGCTGCCAAATTTGCGAGGGATGAATTACATGCAAAAACAGCTGCTGTGATGATTGATATTGCCCAGGATTATTGCGTAGGAATAGCCAACTTCTTCATTCAGAATTTCACAAAGATGGGAGGGAAGATTGTATCCACTACTTATTATCAAACCGGTGATCAGGACTTTACGGCTCAACTCTCCTCAATAAAAGCTGTTAACCCTGATATGGTTTATGTTCCGGGTTACTTTACAGAGGATGCTTTAATCATGAGACAGGCTCGTGATCTTGGTTTGAAGCAGGTGTTTATGAGTGGTGACGCTGCACAAGCGGAAGAGCTTATAAAAATAGGTGGTGATGCCGTAAATGGTCTCTATTTCACAACACACTTTGATGAAAACGGTGTTACGACAGAGGTTGGTAAAAAGTTTGTGAGAGAGTTTCACAAGAAATACAAAAAATCTCCTGATTCTGTGTCAGCCTTGTCCTACGACGCATACAATATACTGCTTGATGCGATAGAAAGAGCTGGAAAATTTGATAGAGAGAAGGTGAGGGATGAGATTGAAAATACGAAGGACTTTGAAGGTGTGACTGGTGTTATTACTATTGAACATGGGAATGGTATAAAACCTGCGGTGATATTGAAGGTAGAGAACGGGAAGTTTGTATATGTGAAGACAGTTCAGCCCGAATAGGGTAATGGGGGCGGCCGCGCCTACGGCGCGGCCGCCTAACCTTTCCAATCCTTGAGCAACTCCCCGGAATCTAATTAAAGTTGGGTCCCAGAACCATAATCCTGGGATTCTGTGAAAAAGATAGCATGTTAAATCACTCCTATTGATTTTTGCTAAGTCTATAAGGAAGACGAGAAACCATTTATAAAAGACGAAAAAACCATTTATATTTAAAAATTTCCATTTAAAGAATGAATATAACCTGTAAAGATTCCGAAAGTAAGACGGGTTATTCAAAATATTCTGTATAAAATACAAAATATACAAAATCGTTGAAGTTATATCTGTTATCTTTTAAAATTCTCAAAAATATAGGAAGGAGAGAGACTATGAGACCAGAGATCAAAACGGAATTACCGGGTCCAAAAGCAAAAGAGGTGTTGGAGAGGGATAGTAAGTACGTGTCACCGGCCTACACCCGCAGTTATCCATTTGTTATGGACAGAGGTCAGGGGGCGTGGGTGTGGGACATTGATGGAAACAGGTTTCTTGATATGACAGCTGGTATTGCAGTTACGAATACAGGGCACGCCCATCCTGAAGTAGTGAAGGCGGTCAAAGAACAAGCCGAAAGATTCCTGCACATGGCTGGTGCTGATTTTTATTATGAAAATCAGACACTCCTTGCAGAAAAACTTGCAGAGATTGCCCCTGGTGCTAAAAATAGGCGTGTATTTTTTGCAAATTCTGGAACCGAAGCCAACGAGGCTGCTTTAAAACTTGCGAGATACCATACAAAGAGACCAATTTATCTTGCTTTCTACAAAGCATTTCATGGAAGAAGTTTTGGGTCACTCTCCCTCACCGCATCTAAGGCTGTTCAGAGGAGATACTATGCTCCGATGGTTCCTCAGGTAGTTCATATTCCATTCCCTGATCCGTATCGTCCTCCATTTGGGATTCAGCCTGAAAAACTCACTGATACCATACTCGACTTTCTGGAGAATACAGTTTTCAAAACGGTTGCACCACCAGAGGATGTTGCAGCATTTATAATTGAGCCCATGCAGGGTGAGGGTGGATATGTGGTGCCCCCAGCAGATTTTTATCCAAAACTCTACGAACTTCTCAAAAAATATGATATTCTCTTCATTGATGATGAAGTTCAGGCTGGAATGGGAAGAACAGGCAAAATGTTTGCTATTGAACATTTTGGAGTAATTCCTGATGTCATTACTGTAGCTAAAGGAATTGCCTCTGGTCTACCACTTGGTGCTGCTATTGCAAAGACCTCTCTGATGAACTGGGAACCTGGATCACACTCTTCGACCTTTGGTGGTAACCCTGTGGCAATTGCTGCCTCTCTCAAAACCATCGAGCTTCTTGAGAATGGACTCATTGAAAATGCAGCAAAAATGGGTGAGAAACTCAAGAACGGATTGAAAGAACTCCAGAAGAAATTCGAATTTATCGGAGATGTCAGAGGACTTGGATTGATGCTCGGCGTGGATATCGTGAAAGATAGGGAGACAAAGGAACCCGATGGCAAATTGAGGGATAAGATCGTTTACAAATGTTACGAAAAGGGACTTCTTACTCTTGGTGCAGGTGAGAGTGTGGTCAGATGGTCTCCTCCACTTGTTATCAACGAGGAGGAAGTGTCTGTTGCGCTTGAAATCTTCGAAGATGTTCTAAAATCCATTTAGGAGGTGATCAACAGTGAAAGACAGGATCAGAGTTCTGATTCTTGGAGCTGCGGGTAGAGATTTCCACAACTTTAACGTTTATTTTCGCGATAACGAGCAGTTTGAAGTTGTAGGTTTTACAGCTACGCAGATCCCAAATATAGATGGTAGAGTATACCCGGCAGAACTTGCAGGGAAACTGTATCCGGAAGGGATTCCGATTTATAACGAACATGAGCTTGAGAAACTTGTAAAGGAAAAGAAGGTTGATGTTTGTGTATTCTCATATTCTGATATTTCTCACGAGAGTGTTATGCATCTTGCATCCCGCTGTGTTGCTTCGGGTGCTGATTACTGGCTACTTGGGACACGGGACACGATGCTTGAATCTGAGAAACCTGTTATTGCAATAGGAGCTGTTAGAACTGGATGTGGAAAAAGTCAGACCACAAGACGTGTTTCTGACATCCTTCGTGAGCTCGGCAAAAAGGTCGTTGTAGTGCGCCACCCTATGCCCTACGGGGATTTGAGAAAGCAGGCTGTTCAGAGATTTGCGTCTTTTGAAGACCTGGATAAATACGAATGCACAGTCGAAGAGAGAGAAGAATACGAGCCGCATCTTGAACGTGGAAATGTTGTGTATGCGGGGGTTGACTATGAAAAAATTCTTAGACAGGCAGAAAAAGAGGCTGATGTGGTACTCTGGGATGGTGGTAATAACGACATGCCATTTTTCAAGCCTGATCTCTTTATCGTCGTTGCAGACCCACATCGTCCTTACCATGAGCTGACATACTATCCAGGTGAGGTCAACGTCAGGATGGCAGATGTTGTAGTCATCAACAAGATTGACACTGCCTATCCAGAGGATGTTGATACTGTGAGGGAGAATGTCAGGGAAATCAATCCGCGCGCACAGATTGTGGAGGCAGCATCGCCACTGTTTGTGGAGAATGGCGAAATCATTACTGGTAAAAGGGTTCTCGTCATAGAAGATGGTCCAACACTCACACACGGAGAGATGTCCTATGGCGCTGGCTACGTAGCTGCAAACAAATACGGGGCAAGTGAAATTGTAAGTCCGGTGGAGTATGCAGTTGGATCAATCAAAGAAGCCTATGAAAAATATCCACATGTGACAGATGTTCTACCGGCTCTTGGATACGGTGAGAAACAGTTGAAGGAGCTTGAAGAGACCATCAACAAGGTACCGGCGGATGTGGTGGTGGTAGCAACGCCGGTGAATTTAGGCAGGATTTTGAACATAAATAAACCGTGGGTAAGAGTAAAATACGAACTCCAGGAGATTGGATACCCAACGTTGAAAGATATAATTGAGAAGTTTTTCGAGAAATAGGTAAAGATGTAATTAATACTGTATGTCATTTGATTGAGATTTTCAGGGGGTATGGGGGCGCTGCCTTCGGCAGCGCCCCCATACCCCCTATTTTACCACCAACAATCGTAAAATTTTCCTGGATTTTCCGACTCTTATAAGATAAATCCCGGAAGGTAAGTTGAGTTTACTTCTGCCTTGTATCGTTTTGATCCTCCTTCCTGTTACATCAAAGACGATAGCTTTTTCTCCTGCCTGTAAATTTAGAATTTCATCGTGTGAAATAACAGTTGGAGAAAAGTTTGGCTCTTCTCTCACAGAAGTCTGTGTATATTCAAGAATCCAGACTCCGTAGTCTGCATCTGCAACATAGATATATCC
>CAYNMM010000004.1:0-45596 GCA_964398355.1 uncultured bacterium
TATCCTTATGTCCAGAGGCTCATAACGGTTTCCATCCCTCATAGGTAGGATCAGAACCTACTTTTGCTACACGTAAATTCTTTGCAATGCTCAAGTTTCCATCCCTCATAGGTAGGATCAGAACTTCCTTCAGGTGTATTAACCGGATCCAGAATATTAAGTTTCCATCCCTCATAGGTAGGATCAGAACTAATAATGTTAAATTCTACTGCTGATTGTTAAATTTGGCAAGCGTTACCAAAAAATAATTGTTTTCTATACCAATTAGCCTTTCAGGCAACTTTCCTATAATTTATGACTTTCAACATTTTAGTCTGTTTTAGTTCTTCTTGGCACTAATTACGAAAGACGACACCCTTTTCCCCTCTACTACATGTCATGCTGGGCGCAAAGATGGTAATAGGATTATTAGTCTACCTATGATGCCTGATGCTCACTACTCCTTGATCTTGATCTCATCTCCGTGTTCTCAAGAAGCTCTGGAATATAGAGTCTTTAGGGCCTTGCCAGCAAACCCAGAAACGGAAATCAACTGCACGGAAGCCCTTGAATGTAAAATCTCCAGGTTTGATCCCGCCTTGATAACCTCCAGAGTTTTTGAAAATGATATCGTTGAAATTATATCGAGCGACCTCCATTTTGACGTTGGTAACCTCCAGAGCATTTTGCATACCTATTAGAATTATTAGATCTAACGATAAATTAGTTTGGCTTGAGATAAAACAACTTGAGATAAAACGAGATGTATAAACTTTTATCTTATACCAGATGAGAAGCCTGGAAATATTATGCCAATACATAGCAAATATTAACTTTTATCATACATCCTTTTACGATCCGAGATAAAACTTAAAATCGCATCTAAACTATGTCTAAAAATGTCCCATGCTATAAAGAAAATGTTGTTTATTTTTAAAAAGTGAAAATCTCGATATAAAGCTACTTCTGTATTTCTATACAATATCTAATGTTCTACCTTTTCTTTCTCAGTTAATTCAATATTAAGAAGGTACTCAGTCTACCATAATAAGACACTCCTTTGCATTTCCCGCATATTTTTACTCAATCAGGGGAAAGAAAGTTGGCTTTCTTTAAGGGAATTTCATACTATTGATGAAAATTGTTTTTTAAGATGGTGGGTGGTGGTTCTATAAGCCGAGTTCTGTACCCGTATTACGGGTGGTGGTCATTTCTCTTGGGTGATGGTTACCCATCACCTCCATGCGGCCTACCCGGGAGTTTTGGGAGCGGGCCACTCCCCCTTCCTCCCTGTTTGGCCTTGCTCCGGGTGGGGGTTGCCAGCATCCCAGGTCACCCTGGGATCTGGTGGGCTCTTACCCCACCGTTTCACCCTTGCCTGATCCCCCAATAGAGGGGCCATCGGCGGTCTCGTTTCTGTGGCCCTATCCGTAGTGCCAGGATTCCTCCTGACACCCCTGGGTGTTACCCAGCACCCTGCCCTCTGGAGCTCGGACTTTCCTCCCCGCCTTACAGCGAGGCGACCACCCGAACCACCACCCACTTCATATAGTTACCTCTAAATCTATTTGCTGTCAAGACCCCAGACAGAGGCTGTTCGAAAAAATAGTTTTTGGGAAAAAGAAAGTAGTTTTTAACTTCCTTCCCTGCAGTGCGTTTAGTACTGCAGGGAGAAATGAGGAGGGGGTAGAAAAAGCGGATTTGACAAGGGAGACAATGAGTACTCTTTTCGCCATCTCCTTTATCCCCCACAAGGCTCTGAATTGTGGGGAAGGTTATTTTGTTTATTTCATCCAAAGCGCGGAAATGTACAAGAATTGAACATTCATACATCATTCTGAAAAACATGGATAATATCTTCCCTTTAATCCCCACCTGCAAGCTGATATTACTCATAATTTTGAGCTTATGGAATATTTATACATCATTTTGTAAATTACTAAATCACCTTGAAAGAAAAATTCTACAAAACAAGAGGATTTTTGCTGCTCAATCCAATCTACGTTTCAGTATAAAAATTGCAAAAGATATCGTATATTCCAATCGTTCGCAATGCTAACATAATACATACTATGTCAGGTAATTGTCATGATTTATATGCTTGCATTGGGAATTTTCATGGATAATGACAGGCAGAACGGGATGGGAGGTTGAATGCAATCTCTACCACTTCATGGGGGGAGGCAGTAAGTGGATCTTCTCGCAAAGTGAAAGAGGAAGATAGTCACTGGTGAAATATTTTTCGTGCCCCCTCAGACCTTAGATATTAAACGTTTCCCCAGCAACGTGGGTCGATATTGATTTAAAGTATGCGATAAATTATTGATAATTTGAAATTCCGGTGAAAATTGATTTAATTCAGACGACAACTTTTTTGCCCTTTATTGTTTGTTAAATTTAAAATTTATATGTTTACTGCTTTTTTGTTCCCCTTAAATTCGAGAGGATGTTACTTGCTAAATTTGTTTGATAAATCGTAATATATTTTGCTGCTCCCGGATATTTACTAAATAAGATTATTTGGGAAGGACAATGTTTAAGGATCTACCTAATATATATTTGTGAGAATTTAAAAAATCTAAAAAGAATTAGAGGACTGCTACGAACTCGTATCCTGGGGTACAAATAGTATTTCAAAAGTAACCAGGTGGTATCCATTTTTGCCATTTTATTGGAAAATATGTCTCGAAGTCACATAAAGTTGGTTTTGAATTTTTTACTGGACTCAATTTATTAAATTAATCCCACTAATAAAGATGAATTTAGTTTTTTCATCGAATTCTTTATGTCGGACTTTCCAACGACAGTCAATAATTCTTCGTATTGCTGAATCTTACTGAAATCCATTTACATAAGCTTTTATGAGTATCGATAGTTTTTAACTCGATTTTTAGTGCAAATCCACGTCGGAGAGAGTTGACAATAGAAATAGTGGGTGCCATATGTAGTTTAATTTTCTCAATTATGGCTGACATACAGGGCACCAGAAAGTTCCTCGGTCACCTTCAAATCTGGCCTGTATTGCCGTTCCACATCTGGGACATGGTTTTCCTTCTTTCCTATGGACCTTTAGATGTTCTCTATATTCGAATGGAGGAAGTTCATCACCTGAGATTTCTTTTAATACATTAATTGCGTTATTTAAAACGCTTTTAGCTGATTTTACAATGGTTTCGAAATTGGATTTTTCCAGCTCTCCAGGCATTTTGAATGGATTTATTCTGGCATCCCATAAAATTTCATCTGCGTAGGCATTTCCGATTCCAGCGACGACTTTCTGAGATGTGATAAATTTTTTAATGTTCCCTTTGAATTTCTCAAATTTTGATGAAAGGTAATCAGCATTGAATTTCTCTCCGAAAGGTTCAGGTCCAATGGATTTCAATATATTTAAATTCTCCGGTTTCCTGACAATAAAAAGTTGAAGTAAATTAGCGGGATTCACTTCATATATACCAATTTTTTCTCCCTGTTCAAATTCAAAAGTGAAAATATCTCCTTCATCCAGTTTAATCCATCCTTTTGTCATGGGGTGCATAACAAGTTTGAAGCCATTTGATGCTTCAAAAATCAAAATTTTCCCTCTTCTGGTAATTTTAGTTAAGATAGATTTGTTGAAAATTTTTGGTGGAAAATATTTAGTTTTCAGGAATTTTTCTTCATTCAGTCTTGTTTCAACTATATTTTTGCCAGCGAATTTTGAATTCAGGAAATCTTTCAGGACTTCAAGATCAGGTAATTCAGGCATGTTATTCCTCCAGGAGTTTACTACTTTCTTTCTTTATGCTTTCTGCGATTATTCTTGATTTTTTGAAAGCCGCATTAATTGCTTTCATCATAGCTGTTCTGACGCGACTATCTTCGAGTTCATAAATACCTTCTATGGTGACACCGCCTGGGGTTACGACCATATCTTTCAATTCAGCGGGGTGATTTTTGCTTGCCAATAATAATTTTGCTGTGCCAATGAAGGTGTGTGCGACGGCTTCCATTGCAAGGTCCCGAGGAAGACCGATTAGCAGTCCCCCGTAGGTTAGGGCTTCGATGACGGTGTAAAGGTATGCCGGTCCACTACCGGATAGAGCTGTTATCGCGTCAATATATTTTTCATCTACTTCCCTTGATGCACCGAATTTACTGAATATCTCAACTGAGAGTTTTTTATTCTCTTCGCAAACATTGTCTGAGAAGGCATACACAGTGTAGCTACTTTGAGCCATAACTGCGATATTTGTCATGGCTCTTATGATCTGGGATTCAGGAGCTGCTTTTTTTAGCATAGATATTGGGATAGCAGCAGCGAAGGAAACTACAGGTTTTCCGGCAACCTCTTCTCTGATATTTTGTAAAACTTTAATTATCTGTCCAGGTTTTACAGTTATGATAATGAGGTCAGCGGTGGATGCAGCTTTTTTGTTATCTCTTATTACTGGTATTGTACCATTTATCAGATTATCTTTGATTTTTCTTCTTCTTGTTGCTACGACGTTATAGTGATTCTGGAGGGAAATAGCGATGGCTGAGCCGATTTTACCGGCACCAATTATTGCAATATTTAATTTTTTGGCCCCATGATTTTTTCACCTCAAATAAATTATGGCGGGGCTGACGAGATTTGAACTCGCGACCTCCGGCGTGACAGGCCGGCGTTCTAACCAGGCTGAACTACAGCCCCGCCAGTGTGATGTTTATTTTACCTATCAGAAAACTTACTGTCAAGCTCTCTTTCTGGCGGTTTTTTTCCTCAGGTGTTTCTTCTTTTCCTTGTTTGTAAAGGCGTCACGGAACTTCTTTATCATGTAAGTCGAAGTTACGTATATCTGGTCCTTGTCATCCCTTTTCACGTATACTGAATTTTTATCTCGACGCTTTCCGACAAGAAGCTTATATGTTGAGCCGTCTTTCAGTGTGATTTCGAATATTTCTTTTGGATTTTCGAGTCCAGCTTCTTTGAGTGAGAGGGTATCTTCAAAGTCCATTGCTGACAGGGATCTTATGGCATTTAGGGCATTTTTGAGAGCATTTGTATCGCCTTCTCCTCTGTTAAAGACCCATGTACTATCTTTGAGTTCGGCTGAAAGTGTATCTTTGCCGTGTATATAAGAGAATTTCACGATTGAACCTGGTTTGAATCTGAAAATTCTGCGTTCCCGCCATCCGATTATTTCACTTGTAAATGGACTCTTCAGATAAGATTTTACAAGAAAAACTTCCTTCATTTCAGGATTTCTTACATAAGTTGATGTGAAAGTTGGTCCTGTGTTGCCAAGGTAGAGTTCAACGAGTTTTCTGTTTCCATTATAAGCAATAACTCTTTCAGCTTTATCAGTTACGCCAAATTTCTCAAAGTTTTTGGGATTTTTGGAGACAACTTCTCCCTTCATATTGACGAGGATTTCCAGCCTTTTCTCGATCGCATCCTGGCTCGCTTCCTTGGGCTCACCGTTTACCATTACGTACCATTTGCCGTTGGTTTTCCTGACCTCTACGGTATCTTTTCCATTGATTACTTCCAATCTCGTAATGATATCTTTTGTAACATTGGCTGGGATTGGAGAGTTCTCCTTATATGTTCTTTTCGATTTCCAATTTTTCTGAACGACAAGTGCGACAACAACAAGAACGATGAGAATGGCAGCGAGAATGATCAATTTTTTCATTGTTTACCTCCTTCTCTTTCTCCTTATTGAATACCTCACGAGTCCGAAAATAACAACCAAAAGAGGCATTAATACAATATTCAATATTCTGATTGCCATCTTTGTGGCATCACTTACCTCTGCAATAGGTCTTTCTGTCAATACTTTTGTCCTTACATTTATGAGTTCTTCCCCGAGACTCATATAATCAAGCGCATTCATGAAGAAAACGAGGTCTTCCTTGAAACCCCCGGCAAAAGGATTTTCCAGAAACTTCGAATTCCCTACAATCAGGACAAAGGTGGAATCGCTCATTTTTTTGAACTTCTTTTTATCGAACCCTTTAGGAGGCTTCTTGAAGGTGGAAGGTATTTTCCCATGGATTAGGGCAACGAGGTCGTACTGAGATAGTTTCCCCTTGGGTGGGACCTTTACATAATCAGGCGACAAGAGGAAAAATCCCTTTTGCTCCCAGCTGTGATCTGTGGACTTTGCCAGAATTGTGACCTTGTAATTTGCTGATGAGTCTTTTATTGGTTCAATGGAACTTGTCCATGGCAGAACCAGAGAGTTTAGTTTGCTGACTATAGGATTTGACCTGTTGAAGTTTCTCACTTTAACCCAGAATGGATAAGGAACAATAAATCTGACGACTCCACTACTAAAAGGCGCCATTTCGTTGGATATGTCGAGAACGAGGTTTTGGTCAACTTTTACCCCATAGCGAACAAGATTCAATTTTGATTCTGGAACGGCAGTTGCCTTTAATCCCTGAACATCGACACCGTCAACGAGCAGGATAGCCTTTCCACCATTCATGATATACTGATCAATTCTATACAGCATGGCGGTATCAAGCTTTGAAATTCCAGCAACGACGAGTACGTCTATGGAGTCAGGTATTGTAGAGTCTATTTCAACAACCTTAAATTCACTTTCAACACGTTTTCTCACAGTTTCGTAATCTCCATATAGATCATGATTTCCACCTTTTACAATGAATCCCACGACTCTTTCCCTATTTTCTGTAAGTTTTAGTATCCTCGATGTAATTTGATATTCGAGGTCCTCGGTACTCTGAATTACCGGGATTACCTGATGCTTGTTGAGGTAGAAAATAGCAAGTCCCAGATAACCTTTCACAACCTGTAAACGATCTTTTTCGAGTATGTTCATTTCAACGGGGGGAATGCCGAGCATTCTAACTTCTTGCTGTGCCTTTTTATCCCTGGTCGGGTCTATAAACTCTATTTTTAGATTGCCATGTGAGTAGGCTCTATATTCATCCAGAAGATCTGAAACTCGTTCTTTAATAGGCATCAGTGAAGGTGGTAGTTTCTCACTCATGTAAACTTTCACGATCATGATATCATTTAGACTCGAAACCGCCTTTTTTGAAGCCGGTGAGAGCGAGTAAATTTTGTTTTCCGTCAGGTCAACCCTTACAAGAATGCGTGTAAAGATGAAGTTCAAAACCACCATAATCACAATTATCAATACGAGACTGAGAATTTCTTTCCAGATGTCTTTCCGCTTCATTTTATCTCCTCTCCTTTATAATCACATAGGTCAAATATAGGAAAATCACAATGACAGAGAAGTAGTAGATGAGATCTCGCATGTCAATGACGCCCCTTGCTATAGAATCAAAGTGATATCCGAGTCCGAAGTATCTAACTATTGGAGCAATAGCAGGGGGGAGTGTCATAGTCACGAACGACTCTCCAACAATGAATAAGGAAAAGCTGAAAAGTAGACCAAGGATAAAAGCCACTATCTGGCTGGAAGTTAAACTTGAGGCGAAGAGACCTATTGAGAGGTAAGCTCCTCCAAGTAGTAAAGACCCAATATAACCAGTTAGAATTTCCCCAAAGTCCGGTTTTCCAATAAACGATATTGAAATCGGAATGGTTACCGTGAGAGCAAGCATGATTAGAAGAAAAATAAAACTTGCGAAAAATTTGCCGAGTAGTATGTCAGTATCTTTAAGAGGTAATGTGAAGAGAACTTCGATTGTTCCAAGTTTCCTCTCTTCTGCCCATTGTCTCATAGTAATTGCGGGAATGAAAAGCATAAAAATAACCGGCATCATATTGAAGTAGGAGCGCATGGAAGCTTCACCATAAAGGAAAAAAGTTTTGAAAAACAGCCAGGACGTTAATCCAAGAAAAACAATTGTTATAATGTATCCCATAGTTGAATTGTAATAAGACTTTAGTTCTTTCTTTATTACAGCACTCATGAGGGTACCTCCTCGGTTATAAGTGACAGGAATACATCTTCGAGGGATGCTTTCTCACGCCACATTTCGAGGATTACCCAGTCATTCTCACGTGATAGGAGGTAGAGTTTTTCTCTAATGTCTTCGCCATTCCGCGGTTTTAAAACATATTCCGCCTCATTATTTTTCACTTCCTTCAAAGTAAATGAGTCGATCCAATTTAGATGGTTAAATACTTTTTCAATATCAGTGGAGAAGGCATTTGATGGAAGTTTGAGAATCACGTGTAAGGTTTCTCCACCTTCCGCCATGGTAGTAAGTTCATCCGGCGATCCGGAAGCAACAATTTTCCCCTTGTTGATGATGAGAATTCTTGTGGATGTGGCAGCAGCTTCAGGCAAGATGTGAGTTGAGATAATAAGTGTTTTTTCCTTGCCGAGTTGTTTAATAAGTCCCCTAATTTCGACAATTTGGGTTGGGTCAAGGCCTGTGGTTGGTTCATCAAGAATGAGAATTTCAGGATCATGGAGGAGAGCCTGGGCAAGACCAACTCTTTGTTTATATCCTTTGGAAAGCTCTCCAATAGGTCGATACAGTACATGGGAGATATCAACGGTTTGGACTACGCGGTCTATTTCACCTTTTAACTTATGTTTTCTAACACCTCGAGCCTCACCTATAAACTCGAGGTACTCTATAACTTCCATGTCATAATACAGGGGGTTATCCTCTGGGAGATAGCCGATATTCCGCTTGACTTCGAGGGGATCATTTACGACACTAACACCTTTAACGAGAACGTCTCCACTATCAGGGTATAGGTAGCCGGTAATAATTCTCATTGTGGTCGTTTTCCCGGCCCCGTTGGGACCGAGGAACCCCACTATTTCACCTTTTTTCACCTCAAAGCTCACATTATCGAGGGCTTTGACGTATCCATAGTTCTTTACAATATTTCTGACCTCGATCATCGTAACTCCCCCGGGAATAGATTGGAATAAAAAAATATATTCACTCCAAACTAACTGTCAAATCCATAGATTTAAGAAGAACTTGATGTATGTATCCTTTCTTGCTGTTAATGAATTGTTTCTGTTATTTTTTACTGAGCGGATAGGTAGAATATCCACCTATGTCATGGGAAAAGAAGGGCAATTTCACTTTGCATTCATTTAGAAGGTTATTCCATTTAGTTGACAATATAATTTGTTTTTGTTAATATTTCTGCACAACAAAGTCGGGGCGTAGCGCAGCCCGGTTAGCGCGCCTGCCTTGGGAGCAGGAAGTCGGTGGTTCAAATCCACTCGCCCCGACTTTAAAACTGCAAACGGAGGGGTTAAATGAATGGCATCACATCCACCCTTGCGGTTAGTCTCTTCAAAGACCTTCTCTCTTCTATTGCCAAGAAAATTCCCCAGGCGAAGGAAGTCCTCGACAAAATCACGGAAGACCCCAAACTGGAGCTTGAGCTCGAAAAGTTGGCTCAGGAACGGCTAAAAATCGAGTTGGAAAGAGAGAAAATCGAACAGCAGGATAGAATGAGTGCGAGGGAACTTGCAAAAGTTGACGTTATGTCGGACAATTTTCTTTCCAAAAATATAAGACCCATCACATTGCTTGTGTTGCTCGGTATAATCCTTGTTGAAGTGATCCTGAGGAAAGACATCTCTCCGGAGTTGAAAAGCCTTGTGGAAATCGTGTTTGTATTTTACTTCGGTGGTAGATCTGCGGAGAAGATAACCGCATTGAGGGCAAAAAGTAAGATTGTGGCGAGGAATTAAACCACTCTTTCACGCATAAGATCGTGGAGGTGGATGATTCCAACGGGCTTTCGTTCTTCATCAATAACAATGAGAGCGGTAACGCCGTATTTTTCCATTAGCCTTGCTGCTTTTGTAGCAAGCTCATCCGGGGTTATTACCTTTGGATTCCTTGTCATAACATCCCGTGCTCTCAATTTAAAAATATCCTTTTTGTTAACGAGCTCTCTCTCAAGTAATCTCCTTAGATCTCCATCAGTGAATACACCAACGACATGTCCATCTTTGTCCACAACACTTGTGATCCCTCTTTTAGATGTCATTTCAAGTATGACCTCTTCCATAGTTGCGTCTTCACTGACCACAGGAACGTACTTTTTCCCTGTGAGCATCATGTCTCTAACCTTAACCCAGATTTTCTTTCCGATTGCACCTCCAGGATGTAGCTCAGCGAAATCATTAAGTTTGAAATCTTTTTGATTTGCAAGAACAATAGCCATGGCGTCTCCTATAGCCATTGTAATGGTTGTTGAAACTGTAGGGGCTACGTCAAAAGGACATGCCTCTTTAACATCTGGAATTTCAATTAAAATATCTGCATGTTTTGCCAGCTCTGAGTCACGGTTTGCGGTTATTGCAATTACTGGCAGATCCCACCTTTTGAACAATGGTATCAGGGTATTAAACTCATCTGAATTTCCACTTTTTGAAATAGCCAGTACAACATCATCTTTACTCACAATACCAAGGTCTCCGTGCAGTGATTCGCTTGGATGCAGAAATATGGCTGGGGTACCAAGACTTGTCATTGTTGCAGCTATCTTCTTTCCAACAATACCCGATTTGCCAATTCCGGTAACGATAACCCTACCCTTACTGGAGAGAATAGTCTCTACGGCCCGGACGAATTCATCTCCCAGAGTGTCAATCAGTTTTTCCAGTCCTACTTTTTCCTTCTCTATAACCTCTCTCGCAAGCTGTAAAATTTCTGGCTTATCCATTCAATTTCACCACCTTGATCCTTTCGTATATCGGCCCTGTAGGGGTCAAGGTTGATTTAAAAAGTACTATTTCATCGATAAAGAAATCTGGTATATCAAGTTTTATCTCGAAATCACCTGGTTTATATCTTTTCCGCGGATTTTTTCTTGCACGGGCAATGGTTAGATGTGGAACGAACTCTTTTTTTTCTTTTTTGAAACCCATCCTGGCAAGAGATGTTTCAATCTTACCTGCAAATTCCTTGATTTTCTCCGCTCCTTCTGCGACTTCGATCCAGAGAACACGAACCTCACCCCTATCAAGAAACGCTTTAATACCCCCAAGTCTGATTTTCACCGGTCTAACATTTTTGAAGATTTTATCCAACTGATCTCCAATGGCTGAAACTTTTTTTTCTGGAATTTCTCCAAGAAATTTAAGTGTGATATGAAGATTTTTCTCACTTACCCACTTGAGCTCAGGTTTATCCTCAATTTCTTTTTTTAGAGACTTGTAAATACTGGTCTTTATTTCTGGTGGGAACTCAAGGGCAATAAAGCAACGCATGAGAAAAAATTTTAAAGTTTTTCTCTGTTTAATTCAAAGTTGATGTAGAAACTGTTTAAAGATTTATTGTGGAATTGTAGGTCGTTTAAAAATTCTCAAAACAATGTAAGCTGGTTATTTCATGGGAAAGATTATTAATAGACCGGAAGGCTAAAAGTTTGTGAGGGATTTTCAAATTGATTTTAGGTCTACGATTCTGAGGGTGAGGAGGTCCTATAAATGTTTTACAGTATTAGCCATTTTTATCCTCCCGCAAAGCAGAAAGAGATTAATTGCAGGATGTCTGCTTAATCCTTTTTCCCTCCTCTTTTAGGCGTAGAAAAGTGAAATAGGTGGAGATTCTGCAAAGTTATGCTTGAGGAAGTTAAAAAAACAAAATCCCGTTTTTTTAATCATTTTTTGAACTTCTTTTCCGGGGGTTGAATTTTTATTCAGGTGTGTTTTATCATTATACCACGATGGGTTCTGTAAGGTTTTATTTTACTCGATTTTATTACTATCCCCTCATAGAGAGGGGATAGGGGAACCCATCTATCCCACTGAATAACCTTTTATCCCCATCCCTTCTCGAATAAGAGAAACAGAGAAGAGGTGGGGATTTTTATTTTAAGGAGGTTTTTAAAATGGTGATCGTACTAAAAAAGGGTGCTGGTCACAGGGAAATAGAAAAAGTGAAGTCCATAGTGGAGGGAATGGGCTTCAAAGTGCATGTCTCTGTGGGTGAGGAGAGGACGATAATCGGTATAATCGGAGATGAAAGAAAGCTCGCACGAGAGAGAGTTGAAAGTCTTGACTGTGTTGAAAATGTCATAACGATACTGAAGCCTTTCAAGCTGGCGGCAAGAGAGATGAAGCCAGAAGGCACAATCGTTGAAGTTAAAGGTGAACGAATAGGAAATGGTAACTTTTTTGTTATTGCTGGCCCTTGTTCTGTAGAATCCTATGAACAGGTGATGGAGATTGCTCATTTTGTGAAGGAACATGGTGCCCGTGCTCTAAGAGGTGGTGCATTCAAGCCAAGGACATCTCCGTATTCGTTCCAGGGATTGGGTGTAAAAGGACTCGAATATTTAAAGGAAGCAGGTGAAAAATATGGTTTACCAGTAGTGACTGAAGTTATGAATACGGAGCTTGTCCCCCTTGTGGCCGAATATGCTGATATCCTCCAGATAGGTGCAAGAAATATGCAGAATTTTGCACTACTGAAGGCTGTTGGTAAAACCCACAAACCTGTGCTTCTAAAGAGAGGATTAATGGCAAAAATCGAGGAATTTTTGCTTGCCGCAGAATATATACTTGCTGAAGGGAACCCAAACGTCATTTTGTGTGAACGTGGAATTAGAACATTTGAGACTTATACACGGAACACACTTGATATATCAGCGGTTCCATTGATAAAACAGTTAAGTCATTTGCCTATATTGGTGGATCCTTCACACGCTGCTGGCAAAAGGGAACTCGTACCTCCACTTGCCAAAGCCTCTCTCGCTGTTGGTGCTGATGGCATAATGGTTGAAGTTCACATGAATCCTGAGAAAGCTCTCTCTGATGGCAGGCAGACACTTGATTTTCAACAATTTGCACAGATGATGGAAGATTTAAAAGAAATTGGAGAGGTTCTTGGTAAAAAAATTGTCCCTGAAAAAGCCGGGGTAAGTGTTTTTTAGTCATGTGTGTCAGAGGAGAAATTGAAGTTGTTTCGGATAAGTCAATAAGTCATAGGGCTCTGATTCTTCCGGCACTTTCTTCTGGTGAAAGCTTTGTTGAAAATCTTTCTCCATCGGATGATGTCGCAAGAACCCGTAGCATTATTGAGGCTCTTGGTACAAAAGTTGAGAAAAAAGGTGGGGGAATATTGATTAAAGGTGGAAATCTGCACGAGGCAGTTTTTCCATTGTACTCTGGGAACTCAGGTACAACTGTTAGGTTGATGATGGGAATGGTTGCTGGGCTTGGTCTTTTTTCAGTGTTCTATGGAGATGAATCTCTTACAAGACGCCCGATGAGAAGAGTTACCGTTCCTCTGTCACTGATGGGAGCAAAGATCATAGGAAGGAATAACGCCAATAATCTTCCCATTGCAGTTCAAGGTGGCAATTTAAATGGCATAAGATACGAACTTCCGGTTGCCTCTGCACAAGTTAAATCCTCTATTCTACTTGCCGGTTTAAATGCGGAAGGAAAGACCGAAGTCATAGAACCAGCCCCCACGCGAGACCACACTGAGAGACTCCTTAATTCTATGGGAGCAAAAATAAAAAGAGATGGCAATAAAATTTCGATAGAAAAATCCGATTTATCACCGTTACGTCTGAGAGTCCCGGGTGATTTTTCAGCTGCCTCCTATTTCATAACACTTGCAATTTTGCATCCAGGCTCAGATCTCATGATAAAAAACGTAAGTCTGAATCCTACACGCACAGGATACCTCAAAATTCTTGAAAAAATGGGATGTAAAGTGGAAGTAAATCAAACTACGAGTGATCCGGAACCAGCCGGAGATATCTATGTCAAAACTTGTAGAGAGCTGCACGGTACAGTTATTGATGGAGATTTGATTCCCCTCGCAATCGATGAACTTCCCCTTGTTGCTATTCTCGGTATTTTTTCTGAGGGGGAAACTGTTTTAAGGGATGCAAGAGAACTCAGATTTAAGGAGAGCGACAGAATAAATTCTATTGTCACAGAACTAAAAAAATTGGGCGTTAACATTGAGGAACTGCCCGATGGATTTATCGTCAGAAAATCAAATCTAACGAACTCAGCACGTCTTGATGCACATAATGATCACAGAATAGCTATGAGTCTCGCGATCCTATCTGTCTTAACGGATAGAGTTTTGGAGATTGAAGGCGCAGAATGGGTAAAAATTTCATTCCCTGATTTTTACGAAAAATTAAAAGAGGTTACCAGATGTTAAGATTGGGTTTACTTGGACATCCTCTTGCTCACAGTTTTTCCTCCAGTCTATTCTCGTGTCTAAACAAACGTTTTGGTCTCCCGGTAAATTATGAAAATTTTGATATTCCTGCTGAAAAAGTAGGGGAGTTTTTCAATTTCGCCATTGAAAATCTCGATGGTTTTAACATAACAGTCCCATATAAAATTAAACCTTTTGAATTTCCTGAACTTTTTACATTTGATGAAGCTGCTATTGAGATTGGAGCCATCAATGTAGTCAGATGCTCACCGGACGGGTTGAAGGGATACAACACGGATTATGTTGGTTTTATTAAACCGATAGAGGATAGAGCAATTAGAACTGCATTGGTTTTTGGGGCTGGTGGTGCTGCAAGAGCTGTAATCTACTCCCTCTCAGGCAAAAAAGTCCTACTATTTAATCGAACCCGTGAACATGCCGAGGAAATAACTAAAAGATTTAAAAATGTTATCATCGTAAAAGATATTCAAGAAGCTATGGAAAAGGCTGATTTAATAGTAAATGCCACGACACTTGGATTAAATGGTGAGGAGTTTTATCCTTTGAGGGAGATAGAGATCGATGGTCTATCAGGTAAATTGTTTTACGATCTCATTTATAATCCTCCAATTACAGACTTTTTAAAGTTTGGTATCGAGCATGGTGCTGAGGTTATAAATGGGTTTAAGATGTTGATGTACCAGGCGATTGAGAATATAAAAATCTGGGCTGGTAAGAACCTTGAAAGGGAGGTTTTTGAATGCTCAAAATCCTTACAGCCGGTGAGTCACATGGAAAATATCTTGTAGGCATTCTTGAGGGATTACCCGCCGGGATACAGATTAACCGGGAGTTTGTCGCCGATTATCTGCGTCGGAGGAGAGGAGGATACGGACGTGGAAGGCGAATGAATTTTGAGGCCGATGAATTTGAGATTATTGGTGGGGTGATCAAGGGGAAGACTACAGGGGCACCAGTGGCGGTTCTTATTAAAAATTCCGGTAGGAGAGAGCTCGACAGAGAGCCTAAACGTACCATTCCACGACCTGGACACGCTGATTTTGCTGGAGCTCTGAAATTTGATATGGCAGATGATTTTGTACCGATAATTGAAAGAAGTAGTGCAAGAGAGACAGCTGTAAGAACTGCCGTTCTCGCTTTTACCGTCAGATTCCTCCAGGAACTTGGAATTAAAGTGCTTGGATACTCAATTTCCATCGGTAATGTCCGGGTCGAAAATGTAAAGTATGATCCTCTTCAAATTGAAAAACACAGGGATAAGTCTATTTTTTATTTTCCTGTACCCGGATATGATGATCTGGCAAGGAAGTTAGTGGATGAAATCATGGATAAAGGTGATACACTTGGGGGAGTTTTTGAAGTAAGTGCGTTTAACCTGCCACCTGGTTTAGGAAGTCACACTGATCCTGATCGAAAGCTGGATGGAAGGCTTGCTTCAGTAATTATGAGCTTGAATGCGGTAAAAGGGGTGGAAATAGGTCAGGGAATTGAGATTTCTAAATTGACCGGCAGTAAAGTTATAGACGAATTTGTAATTTCTAAAGGAGTTAGAAGAACAACGAATAACCTTGGTGGCCTTGAGGGTGGAATGACAAATGGTGAACCGCTCATTGTTCGGGGTTATATGAAACCCATATCGACCATGAGAAATCGGAGAATGAGCTTTGACTTTTCTACGTTGAAGCAAAGCCAGGCCCCCTACATACGTTCAGACACAGTTGTGGTACCAGCAGCTTCTGTGATCGCTGAGACTCTTGTGTCATTTGTACTGGCAAACGCAATTCTCGAAAAATTTGGCGGAGATACTTTGAAAGATGTAAAAAGCTCTTTAGAACATTATAACAATAGGATAAAAAAATACTTTCGGTGAGAATTTCCCACTTTAGAAATCTCCGAAGATCCCAGATGAAGAAGAATCAGTGATATGGTATACTTGCAGAAAATTTAATATATCTATCCCAGTATCTGGACCCTGGTTTTCAGGATGAAGTATTTTTTTGACGGTTCCCCCCTTTGATCTATCCGTGGATTCAGGTTGCTTGAAAGGTTAATCCTTATAGGTTAAATTGGGAATCATGATCAGTGAGAGGTGGAAGAGACTAAAGAAAGTCAAAGATTTTGGTCCGGGAATTGTAACTGGCGGTGCTGATAACGATCCTGCCGGGATTGTAACCTATACGAGTATAGGGGCAACTACCGGACTCAGTCAGCTCTGGCTTATGTTGTTTTCAACACCAATGATGATTGCTGTTCAGGATACAGCTTCGAGAATAGCGATTGTTACGGGGAAAAGTTTATCAGAAGTGCTTGTCAGGTTTTATTCTAAAAAAGTGGCAATTCCCATTGTAATGACTCTTCTGATTGCAAATTTGTTTACCATTGCAGCTGATATTGATGCCATCGCAGTTGTCCTACAGATTATAACAGGAATAAAATCTATCTATTGGTTAATTCCATTAACAGCATTTCTTGCATATCTTGTGATTTTTAAACAGTATCGAACAATAAAACGTGTTTTGTTAATGCTAACAGCTTCGTTATCAGTTTACATTTTTTCTGCAATTATTGCACGACCTGATCTTGGGGATGTTATTGTGAATACGTTTATTCCTCACATCAGATGGAATATTGCTTACGCCATGGCTGCACTTGGTCTACTTGGAACGACCATTTCGCCATATATGTTATTCTGGCAGGCAGCAGAGGAGAAGATTGAGCATAAGTCTGTTGTACAGATTCATGTGGCAACATGGGATACTATTGCTGGTATGACATATTCAAATGTTGTCGCATATTTTATCATAATTGCTGCAGCTTATACACTTTTCGGACGACATCTTGAGTTGAATTCTGTTAAAGATGCGGCAATGGCTTTGAAACCATTTGCAGGGAGGTTTGCATTCTTAATATTTTCTTTCGGAATAATAACAGGGGGCCTTCTTGCCCTTCCAGTTCTTGCAGGTTCCTCTGCCTATGCTGTGGCAGACCTTTTCGGATGGCGAGAAGGCTTTGAAGGTAAAGTTAGTGATGCCAAGGGATTTTACATTGTTTTTCTTGGATCCCTGTTAATTGGAGATATAATAGACCTGTCAAGAATTTCAGCCGTAGATGCCCTTTACTATAGCCAGGTTCTTGATGGTATTCTTCTCCCATTTCTTGTCTTTGTACTTATGAAGATTAGCAATGATAGCCGTATAATGGGAGATTATACTAATACTAAGTTCAACAATATTTTTTCTATTGTAACTTTCATTACAGCTTCTGTGTTTTCGATAGTATTATTCTTTCAATTGTTTCGATAACAATTTATCAATTTGATATGCCAATCTCTCTGCTGTCCCGGGTATGTATCCAACCTGTTTGAAGATAATGTAACCGCCTGGTGAGATGATGAAATGAGTTGGAAATGCATTCACATGATAGAGTTTTCGTACATTAGAAGACTCGATTGCAATGTGGTAATTGAATGGTTGATTCTTCAGGAATTTCCTGACCCGTGCAGAGTCCTCATCCGTAAATGCAAGAAAAATCACACTATTCCCATATTTCTTTACAAGTTTATTGAGCTCAGGAATTTCTCTTCTGCACGGACCGCACCAGGTCGCCCAGAAGTTTAAAACGACGACTTTCCCTCTAAGTTTTTTCAAAGTGTAGGTTTTCCCATCAAGTGTTGCTACCGTAAAATCAGGTGCCGGAGGTAACCATTTTGACAGTGTATCTTTCAAAGCGGAGAGATATTTATTGAAAGTTTCTCCAGTTTTTTCTTTCTTCCAGATTTTTTTGAGTAAAGGAATAGCCGAGGTATCCTGATGGAAGAACCTCGCGACGGTTAGGGCCTTTTCAGCTTCTTTTAAATGATTAGAGTATAACGCTGCCTCTCCATAGAGTATCAAATCTTCATCCCAAAGAGTAAAAAGATCTTTTTGACCGACAAACTCTTTGATAGTTCTGTATGCATCTGAATATTTTTTCTTGGCAATATACAGGCGGGTCAAATTTTTTAGAAAATCGTTTCTTGTGGAACTTTTCAACCTGTAATAATCACCGGGTTTCCTTAATCTGAAAGCATAATCCCAGCGGGAATTAATTGGATTATCAATTATCGATTTTTCTTTATCGAGGACGAACTGAAGTCTAATTGTGTCAACTTCTGGCCATGTCGCCTGACTTTCCATGACATAAAAATCGTACATAGTCAAATGACTGAGACTGTTGATATAATTTTTGTATTCATTAAATCTGTCCGGTGGAATGAAGTATCTCGTAATAAACCATCTGAAGAGTCGTACATCTTTTGTAATTTCAGGCGAAAAAGGAGATGATTTGAAAATTTTCCAGAATCTGTCCGCCGATTTCTGATCTCTTCTGATTCGTGAATTTGGAGAAACCGAAGACATGAAAAGAGAAGCGTAAGTTTTATAAGGGCCTCTCAGGTTTTTGTAAAATTTCATTGAGAGGGTTGAATCATGGTTCACAGTGTAAGCTGTTTTGAATCCGCTAAATATGCAAGTTTGTTTCTTGGACTTTAAAAGATCCACTGGCTTTTCATTTTCCTTGGCAAAAAATTCTCGGAGCAGACACAAATTTTTTAGATTTTTGGGAATGGAATCTATACTGATTAAATCGTTGTTTAAAAGTGCGTAGAATGCCCGTGGATCAGGTGCTCCAGATGAGTCTGTGAAAATGACATATTGCCATTTTTTCTCAGGATAGAATTTCTTCAAAGAAGTATCTTCAAGAGTAAAGATCAGGAGAAATGTCCCTGGGCGTGGGTGAACCTTAAAGGAATTTCTTTTCCTAATCGGTAAAATTTTAATATCTCTATAAACCGGAAGTTTACCATAAAATTCCTGAATCCATAAGTAACCACTGAGTGATTTCTCCCAGGATATGGTGAGAGATGAGCCAGGGGAAGGTTTTTTCGGTGATACGGAGATGCTTACCTGTTTTTTCCCACCACAGGAGTTGAAGAACAAAATGCCTAACAGGATAATTGCTAATTTTTTCATAGTAACCACATTTTATCCTCACCCCAGAACACTGTCAAATTGTGGGTGAGAGAAAACAAAAGAGCTGGCTATAAGGACATGTTATATTTTTGTTACATTATCGAGTTATCTCAATTTAATTATTTTTAGGAGTTTTTCTGCCCGGAGGAAATAGATGCCTGGTGATGAGGTTATTCGAATTATGAGTTGATCCCCTATCATTGTGGTTATAAATCTAACTCTTCTCCCACCTATGTCATAGAGTTTAAAGTTGGGTACTTTCCCATTATTCAGTGGTATTCTAATTACACCATCTGGAGAGATCACTGTGCTTGGAGTGCTCATCCCTTCATTAATATTTGTGTGTCTCATTAGAGGGAGAATGAGTCTTGATTCTCCAGAGTAAATAGTATTTGTGGCTACAAGTGTATCAGTTGAGAAATTGACGGGCTGATCCGTATTGGGATTAACCGCATATTTGGGAAAGTTTGAAGAACTGACAGCGAGCCCAATGCGGTGTCCCGGGACTACTACGTAAGCTGTATAATTCAAGTTAATTTCGAATTTATACACACTATCAGGTACCAAGAAATCTTCGCAATTGAATCCGTTTCGATGTCTTGCCATTAAAATGCCATCTGTTACCAACATTTTTCGCCCATCAGGATAGATATCGACGAGCTTGCCTGTAAAATCAGTATCGTATCTGTCAGATGAAGCGAATAAAATCAATTTTACTTCTCCAAAAATATCAACAGGATGGGTTAGAGGAGGTGTTACAAATGTTAAAACATCTTCTCTATTCCAAACCCGGGACTGATCATAAATACCAGCCTGGAGTGTTAAGTTGTGTCCACCAATAGTAGGTACAGGATTCTGTGGATCGTATTCGTAAACTAATTCTCCTGTGTCAGATGGATATTCATTTAATACCCCTTCCGGAGTCAAATATAGAATTAGAGAATCCTGATTATCAAACGGCCAGTAATTAAAGGAATACCAGTGATTCCAATAACCTGTTGTATCTACAGGTCCCATGAGATATAGCTGGATATCGGGTACATTCGTTATCCCGTTGTTTTCACCTTTCAGCCAGTGATCCAGCCAAGGAACAACATATTCTGTGTAGTAGTTCATAATTGCATTAGGAGGGAATATAACCTGTCCACATGAGGCAGTTCCAAGAGTTCCATGAGTCCAGGGACCAATTATGAGCTTTTGGTTTCCTCTTGCTCCTTCAGCACCGTGATACTGGAGTTTATAAAAGGCCTGTATCTGGGCGGGGGCAAACATATCAAACCAACCACTCAGATGAAACATTGGTATATGAATTGAATCTAATCGAGTGTCGCAATTTACAATTCCCCACATGGAGTCTGAATAATCTGGATTCCTTTTTACAAGCTCAAGCATCGCCGGATTGGAGAAATTTGTTGTCCAGACGGTCACGTCGTTCTGCCTGAATTCCCCACCTTGATATGCGAAATCATACATATTCCAGGATGCTACTTCAGGAAAACAGGTTACCAGATGAGGTGGATTGGCCCCAGCGGCGAGATACTGGACTATCCCGAGTGCACTTGCCCCGATCATCCCCACACGTCCGTTACACCATGAACGGGACGCCAGCCACTCTATGGTATCGTATCCGTCTCTTAAATCTCCCCATCCATCTTCACGAAACAGTGAATCTGTTCCTTCAGATTCATGCCTTCCTCTGAGGTCCTGAATAACAAGGATATATCTTTTCATATCGGTAAAATACGAGATTACGGAACTTCCGAGGCTAATCTCGAGATTATCAGCCCCGTAAGGCGTTCTCAAAAGTACGACAGGGCGTGGAAAATCATATTGCGTTGAGGGGAAGTAAATATTTGTGTTTAACCTGACTCCATCTCTCATTGGAATCATAACGGAGTCTTTAACGAAACCCCTTAAATTGCCTGTGAGAATCAAGAGGATCAGAAACAGTTTTTTCATAATTCGAATATTCCTCTGACAGATGTTAAATGTTACTCTCCTTCAATTCTGAGAAATGGTTATAGATCTCATCGATGTCAATGAGGAAATTCTGAAAATCTTTGACTTTCATTTTCTTGCCTTTTCGAATAACAGTGATTCCTTCTGAATTCAAAATTTCAGCTATTTCTACATCGGATATCGGGAATTTCTTGTCAATAGAGCCGTCATTTTTAATGGTGCGCCAGTAGGGTGTTACGTCTCTTTTTCCTCCTTTCCTTTCTTCTTCTGCTGCGAATGCAGCGATTTTACTAAAGATGCCGGTAGTTAGAGGACACGCAATGGTAGTATTATAAAATCTCGCAAGAATTTCTCTTATCTGTGATACAGTTATGAGTTTTCCTCTGGGAACCATTTTCATGATTAGGTCTACATCTCTGGGCCTCGGAATAACCATTGTGCCTTCACCCCACTTGCTGGCAAGTTTACCCTCAAGTTTTACAACTTTTGGGAAATCTTTATCATCATTTAGCTTATCTTTCCATGACTTTTTTCTGCTCATATTTACACCCTCCTTTATGTTAGTATCTGGCATTTGGGTGGATTATTCAACATTAAAAAGGTCTGAATTTCCCATTGAAAGGGTGGGATGAATAGAAATCAATTGATCTTGAAATAGATATACCGGGGTTGGTTGACAAACCTGACTAAATTAGTTAATTATTTACCTCAAAAATAGTTGAGGAGGAATGTTATGGAGCTGGTTTTTGGAATGCCAACGGAGGAGCAGAGTACCGGTAAAAAAGATTTCGACATTGTGATAGTTGGGGGAGGTCCTGCCGGACTTTCGGCAGCAATCTATGCCTCAAGGGCAGGACTTGATGTCCTTGTCCTTGAAAAAGATGTTGCAGGTGGACTTGTTGGAGAGGATCCTCTTGTGGAGAATTACCTCGGATTTAAGAGTATCAAAGGTGAGGATCTTGCAGCAAAATTTAAAGAACACGCACTCGAATATGCTGAAATCCATGAGGGAGAGGGTGTGGATGAGGTAAAAAAGGACGGTAGCAAGTTCATTGTTACTACGTACAAGGGAGAATACACTGCCAGTGCTTTAATAATCGCTACTGGAACAACCCACAAGCATCTCAACATCCCGGGTGAGAAGGAATACGATGGGAGAGGGGTTTCTTTCTGTGTAACCTGTGATGGTTTCCTTTTTAAAGGCAAGCCGGTTGCAGTGATTGGCGGAGGTAATTCAGGTGCAATTGCAGCCATTACACTTAATGATATAGCTTCAAAGGTCACAGTTATTGAATTTATGCCCAGATGGATGTGTGAATCTGCCTACCAAAAAAAGATTCAGGAGCTTGGAATAGATTACTGGACTAATTCAGAAGTCGTTGAAATATTTGGAGATGGGAAAAAGGTTAAGGGACTTAGGGTGAAGGATCGTGCTACGGGTGAAATAAAAGAGCTTAAGGTTGATGGAGTATTTATCTATGTGGGATTGATTCCACAGAATGAAATTGCCAAACAACTTGGTGTTGAGCTAACTGATAGGGGGTATATAAAGGTAGATTCTACACAGCGGACGAGTGTTCCGGGGGTTTATGCTGCGGGGGATATTACAGGTTCTCAGGCTCAGATAATAGTGGCAGCTGGTCAGGGAGCTATTGCAGCTCTTTCAGCGTATGAAGATTTGAGATTGAAGTAATTTTTATTGGGGGGCTGCCGCTCTGCGGCAGCCCCCCAACTATTAAGTCACTTTGGTTTGAAATCCCTCGATTTTCGGTAATCAGAAATTCACATTTTTCCTGGAAAATCGTTATAAAATGTCAAATTAGATGGTTATTTATCAATGTAATGATAAATTACCACAATTTCGGGAGTTGTTTTCCAGAATTTCCACAGATCAAAACTTTCTCAATATTCCCTTCCGCTCTACAGCAGTGGGTAAAGGGAAAGAGGGAGAGTTTGCCCCTTTCTTTATTCTCCTCAACAAGGCAAAGATTTGTAGGGGAGGATGTTTGAGGATAATCCTCCCCCACGGATAAACGCACTGCGGAGGAGGTTTGAGGAGAACTTCTCCCACATTGCTAAACGTACCTCTGGGGAGGAGGATAAAAAATTACATTCCCATAGCATATTTTTCGAACAGCCTCTTGAATTTGTTTGACTTTTATCTGGTGAAGGGTTATAGTCAGGACGTTACTTTACATAAGGAGGAATTTGTAATGTCGGATAAGAAAGTCGAGAAAAATAAAGTGGTGAGTCTTGAGTATACACTCAAGCTCGAGTCTGGAGAGGTGGTTGATGAAAGCCACGGTGAGCCCATTGTATACCTTCATGGGGCCGGGCAGTTAATACCTGGTCTTGAAAAGGGGATGGAAGGGATGTCAATTGGCGAGGAGAGAGACATAACTGTGTCTCCAGAGGATGCTTATGGTCAAATTGATGAGAACGCAATTCAGGAGATCCCAAGATCCGCATTTGGTGACAATCCTGTTGAAGTTGGGATGAAATTTTATGCAGATTTTGGAGAGGGTCACAATGTGCCCTTTTACGTTAAAGAGGTTAAGGAAGAATCAGTGGTTGTGGACTTTAACCATCCTCTTGCGGGGGAAACCCTGTATTTCCATGTTAAAGTTGTTGACATCAGGGATGCTACACCGGATGAGATTGAGCACGGTCATGTTCATGGGTAGGGAAAGAGATTAGATATTGTGAGGTGGGCGAGGCCCAAAGGGCCTCGCCCACCACACCTTTTACTCTACTACAGTGTTCCCCTTTCAACTTTCTTTTCCATAGATCATTTCTTCAAGGTATCCATGGAATTTCTTTATAGTTTCTTCAGATGGCTTTTCTGTAAATGTGGATAGGATAAACACGACGATAAAGTTGACAAAGAGTCCGATCATTCCACCGTGGAATCCCCATGGATTCAGCCAGTGAGCAGGCATTCCAAGTTTATTTCCGAGTCCCTTTGTAAACAGTAAGGTTACAATGCTACCGATGATGATTCCCCAGATAATCGCTGTTCTCGTAAATTTGAATTTAAACGGGTAGATTGCTCCAAGAGTCGCGGGTAAGAGCTGGAGAGCACCGGCACCCGAGAAAGCCACAATATCAAAGATTATTCCAGGTCTGAATGTTGCAAGAATAGCTGCGAGTAAAAATGAGACAAAGACCCAAATTCTTCCCTGTTTCACGAGGGTTTCCTGAGTTACCTCTTTTTTGCCGAGTTTCTGATAGAGGTCACGTGTTACAACGGCTGAAAATGCATGCATCTGGCTATCAGCAGTTGACATAGCTGCTGCAGAAGCCCCAGCAAGAAATATTCCGGTGAACCATGCCGGTGCTGTTCTGGTTAGGAGTGCTGGCAAGGTTGCATCTTGTGACCCGAAAGTTTTGATGATTTCTGGAATCATACCCTTGGCGACTGCTGCCGCAGCGGTCAGCCCTACAAAACCAGCAGGTACGTAGATAAAAATCAGATAAATAGGGGTTGTTGCACCAAGCCATTTTAAAGTGTGAGGATCTCTTGCTGTATAGTATCTCATCCACAAATGAGGTTGCATTACGATACCAAATGAGAAAATGATGCCCAGGCTAAACCAATAGGTGTATGGGACATGGACCGAAAGGAGCTGGGGTTTTACCTCGAGGAGGGTATGGAAGACATTTCCGACACTACCAAAAAGTTTTACTGCTACGAAGATACCTGCGATCCAGATTGCAATGAACATCCAGATGCCCTGGAGGAAATCCGTCCAATAAACTGCACGTAAACCACCAGCCATCGAATAGAGAGCAACTATGAAGAGGAGAATCCATGTACCAGCTATGTAAGGTATGTGGCCACCACTTGCAACATTAAAAATGTATCCGAGTCCCATGGCCTGTACCGCCATATAAGGGATCAAGAAGATTGCCAGTACGATAGCTACAAGTCCTCGTAAGAAGTCACTTTCATAGTAGTCTGCGAGAAGGTCTGCCGGTGTAATATAACCGTATTTTTTACCAAGGTACCACATTCGTGCTCCAAAAAGGTAGGTGAGGATTCCGGTTAAAAATGTCCACGTCCCGGCTGCCCAGAAGAACACTCCAACCCTATAGAACACGCCACAGGAGGTGAGGAGGGCGTAAGCTGAGTGGTAGGTTGCTACAATTGTGAAATAGAGGATTAGAAAGCCGGCGGTTCTGGAAACCAGGAAGTAGTCTTCGATATTTATCTGGAGTTTTTTGAATGAAAAATATCCAAGGATACCAACAAGAATTATATAGACGATGATAATAGCCAGTGCTATAGGCCATCCGGCATATTCCATGATAGACCTCCTATGGTTTCCATACCTTCCAGGCTGCCAGGATTGCACCTATGACGATCATGATGTACCAGAACGTGAGCCAGGCATACACGAATGGCATCCCCAGGATGAAGGGAACCGCTTTATTTACAGCCTTCAGGACAGGCCACTGTGTCATGAGGTAACAAAACAGTATGTATATTAGAAGAATCCAGCCCCCGGTTGTTCGGGGTATAAGGTGGGATTTTTTTATGACCCCGTTGCTCATAGTTACACCTCCCTGAAAATTTTTCCAGGCCACTCCTTCCTGCGTGAATACTTACTTTTCAAGGTCGGTGCAATCTCTTTTTATTTTCCTGTTTTCTTCAACATACTTTTCCCATTCAGTTTTTAAGAGTTCATTCTCGATGTCTTGTTTAATAGCATCGGGGTCTCTTTCATCAGGTGGGCCATATCCACCGCCACCTGCGGTATTTATTTCAATGATATCTCCATTTTTGAGTTCAACAGTTACTTTGCCCGGTAGTCTTTTCCTGGAGCCATCTTTTTTTATCAGGAAAAATTCAGCCGATTTCCCTGGAAGACCACCTTGAACTCCATAGGGTGTAACTTTAACCCTTTCTGCAAGTATGGAAACGGTTGCCCGTGGTGCCGTCAATCTCCAAGATCTAACAATTCCAACCCCTCCTCTGTATCTGCCGGCTCCGAAAGACTCTTCCCGAAATTCATAAGATACAAATTCGATGGGGTAATATTGTTCGATTGCTTCAATAGGAGTGTTTAATGTGTTTGTCATATTTGTGTGAATTCCGTCAACTCCATCTTCAAAAGGTCTGGCACCGGAGCCACCGCCAATAGTTTCGTAAAAGGCCCATGGTCTTTTACGTTGAGGATCGTATCCACCAGCCATAATGTTATTCATGCTTCCGAGCGACGCTGCAGGCACTTTGTAAGGAAGTGCTTTTGATAGAGCTTTGAACATCACATCCGCAATTCTCTGGGATGTCTCGACATTTCCACCAGAAACTGGTGCTGGTTTGTAGGGATTCACGAGAGTTCCTTTTGGGGCAATAACCTTTAAAGGTCTCATGGCCCCCTGGTTCATGGGTACTTCCGGATCAACAACAGACTTAATTGCAAAATAAGTAGCAGACAAAGTGACTCCAAAGACTGCATTTATAGGGCCGTTAACCTGTTTGTCTGTGCCGGTGTAGTCTATAGTCATAGTCCCATCGGATACAATCAGTTTAACCCTTATCCATACAGGTTTGTCACTTACTCCGGTATCTTCAAGGCAGTCCTCAGCGTCATAGGTACCGTTTGGAATCTCGCGTATTTCTTCTACCATTCTTCTTTCGCTGTAGTTCAATATTTCTTCAAGAGCCTGGAGGTAGACTTCGACACCATAACGATCTATCAACTCCAATATTCTTCTCTCACCAAGATTATTTGCGGCAATCTGGGCACGTAAATCACCCCGGGTAATGTGTGGGGTTCTGACATTCTCAGTGAAGATGGCGAGGATATCTTCATTAATTTTGCCGCTGGATACAAATCTGACAGGTGGGATAATAATTCCTTCTTGATAAAGTTCGGTCGCATCGCCACTCATACTACCAGGAGTTTTGCCTCCAACGTCCACATGATGTGCCTTGTTGGCTGTGAATCCAACGTGTTTACCTTTATAAAAAACAGGTTTTATCAAAGTAACGTCATTTAAATGGGTGCCTGAAATATAAGGATCATTAAAGAGGAAAATATCTCCGGGTCTGAATGCTTCACCCCTTTCCGTAAGATAATTGATCGCATTTTTTATACCGTGGGGGAGTGAACCAAGATGTACAGGAATATGCTCGGCCTGAGCAACCATGTCTCCATTTATATTAAAGATTGCGCAGGAATGATCCATTCTTTCCTTAATATTGTGAGAATAAGCTGAATTTCTCAGGGCAATACCCATTTCTTCTGCCGAGTACGAAAGGGCATTTCTTATTACTTCGATGGTGATTGGATCAACCATTTTCTTGCCTCCTGAGTTTCAAATTCAAATATTCATCGACAGTCAAAAACCAGCCCGGTGGAACTACAGTTGTGCTGTCATATTGTTCAATTATTGCGGGTCCAATGATGTAATTGCCTGCATGAAGGTCATCTCTCCAGTAAATTCCAGTGTCTACCCATCCTGTAGATTCGAAATAGACCTTTCTTTTAGTTACGGGTTTGGGGGTGATTTTTTCTATTTTAAATGCCCTGAACTCTGGCTTCTTTGTTAGTCCGTAGGCGATGATTCTTGCATTAACGAATTCAACTTCTTCGTCAGTAGCGGAGTATCCGTAAGTTGCTTCATGTTTACTATGGAATCTATTTTCTATTTCCTCGATAGTGAATTCACCCGCGGGCACGTTCACAGGAATTTCGAAAGATTGTCCGTGGTAACGAGTCTCAATGATTTTTTCTATACGTATATTGTCCAAGGAAATACCCTCACCTTCCAGGGTTTTAATAGCTTCACCTGAAAGTTCATCAAAAAGCTTTTTAAACATATCAGGGGTTGTATCTTTTGAGGGTTTAAGTATAGGACGGACAAAATCATGTCTAACATCAGAAACGATCAGCCCGAGGGCTGAAAAGAGTCCAGGATTTATAGGGACAACGATTTCCGGAATGCCGAGTTCTTCTGCAATTTCGGCTGCGTGTAATGGACCAGCTCCTCCGTGAACAATCATGATCATTGATCTTGGATCATAACCACGCTCAAGAGATACGATTCTCAAAGCTCTTACCATGTGTGTGTTAATGATTTTAATAATACCGGCTGACGCATGGGTTATGTCGAGGGAAAGAGGATCCGCAATTTTTTCTTTCATCTGTTTTTTTGTGAGTTCAGGATAGATTTTCATCTCTCCACCAAGCAGACCCTCTGGATTGAGTCTTCCGAGGAGGAGATTTGCGTCGGTTATTGTTGGTTCTTCTCCGCCTTTTCCATAACAGACAGGTCCGGGATCCGCACCTGCGCTGATGGGACCACACCTCAATGCACCAGCTTTATCTATCCATGCAATAGTACCACCACCTGCTGATACCTCAGCAAGATCAATGAATGGATATCTCACAGGATAACCACTGCCTTTAATAATTCTACCTGCGTGTACCACACCGCCAACTTCATATTCAGTGACAATATCCGGAGTCCCATTGATGACTGCCCCCGCTTTGGCGGTTGTACCCCCCATGTCAAAGCTTAGTAGATTTTTAGCACCGATTATTTTTCCCAGGAAAGAGGCTGCGACTACACCTGCGGCTGGGCCAGATTCTATTGTGGCAGCGGGAATTTTTTCCGCCATCTCAATAGTAGTCAAACCACCGTTGGATTGCATGACATAGAACGGCGCATCTATGCCCATACCCTCAATCTGAGACTTCAAGTTTTCCAGGTATCGCGAGACTACAGGAATGAGAATAGCGTTCACCACGGTTGTACTCGTTCTTTCATACTCTCTGTACTCAGGGTCTACTTCGTATGAGGTGACCACTATTATGTTGGGGAGTTTATCCATTATGAGATTTTTCACGCGGATCTCGTTCTCAGGGTTTGCATAACTATGCAGAAATGAAATCGCCACCGTTTTTATCTTTTCCTCAACTAATTTTCCGATTATAGCTGAGACTTCTTTCTCATTTACCACCTTCACAATCTTTCCTGTGTAATTTGTTCGCTCATCAACTGTGAATCTGTATTTTCTTGGGATAAGAGGCGCAGGGCGTTTAAAGAAGAGGTTGTAAAGTTCAGGTCTTTTCTGACGGCCAATTTCAACTACGTCACGAAACCCTTTCGTAGTTATTAACGCCCCTCTGGGTATTTCCAGTCCTTTTTGTCCCAGGAATAGATTAGTACCTATCGTTGTAGAATGGACAATTCTTGTAATTTTGACATTTCCCCTGCTGAGCAATCTCTTTAAGGAATTGATCACACCCGTCTGAGGATCCCTCGGTGTGGATGAGACTTTAATATTCAATACTTTCAAAGTGTCTTCATCAAATGCGACAAGGTCTGTAAATGTTCCGCCTATGTCTATGCCTACTCTATACTTATGCATACAAAACTTATAAATTTTCGTGGCTGGATTGTCAATAGACAAAAATTTTAAATTATTATTAAGTTAGTTTTTGTAAAATTTGCTTAAAAGGATGTTTTTCCCGTTTTAAGATATCAGTTTACTCCCCATGGAGCTTTTGAAAAAAGATGAATTTTCGATTATACACTGTGGTGAAAGAGATGTTAGTAAAGACTTCCAAGTCTTTCAAAATAGAGAGTAAGAGGGTTTTGAAAATGGGATAATGTTCTACACAGGTAATCTTTAAATTTAATCTTTAAATTTATTTTTTTATGAAGTCAAGAATAATCTTTTTGTGATCAAAAGCCAGTTTTTCGAGCGGAATATCTTCTAATTTAAAAATATGTGCTTTTCGGGCATCATCTTTCCCGATTGGAATGCCTTCGGCTTCGCAAGTGAAGACGACCGAAAGAGTATGTCTTCGTGGATCCCTTGAGGGGTCAGAGTACACTTTGAACTGTCTGACATTGTGAATTTCGAGTCCGGTTTCTTCCTTTGCCTCTCTTACTACAGCTTGTTCCACGCTTTCACCATAATCAACAAATCCGCCAGGGAGGGCGTAGCCATAGGGGGGATACTTCCTTTCTATCAAAACAATTCCCTTAAATTGATCTTTTTCAAAAATCTGAATAATAGCATCTACAGCAACATAGGGAGTACGAAGCTCCATTTTGTCCACACCGAGTTCTTTGGACATTTCAACGATTTTCTTTATAAGTTTTGTTGTGGAATAGTCTTCTTTTAGAGGGGCACGTACGACTCTTCCACCGCGTTTTTCGACGATTTCTTTACCAATGATTTCGTCATACTCATAATCTGCACCTTTTACAAGGATGTCCGGCTCAAGAAATTTAATGAGCTCAAGAGGAGTGTCTTCATCGAATGGAACAACGAAATCGACAACGTCAAGATGTCTTAAAACAAACATTCTGTCTTCAAGGGTATTGATAGGGCGAGCAGGCCCCTTGATTCTACGAACAGAGTCATCTGAATTTATCCCAACAACCAGAGCGTCTCCCAGAGAACGTGCATAGGCAAGATATTCAACATGACCACGATGAAGGATATCGAAGACTCCGTTTGTAAATACGATTTTACCTCCCCTGGAACGTATGTAATCTATTTCTCTTTTTACGTTTTCCCATCCCATTATTTCCTCCAGTTTTCAAGTGCTTTTGATGCCCACTCATATTTTATAGAGAGGATTCTTAAAGCCTCGAGGATGGCGTTAATCATTCCGTGTTTACCGATAGCCATAGTGGCTACGGGGACACCTTTTGGCATCTGAACCATTGAATATAGAGCGTCCATCCCATTTAGAGGCCCAATATCTCTTGGTACTCCAATAACAGGAAGTTTTGTTAATCCTGCTATTACACCTGGTAGATGAGCACTCAGACCTGCCACGGCAATGATGACCTCAAAACCAGAGATGTTTTTCAAAAATTCTACAAGCTTCGGAAGGTTACGATGAGCTGAAATTATTCGAAATTCATAAGGTATTGCGAGCCTGTCGAGGATTTCTGTCCCATAGGACACAAATTCACGATCGGATTCACTGCCCGCAATTATGAGGATTTTCTTTGTCCAATTTTCTCCAATATCACGCCTAAAATACATTCCCTCAAAGTGAATTTTATTAATTTTTTGATATGCCTTTGATATCGCCTCTTCCAATGTGTCTCCGATGCCAGTCACGGCTAAGACCCTTCCTCCTGATGTAAGAGTTTTGCCATTTTCAATTTTAGTCCCTGCGTGGAATATTACGGTGTTTTCTGATTCTTTTAGTCCAATTATTTCTTTCCCTGTGACATATTTGATCGGGTATCCAAGAGACGCGGCCACCACAGTCACAGCTTTTTTGGAAGGTGTGGGGACATTGATTTCATTGAGCTTTCCGTCAAGAAGATGCTCCACTGTCTCCAGAAGATCAATATCAAGTATAGGGAGCATAGCCTGGGTTTCCGGATCACCCAATCTGACATTGTATTCAAGTACCATGGGACCGTCATTAGTCCAGATGAGGCCGAAATAGAGAAATCCTTTGTATTCAAGTTTTTCACTCTCTATACCGAGAATTGTAGGTTCAATTATTTTTTTACGGACTGTTTCGAATTTATTCTTATCGAGAAATGGAACTGGAGCCACAGAGCCCATTCCACCTGTATTCGGTCCGCGGTCACCCTCTAAAAGTTTCTTATAATCGCATGCGCCCCCAATTACTTTGTAATCTCTGCCATCAGTCAGAATAAAAATTGAGAATTCCGTACCGTTGAGGAAATCTTCTATCACGATTTTTGAAGAAGCTTCTCCAAATTTTTTGTAGATCATGAAGTTCTCTATAGTTTCCTTTGCTTCTTCCCGTGTTTTAGCGATCACTACACCTTTACCAGCAGCCAATCCATCAGCTTTAATCACAATGGGAAAGTCTCTAAGTGAATTGACATACCTGATAGCTTCTTCGGGATTTTCAAATGTTTGAAAGTCTGCTGTGGGGATCCCGTACCTTTTCATGAAATTCTTTGCATAGATTTTTGATGCCTCAAGTTGAGCACCATCCTTTGAAGGCGCCAGGATTCTAAGCCCTCTCTCCTTAAATTCATCGTAGATACCAAGACTGATTGGCAACTCTGGGCCTACAATCGTAAGATCAATTTTATGGTTTTCTGCAAAATTTGCCAGTCCTTTGATATCATCTGCTTTTATGCCAATATTTTCTGCAAATGCAGCTGTTCCACCGTTTCCAGGTGCAACAAAAATTTTCACATTATTTTGATTAATTTTCCATGCAATTGCATGCTCTCTTCCACCTGATCCAACTACTAATACCCTTTTCATGATATTTTTCTCCTGAAAAATTACAGAGATTTTAACGTTTCAACGATTTTTCTCACTTTATTAACATCTACAGGATTGTCAACAAGTCCGTATTTTTTTAATGACGTACCGACAATAAATCCATCTGCATATCTGGCATAATTGATAATGTTTTGTTCATTTACTCCACTGCCAACAATAATGCGCCTGGTTTTGAGATTTTCTTTGATTTGCTTGAGTATTTCCATATCTACCTGGAGACCAGTTGATTCTCCAGTTACAATAATAGCATCTGCTCCACCTCTTTCTGCTGTATCTTTTGCCACCTGGATAGGGTTGTAATCAAATAGAGGATATGCGTGTTTTACAAGAACGTCAGCATAAATTTTTACATCTGCATTTAAAATCTGTTTATAAGTCATAATTTCATGTGCATTTCCATTTACAATTCCACAATCAGTAACCATGGTGTAAGTTAAGATGTTGATTCTAACAAATTCTGCCCCGGTAGCGGCTGCAACTCCGAGGGCTGCTTTACCATCGTTTCTTAGCACGTTTACTCCAATTTTAAGTTCCGGGAATTCCTCTTTAATTTTCAAAATGGCGTGTGTCATATAGGCGATCGTGTGGGGATCAACACTATTGCAAGTAAAAGGGGCATCACCAAAATTTTCGACTATCACTTTAGAAATTCCACCAGTGAGCAGATTTTCTGCATCATGTAGAGCAAAATTGAGTATATCCGTAAATTTTTCTCTATTGTTTGACGAACCCGGTAGGGGTTTTAAGTGAATTACTCCTATAAGTTCTTTCATTTTTCAACTGTCTTTAAAAATTCTTTCAGAACAGGGTGTTTTTCTTCCCATGCACGGTCAACAGTTGTATCCACAACAATACGTCCCTCGTGCATTAATACCAATCTATCTGCAATTTTTAAAGCAGATCTTATATCGTGAGTCACAACTATACTGGTAATTTTAAGCTTTTCTTTTAAGAATATCATCAGGTCGTTAATTTTATCGGCCGTAACAGGGTCAAGTCCTGTAGTGGGCTCATCATATATCAAATATCTGGGCATTTGAACAATTGCCCTTGCTATTCCAACCCTTTTTCTCATGCCTCCTGATAGCTCATCGGGATATTTATTTTCTACACCATCAAGAGCCACCATTTCGAGAGCCCACTTCACCTTTTCCTTAATTTTATCCGCAGAAAAACCGTGCTCTACCAATGGCATTGCGACGTTTTCATAAATTGTCAGAGAATCAAAGAGAGCAGGCTCTTGAAATACATACCCAAAAGCCCTTCGAATTTTGTAAATTTCCTTCCTTGGAAGTCCTGTTATTTCTTGGCCATCGACATAAATTTTGCCCCTATCAGGTTTAAAAAGACGCATAATGTGTTTCAGCAGGACGGATTTCCCGGTTCCACTCATACCAAGGATAGCGAGGGTTTCACCATCCCTTATCTCAAGGGAGATTCCACGGAGGACCTCTTTCCCGTTGAAAGATTTATACAGATCAATAATTTTTATCATTTTCCAAAAATCCAGACGCCCAGAAAATAGTCTGCTATAAGAACAAAAATAGAGGAGTAAACGACAGCCTTTGTAGTTGATTTGCCTACACCAACAGCTCCACCCATGGTTGAGAAACCTGTGTAGGAGCCGATAAATGTTATAATGAATCCAAAGACAAAGGATTTTATGAGTCCACCAAAAAGATCAAGTGGAAGAAAGAGAGTTTTAATCCATTGAAAAAATACCGTGTAATTTACCTGCATAACGACTCTCGAAACAAATGCACCACCGAGGATTGCAATGAAATCTGCGAAGACTGTGAGAATAGGTAACGCTATTATTCCTGTGATAATTTTGGGTGTAACGAGGTATCTTATTGGGTCTATGGCCATAAATTCCAGTGCATCGATCTGCTCGGTGACGCGCATAGTTCCCAGTTCAGCAGCGATACCTGCCCCTATCCTGCCAGCAACTACAAGGGCCGTAAGCACAGGACCAAGCTCAACCATAACCATCTTTGCTACACCTGCACCAAGCAGATCAAGAGGAGCATAATCTCTGATCTGATAAGCTACCTGAACTGAAGCGACCATCCCTGTGAAAGCCGATGTTAGAAGTACGATGGGCAGTGAGCCTACTCCGAGAGAATAAAAATCATAGGGCAGCCTTTTCAATATTTTGCCAATTTCTTTCAAAGAAATTATTATACCAACAAAAAATTCTGCAATATCTCCAATTCGGTAGGCGAGATCGAAGAGAGTTTTCAATCTTATTTATCTCCTCTCTTTAAGAAATCTCTCGATGAACCCCGTATCGATATCTCCTTTCACGAAATCAGGGTGTTCGATCAACTCCTGGTAAAAGGGGACTGTTGTTGTTATACCTTCAATAACCACTTCTTCAAGTGCCCTTCTTAGTCTTGAAATTGACTCTTTTCTGTCCCTTCCTTTAACAATAAGTTTCCCAATGAGAGAATCGTAATAAGGAGGAATAGTGTAGCCCTGATACACGTAAGAGTCTACTCTAACTCCGGGACCACCGGGGAAATGGAGTAGTTCGATCTTTCCGGGTGAGGGTCTAAATCCCTTTTCCGGGTCTTCTGCGTTGATTCTCGTTTCTATAGCGTGACCGTGCCAATGAATATCCTCCTGCTTCAGTCCAAGCTTTTCACCAGCAGCTATGAGAATCTGTTTTTTTACAAGGTCGATTTCAGTAACCATTTCTGTGACCGGATGTTCCACCTGAATTCTTGTATTCATCTCCATAAAGTAAAAGTTTCCATCCTCATCCATAAGAAATTCAAGCGTTCCTGCAGAGTAGTATCCGATTTTTCTAACTCCCCGGAGCGCTATTTCTCCCATTCTGTATCTGGTTTCTTCGTCTACAATTGGTGAAGGGGATTCTTCAATAAGTTTCTGGTGTCTTCGCTGGATGGAACATTCTCTTTCTCCAAGGTGAATAGCGTTGCCATGCTCGTCTGCGAGGACTTGAATCTCAATATGTCTTGGGCGTGGTATATATTTTTCAATATAAACACGAGGATCATTAAAGGCTGCCTCAGCCTCAGATTTTGCGAGTTGGAAGGCAATTTCAAGTTCTGATTCATCATTGACAACGCGCATACCACGGCCGCCGCCTCCGGCGGCGGCCTTAATTATCACAGGAAAACCAATTTCTTTCACTACACTAACTGCTTCCTCAAATCTGTCAATTGCTTCGTTTGTACCAGGAAGAATTGGAACCCCCGCCTCTTTCATCACCTTTTTCGCCTCAATTTTATCTCCCATGAGTCTGATCGTCCTGGATGATGGACCGATGAATTTTATACCACTTGCCTCAACCGCTTCGGCAAATTCCGGATTTTCTGCAAGAAATCCGTAACCTGGATGAATTGCCTCTGATCCAGTGGCTACAGCCGCACTTATAATACTTGTAAAATTCAGGTAACTCTGTTTAGGGGAGGCTGGTCCTATACAAATCGCGTAATCGGCAAGTTGAACGTGTAAGGCATCACGATCTGCCTCGGAATACACTGTAACGGATTCAATTCCCAGCTCTTTTAAGGCATAGATTATTCTTACAGCTATCTCACCACGATTAGCTACAAGGACTCTTTTGAACATTGTTCACTATTTTAATGGCTTGTACTGGTTTAGTGAAGGTTTGAAGCCTCTAAGAAGGTTGAAATAAAGATTCGGCCATTGTATATTAAAATCATGAAATCGGTTAAAGATTACAAAATAAGAACTTTTGACGATATTATCAGGATTCTCGAGCAGGAGCCGGAGTGGCGAGAAAAGCTCAGGAAGCTTGTGTTAACCGATGAGCTTATAAATCTTCCCAAAAAATTTGATAATTTTGTCGAAAATGATTTCCGTCCCCTCGCACAAAGAGTTGATAAAATAGAGAAAGATGTTGAAATATTGAAGGAGGATGTTACCCAGCTGAAGGAGGACGTTGCGCAGCTCAAGGTAGATGTAGCCGATTTAAAGGGGGATAACTTTGAGAGAAAGGTAAGAGAAAAAGCCCCTGCATACTTTGGTAGAGCATTCAGAAGGATCAGACTCGTCGACTATCAGACTCTCGCTGATTTACTTGAAGATGCAATTGACAATGGAATTATAACTGAAGATGAAAAGATGGAACTATTATGGTCAGATGGGGTTTTAAAAGCCAAGAGTAAGGATAAAAAGCAGGATCTCTGGGTGGTTTTTGAAGTTTCCTATGTGGTAGATGAAAAAGATGTTAATCGTGCTCTTAATCGAGCCTTGATACTGAAAAAAATAGTCAAAGATAGTGTACTACCAGTTGTTATTGGGAAAGATTACGCAATTCCACTAAAAGAAATAGAGGAAAAGGGGGTTATTGCACTGTAACTTTTCCTGGGTATTACCAAACTCCATAAATTCATGAGATTTTTATGAGTAGGCAGGACTTATATTTTGAGGATTAAAATTTCGGGTCAATTTGATTTATTTAAGGATATTTTTCAGAGCTTTTGTCACGTCTCAGACATGCGTAAGCATTGTGGTGATGAATTGATTCAAAGCTTTTGACCATTATGTAGTACCAGGTGATTCTTTCATTTGATTCGAGTTTTAAAGCCACATCTCTCACTACATCTTCCACAAATTTTGGATTGTCATAGGAGTGTTCCGTAACGAACTTTTCGTCCTCTCTTTTTAGAAGCGCGTAAAGTGGGGAAGATGCGGATTCTTCCGCAATTTCAACGAGTTCCTCGATCCATACGAGCCTCTTCATTCTCACCTGTATCGTGACTTCAGCCCTTTGATTATGAGCGCCATAGTCACTAATCTCCTTGGAGCACGGACAAAGTGTCTGAACGGGAACGTTTACTTCAAGAATAAAATCAAAGTTCTGGTTCTTTGTTGCAATAAATTTACACCGGTAATCCATGTAACTTTCAGCACCGGTAACCGGTGCTTTCTTCTTTAGAAAATAGGGAAATTCAATTTCTATATGGGCACTGGATGCATTCAAACGATTTCTTAATTCATCAAGGATCTCCTCAAGATTATTGAGGGAAATGTAATCCTTATAAAAGTGTAAAACCTCCAGAAACCTGCTCATGTGGGTTCCTCTAAACTCTTCTGGCAGGTCTACAGCAAGAGAAATAGTACCAACTGTTGGCTGTGTCCCATGAGTTCTGTCCATTACTCTAATAGGGTATTTGAGACCTTCAACACCAACACGTTCAAGTGGAATATTTCTGTAATCCCTTTCACTCTGGATATCCCTCATACATCGTCCTCTTTCACTGTTATCCAATCAGAATCAGTTTCAAATACCCTGACCTCTTTAAGTTTACAGCCAAAACTGTGTACAGGCTTTTTTAACTCCGCAAATATCCAAAGGCCTATATTCTCGACTGTCGGCTGTGAAAAAATTTCATTTAAATTCCTATGGTCAAGTTTCTCAATGACCTTTTCTTTAACCAACTCTTTAAACTTTACGAAATCAATGACAAAACCCTCTTTATCAGGTTTACCTTCCACAGTTATTTGTAATTTGAAAGTGTGTCCGTGGGTTGGCTCAGGTTTACCTCCAATTTTCACACTATGAGCTGCGTGGAATTTGAATTCAGAGGTTAGCTCCATCAGACATCACAGATGAATTTTGTGTGCCAGCCCTTTTCATCTTTCCATATCCTTAGCTCATGGTAGGTGGCACTTTTTATTCCGATTACCATTTCGTGTCGACTTGGATCCATTTCTTCTCCACAAGCTCTGGCGTATAACCTATAACCATTTTCTATTTTGACTTCAAATTTTCGGAATAGTTTTCTATGAGCCTCAAAATGGAAAAGGAGCTCATTTAACCATCCAATAAAAAGGTCTTCTAAATTTTCTTCCTGGAGCTCCACCCTGACACACTCTTTGATGATAATATCATCAAAGTTTTCTACCATTTCCCTGAATAAGGCTTGTGCAGATTCTACAAAAAGCCCTTCAAGTGAGCTACTGTGAACGACGAATCCATAATCCGCAGTATGATCAAGTATCTCGTAAGACATGGTTTATAATTTTACTCATGTTGATTAAACTTTTCATCCTCTTCGGTATCATTAGTTCAAGACCTGTAACTCTAATAATAGGTGGGGATCTCATGCCATCTGGCAGCCTCCTTGAATTTATTGAGCGAGATCCGATTTATCCTTTTAAAAAAATTGAATCTATAATAAAAAACACAGATATAGCTTTTTTTAATCTCGAATGTCCCATAGTGGATACAGGGACACCTGTTTCAGACAAGAAATTTATATTCAAATTGCCAACAAAATTTGCAGATGTTTTTAAAAGAATAGGAATTGATGGCTTTACACTTGCAAATAATCACATAATGGACTATGGGCCACAGGGATTAACGAGCACCATAAGGATTCTCGACAGTCTTGGAATAGGCCATTGCGGGGCAGGACGAGATCTTCAAACTGCACGAATTCCCTTTGTAAAGAGGGTAAATGGAATTAAGATAGCTTTCTTCGGCTATTCAAACACATTGCCAAAAAGTTATTGGGCAGATTCTTCAAAGCCTGGAGCTGTCCATGGAATCGAAGAAGTTATATACCGGGACCTGAAGGGTTCAGATGCAGATTTCAAAATAATGATTTTCCATTGGTCTTCAGAGCTTCTGGATACCCCCAGGAAATACCAGCGTATCCTGGCACATTATGCAATCGACCACGGTGCTGACCTTGTCGTAGGGCATCATCCCCATGTGATTCAGCCTGTTGAATTCTATAAGGGTAAACCTATTTTTTATTCACTCGGGAATTTTGTTTTTGGCTCATACTCTCACAATGCTAATGGGATGCTTTTACTTGTGAAAATTTTTACCCCCGATTCAGCAGCATATTTTGTGATTCCCTTAAACACTACCTACTGGACTTCAAAATTTCAAACCACCCCATCCGATAGTATCGAACTTGTAAAATCTATTTCTCCTTCTGTAATTTTCATTCCACAAAAATTCTCAACGTTCAAAGCCTGGAGAGTGGAGCCGTTAAAAGAATGACTCAGCCATTAGAGAAGCTCTCTTTTCCGTGCACCCTTAGGTATCCAAGTAGTCCGAGACCAATGAGAAATGCCAGGAATAAACTTACACTGATAAGCAAAAATACAGAGTGAATACCAAATCTATCTGCCATATACCCACCAATTGAGACTGCGAGTGAGCCTATTCCAAAATTGAGGAAGAAGGTTAACCCGTAAAATCTACCCCTGAATCTCGAAGTTGTGTATGCCGCAATGAGACGGTTTGACAGAGGCTGAAAACCAAAATACATCAGTGAAAAACCGATCGTGGTGAAAAGCACGATGTTACCGCTTACCAGGTATGTTGCAATAAGAAAAGGTAGACTGAAGAATGTAACGGCAACGTAATAGATTTCTCTTTTCGCGCTTTCGGCGAGTTTTCCGCCTATGATTTGTCCTACTATTCCTGAGAGAAGCACAAGGGTGGAGTAAAGACCACCTTTAGCCAGCATTCCTCCAGCTTTTTCAGTGAAAAATGATGGAAGATATGTCACGAAACCACGGTATGTAAAACCATTTAGAGCCCCAAATGTAAGAATAAAGATGAGGGGTACGAGTAAGTACCCTTTTTCAGTGTATCCCCCTGATTCTGATCTACGACCCGAAAATTCTCCTTCTTTCCCGAATTTTATCAGCATAATAGAATAAATCGCCGCGACGATACCAAGCGCAAGGATGGCCTTTCTCCAGCCAAAGAATTGAGCCAGCGAGGAGACTACAACCGGTGTTAGGGCCACACTCAAGGTTCCAAAGACTCCCATTATCCCGAGAGCTGTCCCAGGCTCTTCAATGTTTAATGTAATAAATGAATATCCAGCAGGATGAAATAAACTCGCAAATATACCCAGTATTACAAAACCCGCAATGACCAGATGAAAAGATGCTGAAAGTACAATCATAAAAAGTGCAACCGTAGAACCCAATGCGTAAATTTTTATCACCTTTAAAGCCCCTATTTTATCGATTAAAAATCCAGAAATCGGCGCTCCAAGGCCAAAAACAAAGTATATTATGTTACCGGTGAGCCCAATCTGCGTATAATTCACTGAGAAAATTTCTTTAAAGACAGGTATCAGGACAGAGAAGGATAAAATGAAGAAATGATCGAGGAAATGACCAGCTATGGCCACAATGAGAACATTTATTTTATTTCTCATAACGAGATTATATCACTCTCATTATGGTTTGTCATCAACTTCGTTCGTATGTGCGAACAATTCTACTCCAATTGTTCTAAAATCTGGATGACTGGTGTATGATTTATCACATGAGAGTGTTTATTACAGGTGCCCCAGGAACAGGTAAAACTACCATTATTAAACGTCTTTTTTATCTCAGACCTGACATCTTCTCAGGTTTCTGGACCGAAGAGATAAGAGAAAATGGGAAAAGAGTAGGATTCAGGATTGTCAGAACTGATGGAAAATCTGGAATTTTATCACATGTAGATATTGAAAGCTCAATGAAAGTAGGGAAATATGGTGTGAACCTTGAAGAGTTTGAAAGATTAACTTTGCCAGTTTTGAGAAAAACATCGAAAATAATCCTTGTTGATGAAATTGGAAAGATGGAGCTTTTCTCCACGAATTTTCAGAATGCTGTGGAAAAACTAATTTTCCGCGAAAATACAAACATAATCGCGACGATCCCCCTTAAAGATGTCCACCCCATTGTAAAGAAGATACGTAGAAAATTTAATCCAATAAAACTTACAATGACAAACCGCAAAGAAGTATTTAAAAATATAGAGAAAGTTATCGTCAGATTCCTGTAAACCGGAGGTGGGACTTTTCCGTCATAAATAATGATGGATTTATTAGATGAAGGACAACTTGAGATTCTTCTGAATTTCGCCTTCAGATTGTGTGGAAACCTTGATGATGCCAAGGACCTCCTTCAGGGAGCTATTTTAAAGTTCCTGGAAAGGCAAGGCACAATTTCAAATCCATTCGCTTATGTGAAGAAAATAATGGTAAATATGGTGATTGACGAGAGCAGGAAGAAATACAGGATGATTTCTGTTGAAAATTTGCCCGAAATTCAGATTCCACCCATAGAGTTTGCGAAAATTGTCCGTGTACAGAAATGCCTTACAGAGTTGCCTGAAGTTCAGAAAGTGGTGGTAGTTCTTTTTTATATGGAAGGATATTCTACTTCTGAAATTTCTGATATGCTTGGAATTGCAAGAGGAACAGTGAAATCCCACCTTTTCCGGGCAAGAGAAAATTTAAGGAAGTGTCTGGAGGTGATAATATGAAATGTAAGGAGGTTCGGGAGAAAATCATTCTTTTCAACGAATTGTCGGAGGAAGAGAGAAGGGACGTTTTTGAACATTTAAAAGTTTGCGAGGATTGCAGGAAATTCTTTAAAGAGGAGCAAAGATTAAGAGAGGTTCTTAAAAGTGTAAGAGTTGAGATAAAGAGAGAAAAATTATCTTGGAGGAGGATTGCCATCACTGCCGCGGCAGTGATGGCAATCCTCCTCTCTGTCCTTTTTGCAATCTCTAAAGGGGGACCTCGCGAGGTTATCTATTTCCAGCAAAAAAGGGAGGCGGTTAAAATCATTATTGATGGAGGTGTAAAATGAGTCGATCAGAAATACTTGATGGAATTATCATTGGACTCCTTGGAATAAACACATTTTTGCTTTTTATGATTTACACTGGTTTGAAAGGTAGTCCATTGATGAATTCTCCCTCAAATTTCAGGATGCTACAGGCTTCGAAAGAGACGACTAATTCATTCCCAAAAGTAAAAAGTGCTGTTTCTCCGGAGTATCCCGAAGAGGCCAAGAAAAATAACTGGCAGGGAAGGGTCATAGTGAGCGCATTGGTCGGGAAAGATGGATTGGTTAAAAGGGTGAAGATTAAGGCCTCATCTGGGTATACATGTCTCGATAGTGCTGCTTTGGAAGCTTTAAAGAAGTATGTGTTTTATCCTGCAAAAGACTCAAGTGGTAAACCTGTATCGAAGTGGGTGTATATTCCTGTAATTTTCAGGTTGAAAAAGTAAAGATTTTTATAGATGGTGGGGGGTGAGATAAATCTCACCCCCCACCATCATCTCACTAGCCCCTTTTGATTAACACTCTTACCAGTTCAATGAACTGGGTAAGGAGTGCCAGGAGGCTTACCCACATATCTATACTATTTGAGGGTAAAGCCATTTTACCTCCTTTTTTATTTTATAACTTTTTTATATCTTTATAGGAGGATCCACTGTTGTATATGGACTTCTTACACGGGCTAGTGGTTATGATATCCCTATTTGTTTTAGGGATTTATGACTCAATAAAGTAAAAGAACGATAAAAGAATCTGATACGAGATAGTTTAGAATAAAGATCTCGAAATGAACTGTCAATATGTGAACTTAAAGTTTTAGAATTTAAATCTAAAAAATAGTCCCATTAATTTTCTATTTTTCCTGCAGAGTTTTTAAGAATACATTTTTAAAGAACAAAATTTTCAAGTATTTTTTATCCGACACTTGACAGAATTGGGTGAGACTGTATTATATACAAACTCTCCGCTATGAAGCAGGCTTTCCGGAAAACAAATAATATTCCCCCAGAGATTGGAGTGGGAATGAGATGAATCTTAAGAGTGAATACAGTGCCATTGTTGTAGGGGCTGGTCCTGCCGGATCCACTGCTGCTAAGGTACTGGCACAGGGTGGAGTTGATGTTCTCCTTATCGAAAAACAGAGGGAAGTGGGTAAAGATATTTTTTGTGCAGAGGGAATTTCCACAAATACACTTAATCTCATCAAAAAAATTTTTGAAATTGACGAGACGCAGAAGTTTGTAGCTACCAATGTTGACACGATCAGGATTATCTCGCCTGAGCTGGATTATTTCGAGGTGTATAGGAATGGTATTGGGGTTGTGCTTGAGAGGAAAATTTTCGATAGGACCCTTGCCGAGAAAGCAGCTGCAAAAGGTGCAGTGCTTTCAGTCAGTACAAAATTTCTTACTGCGAAGAGAGTTGGTGGTAAAGTTGAGGTTGATTTAGTAAGAGATGGGAGACGGGAAATTGTCAGGACACCAATTCTGATTGGTGCTGATGGCCCCGCTTCTGCTGTTGCTGCCTCTATGGGACTCAATATGGAAGTTGGTAATGAAAATATTCATAAATGCGCTCAATTCTTGATATATGACAGAGCAATTGGTAGTAATAGAATGGATTTTCTATTTTCGAAGAAATATTCACCTACCGGGTATGCCTGGACGTTTCCCAAAGGGAATGGATTAGCAAATTTTGGGGTGGGTATACTTTCAGAGAGGAAAGAGGATCCTATGCAGTACCTTGAGCAACTATTGAAGGATTTTTATCCTGATGCCAGAGTTATCGGGTGGCTGAAAGGGGTGGTTCCGACGGGTGGGAATTTGAAGAGGATTTATGCAGATAATTTACTTGTAGCTGGTGATGCTGCGCGTCTTGCAGATCCTGTAACCGGGGGTGGTATAGCAGCAGCTATAATCAGCGGACGTCTCGCCGGTGAGATTGCATTCGAGGCGCTCGATAGGGGAGACTTCACCGAGAAGTTTTTAAAAAAATATGAGAAAAAGGTCTGGCAGGAATTGGGAATTGACTATAAAATATCATTGATTCTCAGGGAGTATTTGAAAAATTATACGGATGAGAGGATAATAAAGTTATATAGAGTTCTCAAACATCTCTTCGGAGGGAAAAATTTACAGTCCATCAAACTTACGGATTTGTTCATCAGTAGTATAAAGAATTCAAAGGAACTTGCCGGTCTTCTTCTTGGGAGCGGAGGTGATGCGATATTCAACAGTATACGAAAGATTATTTTCACAGGACAGTAGGCCAGGGATTCTGATACTGATAGATCCTGATAAGGTCAGAAGAGATACGGTGGAGGAACTTGTTGGTAAGATCAATGAACACGATGGAGTGAAGGCAATATTAGTTGGAACAAGTGTGTTACTGTCCGACGATTTTGATGACTTCGTTTCAAAAGTGAGGGAGATTTCGAGGTTTCCAGTGATTATTTTTCCGGGAAACTCTTTACAGGTTTCGAAAAATGCAGATGCGTTTCTCCTGCCCTCGCTGATAAGTGGCAGGAATCCGGATTTCCTAATAGGTGAGCATGTGAAGATTGCGGTCTTTTTAAAAAATTCAGGTATTGAGGTGATACCAACGGGCTATATGCTGGTTGAGTCTGGAAACTATACTTCAGTAGAATATATATCTTTTACGAGACCTATCCCCAGGGAGAAAGTAGATATAGCAATTGCGCACGCAGTGGCTGGTGAACTTCTTGGTCTGAAATTGCTCTATCTTGAGGCAGGCTCCGGAGCAAAGTATCCAGTGCCACCTGAAATGATAAAGAGTGTTGTGGAATCAGTTTCTATTCCAGTAATTGTTGGTGGCGGATTGAGAACGCGGGAGGATGTGGAAAATGCAATAAACTCTGGTGCAAGTCATGTAGTGATAGGAACAGCGTTTGAGGAGGATCCAGAGATTCTCCGGGAGGTGTTATGAAAATTCTTGAAAAAACAAGGCTTACATTGAAAGATCTTAGAGAAAACCCTAAAATTCGACACTTTGTTCGTAAGGCTGATGAAACCCTTGCAGCTCTTGGATATACTGAGCATGGAGAGAGACATGTTTCTCTTGTAGCGAAAAGAGCTGGTAAGATTCTAAGAGAACTTGGGTATCCCGAAAGAACCGCTGAACTTGCAGAAATTGCAGGTTACCTTCATGATGTGGGTAACCTGATTAATAGAGAATATCATGCCCAGACTGGTGCTGTGATTGCCTACAAGCTTCTCGAAGAACTTGGAATGGAGTATGAAGAATTGGCAGAGGTAATGATGGCAATAGGAAATCACCACGAAGAGGATGGTACTCCTGTTTCCCCTGTAGCAGCTGCATTGATTCTTGCCGATAAGTCTGATGTTCATCGTTCTCGTGTGAGACCTATTGGCAATATTGAAGAGGATATTCACGATAGAGTAAACTATGCTGCTACGTTTTCTAAAATTATTGTTGATAGAGAGAAAAAAACCATCACATATAAAATTGAGATTGATACAGAGATTGCTCCTGTAATGGAGTATTTTCAGATCTTTTGATCAAGGATGCTGATTGCATCGAAAGCAGCTAAAAGATTGGGGTGTAAATTCGAATTGATCATTAATGATACAAAGATGATTTAATTCCCATAAGATAAACCCAAAGGAGGTAAGATAAGTATGACTCTTCAAGAGTTAAGGAAGAAG
>CAYNMM010000005.1:0-10915 GCA_964398355.1 uncultured bacterium
CTGTAACTCTGTTTTGAGGAAAATTGTAGGTACGAATTTTTTCACTCCTATCACCGGTGCCAATGTAACTTTTTCTGCGGCTTCCGATTTCGCGCTCACGCTCCTTTCTGTAAAGGTCCTGAAGTCTCGCGCGTAAAATTCTCAATGCCTTTGCACGGTTTTTGTGCTGGGATCTCTCATCCTGGCAAGCTACAACGATGCCGGTCGGGATATGTGTGATTCTAACAGCAGAGTCAGTTACGTTAACATGCTGACCTCCGGGACCACTTGCTCTAAAGGTCTCGATTTTCAGTTCATCGGGATTAATGTCAATTTCCTGTTCTTCAGCTTCTGGCAGAACTACCACCGAGGCCGAAGATGTGTGGATTCTTCCACCGGTCTCTGTTACAGGAATTCTCTGGACTCTATGGACACCAGATTCATATTTGAGTCTCCCGTAGACTCCTTTCCCTTCAACCAGAAAGATGATTTCCTTATAGCCTCCGAGAGGAGTCTCATGGAGATCAGTGACACTGATTCTCCATCCCTTTTTTTCAGCGTATTTTGTATACATTCGGAAGAGGTCCCTCGCAAAAAGTGCAGCCTCCTCTCCTCCAGTTCCAGCCCTGATCTCTACAATTGCGTTTTTGCTATCCTCTGGATCGCGTGGAACAAGTGAAAACTTTATCTCTTTATCGAGCTTTTCAACTTCCTTTGTGAGGCTCTCCTCTTCCTCCTTCAGATACTGAATCATCTCGTCATCAGTTTCTTCCTCCAGCATCGACTGGACATTCTCAAGCTCAGCTTTTATCTTCTCCAGTCTTTCAATCTTTTCCACAAGATCCTTTAACTCTTTATACTCCTGAGCAACTGACACATATTTTTCCTGATTATTTAATAGCCCGGGATCCTGAAGCTGTTTCTCGAGATTTTTGAATTTTCCCTTTATCTCCTCGTACATTTCACCTCACGATAAGAAGTTTTCCAGACAGATGAATTCTACCTGTTATGATCATATAAAAATAGACACCAGCAGGCAAATTTTGATTGAGCTGTAATTTTAAAGTACCAGAACGGTAAATTAAAAATTGTTCCACACGCCGGCCTGTTACATCGTAGAGTTTTAGATCAACTGGAAGGTCCAATTTCTGCGAGATTTTGACTGATAAATAGCCACGGACAACATTTGAAAGTATGATAATTGGGGGATTCCCCTTGAGTTTTTCTCTCTCATTCAAAGGAATGAAATTTACCCAACCAGTGCGAGAGTAATTGTATTTTTCAGTTGGCCATAGGATTCGTGATGGATCAAAAGGAGATTGAGTTTCGAGTACCCAGAGACTGTCAAAGGTACTACCAGCAATTATTTCGACGAGGCCGTCCCCATCTATGTCATCGAGTGCGGGAATCGCATAGCCTGGATTCTCTTTCAAATCAAATGGGAAGCCGTCCACGACAGCACCATTCACGCTGACCGAGTAGAGCTTTGCCCCGAGAAATGATTCAAAAAGTATTTCAGGTCTGTGATCATCGTTGATATCGCCTACGACTGGCTCTTTAAGAAAATAATCGTTGAGATTTAAAGAGGACTCTCCCATGATTTCGCCGTGACCATTGAAAATAGTCACACCATTTGGCCCTGTGGCAATGACATCGAGCTCACCATTGTAATCAACATCAGCTCCAATCGCAGTATAAAATTCATCCTGTGGCCAGCCATCAAGTAGCTGTCCATCGTGGGAAAATAGTTTCAAACTCCCATTGTCATTGATCAGGATCTCATCTCCCGGGTAATCGGATGAAAAGTTTCCAATCACTGGTGGGGTAGAAATTTTCGATTGGAGAGGGATTCTGAGAAGTGTGTCATGAGTAGAATTGACCACAATAAAATTTAATGCATTATTTATCAGTGTTCCTATACCAATATCAAGTTTTCCGTCGCCGTCGTAGTCAAAAAGGACAGGCGCGCCAGCCATCCATGAGTTTCCTATATTCATAAATACCCCTGTTGAATCATTAAAACCGGTTCCATCTCCTCTAAACACAAAAAGATTACTACTCTGATCATTTATCACAACTTCTGGAATACTGTCTCCATCGATGTCACCGACAGACGGGGTATAGAAGGTCCCGGATGATGTTTGAACTGGCCATCCCTGCACAGAACTCCCATCAGGATTCAGAGCATAGACATTATTATTCGATCTCATGGAGACAACGATCTCCATCTCTCCATCATTATCCAGATCTCCAATAGCGGGTGATGCCCAGATTTCTCCATTCAAGAATAAAGGCCATCCAGCTTGAATGGTACCATCAGCATGATAGAGGTAAACAAACCCGTATGGAAAACTCGCTATGAATACCTCTTTTCCGGGATATAAAGTATCGAAATCATAGATCACCGGTGATGTGTAAGTACCTCCTTCGACATAAACAGGCCACCCCTCTTTGATATGATAGTGGGCCATGCCCATTATTTCTTGACTCAGAGGGCCTCTAAATTTCCTGTCTGTTACTGGTGAAACGCTATAATATCCGCCACTCTGAGTACTATCCACAAAATAGGTATCCTGTGTAATAGCCAGAAGTTCGTTGTTCCCTGAGTCCAATCTTCGATATACTGCGTATTTGCTGGCTTCCGGGACTGGAGTCCAGGATATTCTGATACCATTTGAAAATGGTGACGAGATAAGTGAATCTACATTCCTGACATCAGAAATTCTTACTGAATCTGAAAAGGAATAGCCATGATATACAAAGTTAAAATGAATTACACTATCGAAACCGTTATCAAAGAAGATTGCAAGGTTATAACCAGTCTCCACCAGGCCATCTGGAGGGATGCTGCATAGAGAAATAGTATCAAGCACAGGGTGATAATTACCGGGTAAGAGTCTCACGTGTACACTGCCGGATTCAGAGCTTCCAGAATTCTTTAAAGCTATTTTTAAAAACATTGTATCCGAGAAAGTAGAATCAGCAAGAAACTCCAGTCCAAGAATGGGTCTATGGATATAGGAAAACACAGTATCAATTAATAAAGTATCGCCAGTGTCAAGCAGAGCTTCAAGAACAATTTCAAATTTATCAAGATCATTTGCAAACAGTGGTACATAAAATCTGAGACTGTCATAGACATCGATTGTGTCATCAGGCAAAAGTTCTCCGAGTGTAAAAGAAGAATCGACAAAGGATAATGTTCCGCAGGTACTGAAAGCCAGCATTTGTAAGTTTTCCAATGTATCGATACCGGTATTCCTGATTTTCAGGTTAATAGACACAGTATCTCCAGTTTCAATCAAGGACGGTTGCATGGAAGCTACAGAAACGGAGAGGGAGTGACTTCCCTCCTCTACTTTAACAAATCCAAGGAAATTTTTATAACCATCTTTTTCAACAAAGATACTGAGACTTTCCGGTTTCACTGGATAAATTGTAAGATTTGCTTCACCTCTATCATTGGTGTAGCCATCGGAGAAGAAAACATCTTCTTCATAGGCCACTACATGGGCACCTGCCAATGCAGTACCTGTGGAGTCAGTCACAAAGACGGGCAAAACTCGTGTGTTTGTTCGAACTGTCTCAGGAAACTGAACAAGGAAAGGTGCCGGTTCACCAAGCCACAGTTTTAGTGTTGGGTCTCCAAAAAGTTCATAGGAGTAATCCACGTATCTGTAATTGATATAAAGCTCTGCACGGTTTGCAAATTCTAACCTTGTTAATTTATCCAGTGAGCCTATTTCTCTGACACCTTCATGAAAAAGTTTACTGTAAAAAAATTTGTTAATATTCACTGAAAAAGCCGGGTAATTTAACCTTGTGGTGGCATAAACACCAATAGCCCCGGTGGAATCTCTTATAAGGTGCTCGGCGAGGGCATCAACATCAAAGCCGCCTATGTGACATGTTACAATGTCAAAAAATGAGGGACGATTAACGTTTAAAATTCTTGTATCAACATCAAAATTTGTGATTGTCCGTCTTGGAGTAAAATTTACGAGCATCCTGTCAAAAGATTGAGCATGAACATTGAAATAGACGAAACCAGCACTGAAAGTTAGAGAATCGATAATTTCATTCACACTATTGTTATGTGCATCAGTTTCATAAAAGGTTATTTTCTGGAGGCTGGATGGGAAGGAATCTGCCACTTCCATGCAGAAAGCTGCGCCAGAACCCGAGGTTGTTATGTCTGATCCCACGAATATGGCTCGATTTAGATAACTTGATGGACTAAAAATATAGCTTCTCAATTTTTTCAGGTAGTTTAGCACGTCTTCTGGATAATTCACTGGTAGTCTTGCAACACTGATATCCGGTATAAAATCTACATTGTCAGAGATTTCACCAAACAGAGTGTCCCTGTCAGCATTGAAATCTCCATCAAGGCACATGTAGTAAAAATCTGAAGGGATAAAATCATCAGGTGTACCTGTCATGGGAATGTAAAGAGTCCTCACCGGTATAATCCCGATATCGCCACCAAGAAGGATGTATTTTGCTTCAAAAGTCTCTCGAACAAACCTGATAAAGTTTCTTATTTTTTCCTGTCTATCCTGACCTGGAAAGTTGTTATAAATCCACGATGTTAAAAAAATCTTTGTAGGGATTCCTGTCATCCATTTGAATTCTTTGAACTTATCGAAATATGGGAGCAGGGCATCATCTGTAATTACAATGAGGTCATAGCGGATATTTTTGGAATCATTTAAAAGGGTGAATCTGGCATTTAGGAATCCGAAGAATAGAATAAAAATCCCCATCCATTTACCCTTCTGCGAATCCATATTCCTAAACCCCCGACTAATGTTAGTCCTTAGTAATACCTGTTATCTTGATTTCTGTTACAGGCTGTCTGTGTCCCTTGGTCCTCTTATAATTTTTTCTTCTTTTAAATTTAAAAACAACGACTTTAGGCAATTTTTTGTGAGCGACAACCTCAGCCTCTACCTTTACGTTATCAAGGTAAGGTTTACCCACGAGAATCTCTTCATCATTTTTGTAGAGAAGAATCTTATCAAAAATCACCTTTTCTCCCACTTCATTTTTAATTTTTGGTATCACCAGTGTTTCGTTCTCTCTTGCTATAAACTGCATCCCACCGGCCTCAAGGACTACATACATTTTTATTTCCTCCTTCTTATTTATTTTGTGGAGTTTGCGGCGTCTGTGGAGCCTGAATTGGTGGTAAATTCAGACCCTGTTTAACTTCTTTTTCAATGACACTCTTTGTCATCCTTGTTGGGGAGTGGAGCAAGGATAACACAAGAGACAGCGCCAGAAAGATTCCCCCAAGTGCTGCCGTCAATTTAGTGAAAAACGTGGGGGCTCCTCTGACACCCAGTATGTTTTCCACACCGGCTCCACCTATACCTGTTGATAAACCACCCTCTTTTGGCTCCTGCAGAAGTATCACGATAACCATCAGGATCACTGTGACTATGTAGATTGCGACCAGTATTTTGTAAAGCATTTAATCTCCTCCCTCTTCATTATTTCTCGCCGCGTTCCTGATAATGGCAAGAAAGCTCTCCGCCTTTAACGATGCCCCACCTACAAGGGCACCGTCAATATCTTTTTGTGATGTTAATGAATAAACATTATCTGGTTTAACACTACCACCATAGAGGATCGGTGTATTTTTCGCTATTTCCTCATCAAATATTTCACTGATAATTTCTCTAATAAAACTATGCATTTCTTCGGCGATCTCCGGTGTTGCAGTCTTTCCGGTTCCAATTGCCCAGACCGGCTCATAGGCAATGACAACATCCGTCATTTCTTCTTTAGAAATTTCTTTAAAAATAGACAACTGTCTTTTAACAACCTCTTTTTCGCGTCCTTTTTCTCTTTCATCAAGGGTTTCGCCCACACAGACAATAGGCTTTAAATCGTGGTTTAACGCAGCTTTGACCTTTTTTAGAACAGTTTGATCGTCCTCATAGAAATATTTGCGTCTTTCAGAGTGGCCAACGATAACATATTCAACTCTCAGGTCTTTCAACATTACAGGTGAAATTTCTCCTGTGTATGCACCTTCATCTTCATAAAAGACATTTTGCGCACCAAGTTTTATACCACTATCATTGAGGACTTCTGCTATAGCCTGTAAAAGTGTAAAGGGGGGATGTACGACAACTTCATACATGTCATCCTGTAAAAATCCTCTCTTTAGTGACTCGACAAGTTTGAGCCCCTCTGTGAGAGTTTTATGCATTTTCCAGTTTCCCGCTATTATCCTCTTTCTCATGGGGTGTAATTTTAATTCACCACAAAAATATAGTCAAACCAGAACCATCTGTCAAAATTTTCCGGTCTCACTGAGATAAAGTCCAAAAAATTTCCAAAGAACCACGTTGGATTTTCAGCTGGATTATAAAACTGATCAAATTTTTAAGTAGATAATAGAACTTCTGGATGACTAATCTTAGTAAGTTGTCTGAATTTTCGAGCTCTGGAAATATCTAAATCATTGGGAGGAGGTGCTGTTGACATGATGGACGATGTTTGTTAATAATATGAAGGTAAAAAAAGGCGGCATAGCCAAGTGGCAAGGCGGCGGATTGCAAATCCGCTATTCCCCGGTTCGAATCCGGGTGCCGCCTCCAAACTTTCGCCGGGGTGGCGGAACAGGCAGACGCAGGGGACTTAAAATCCCCTGGGCATTGCCCGTGCGGGTTCGAGTCCCGCCCCCGGCACTTCTTTAAAATGGTCTGGAGAAAAAGTTATACCCTGCTTACCTGGGGCCTCATAATCGGTATCGTTTCTGGTGACATCATCGGCCAGATACTTCTCAAAATCCTACCTGAAAGCCCGGTCAAAACACTCGTGCTAAACAGTGTCCACGTTGGATTTTCACCTGTCACAATCGACCTGATAGTTCTCAAATTCACAATTGGACTCATCTTCAGCTTCAATTTACTCACAGTTATTTTTATAATCATTGCCCTGTACGTGTTTTATAAACTATGAAACATTTGCTTAAAAAACTTATACCTCCTCTATTACTCCTGCTCCCGGCATTCACAATACTTTTTGTCTTTAAGGTACTCCCTATCCTGTTCGCATTTAGGTTAAGTTTTTATGATTGGGGAATTGCAGGGATAAAAGGGTTTGTTGGATTGAAAAATTACTATTACCTTCTTCAGGATCCATTTTTCTGGCAATCTGTAATAAACACTATTTATTACACAATTTTTGCCGTCCCGCTAAACATAGTCGTATCGCTCATAATTGCGTACTTATTGAATCGAGGAATTAAGGCACTGGGGTTATTCCGAACCATCTATTTTTTACCGGTAATAACATCCATAGTTGCGGTATCAGTTGTCTGGAAATGGCTGTATGACCCCAATAGAGGTTTATTTAACTATTTCCTTACACTTGCTGGGTTCCATCCTCTGAAATGGCTTGAGGAGCCGCGGGGTATCTTTGAAATGATCCTTGGGACACACCTGCCGTATATCTTGAGAGGTCCATCTCTGGCGCTTTTTTCACTGGTCTTAATGAGTGTATGGAAAAGCCTTGGATATAATGTCGTAATTTTCCTCGCCGGTTTAAAAAACATACCGGATGTTTATTATGAAGCTGCGAGAATTGACGGTGCAGGTATCTGGCAAACTTTTAGAAATGTAACACTACCTTTATTATCTCCTACTACTTTCTATGTAATGATTATGTCCACAATAATTTCATTTCAGGTATTTGCGCCGGTATGGACAATGACCGGGCCTCCCCCCGGGGGACCCCTCGGCACGACATCAGTAATTGTGTATTACCTCTATCAAAAGGGATTCGAGGAATATCAGGTTGGTTATGGCTCTGCCATCGCATTTGTATTTTTCTTGATGATCCTGGCTATCACGCTGTTCCAGAAACTTTATCTCGAAAAGAAGGTTTATTATGAGGTTTAAGGTACAAAAGGTCATAATTTATGCGGTTCTAATTTTTGGAGCGATCTGGATGCTTCTCCCCTTCCTGTGGATGCTCTCAACGGCTTTTAAGACACAGGCAGAGGCTTTGAAAATGCCTCCAACGTTCATTCCTCACCATTTTACCACGTTACCTTTTAAAATTGTCTGGGAAAAGGTGCATTTCCCCCAGTATATTTATGTTTCGACCATTGTTTCACTCTTTACCCTTCTTGGGGTTTTGATAACCTCTCTCCTCGCTGCCTATGCCTTTTCCTGGTATGAATTTCCAGGTAGAGAGCAGATGTTTATGGCCATGTTGAGTCTTATGATGGTGCCTATACCAGTTTATGTGGTGCCGCTTTACATAATTGTTCAGAAGCTTGGCTGGATAGATACGTTCTATGCGCTAATTGTACCGTGGACGGTAAATATTTTTGGCATCTTCCTGCTCCGCCAGCACATGAGAAGTATCCCAAGAGATCTTTACGATGCGGCAATTATTGATGGATGTTCAAGACTCAGATTTTTATTTTCTGTCGTTATGCCACTTGTGAAACCGGCTATTGTAACAATAGCTATCTTTGACATTATAGGCTCGTGGAATGCATTCATGTGGCCTTTAATGGTGACAAATTCGGATAAAATGCGGCCTATTCAGGTAGGACTTGCATACTTCGCACAGGGTGAAACAACAAATTACCCGGCATTAATGGCTGCATCCACCATAACAATCCTCCCGTTACTCATACTCTTCTTCATTGCTCAGAGGCAGATAGTGGAAAGTTATTCAAGAAGTGGATTAAAAGAGTAAGGCTCTTGATAAAATTCCCCCTTTACTTTAATTTGTAAGCCTAAATTTTAACGGGAGGACATGATGGATCAAAAACAGCTTGAACACTATAAAGAACTGCTACTCAAGGAGAAGCAGAGAATAATGAAAAAGCTTTTAAGGATAAAAGAAGTTGAGGAACAAATTGGCAACAACTGGGACGAGCCCAAAGATCTTGAAGATTGGGCAGATATCACTTTGACGGAAGATGTTCAATCATTAATTGCAACAAGAGATGCATCTGTCCTCAATGAGATTGATATAGCCCTGGGGAAAATAGAGAAGGGAACTTATGGCATCTGTGAAAGATGCGGTAAGCCTATTGAACTTGAGAGATTAGAGCTAATTCCGTGGACAAAATTTTGTTCCAGATGCGCTCATGAAATTGAAGGAGGTGCTTAAAATGAAAAAATTCTTACCATTGACATTTCTCTTCATACTGGCTACTTCACTCCATGCAGCCAAAAGACATATCCCTACTGCTCCCGATTTCACCCTCCCTGGTGTTAACGGCGATACCATCCATCTTTACGACTATAAAGGGAAGGTCGTAATTCTTGATTTCTGGGCAACATGGTGTCCTCCCTGTAAAGCCGAGATTCCGGGATTCATAAAAATGATGAAAGAATATAAAGGTAAACCCTTCACCGTTATTGGTGTTGCCCTTGATGCTCCGAAAAGAGTAGATGCATTTTACAAAAAATACAAGATGAACTATCCTGTAGCTTACGGTAACCGCGAAATTGCCCGTATGTACGGGGGAATCAGAGGAATACCCACAACCTTTGTACTCGATAAGAAAATGAGGATAGTGAAAAAGTTTGTGGGCTACAGGAGTAGAGAAACATTTATAGAAATTATTGAAAAGCTTCTTAATGAGTAAAAAAAGAGTTGCACTCCTCGGAGCGACAGGCTCAATCGGAACTTCGACATTAGAAGTTTTACGTCTTCACGAGGATAGATTTGAACTTTTTGCTATTTCATTTCACTCCAATATTGAGAAGGCTATAAAAATCGTTGAGGAATTCCATCCGCAGTATGTAGTTTCCACATCCGGGAAAAAAATAGATTATAAAAACCAACTTTACGGAGTTGAAGGTTTAAAAACTGTAGCGCGTGAAGCTGACATAGTGGTTGTCGCTACTGGTGGAATTGTTGGAGTTTTCCCGACCATAGAGGCGTTAAAGGCTGGAAAGAGGGTCGCTCTCGCCAATAAAGAAACACTCGTTTCATTCGGTAACATCGTAAAAGACGTCTTGAAAAAATCGAGTGGTGAAATCATACCTGTAGATTCTGAACACTCGGCAATATTTCAACTACTTGATGGTAGAAAAGACGAAGTAAAGAATATTTACATCACGGCATCTGGTGGTCCATTCAGGACAAAACCTGCTGAAGAGCTTGAACATGTACGTCCTGAGGATGCTTTGAAACATCCGACATGGAGTATGGGACAGAAAATCACCATTGATAGTGCTACCATGATAAATAAAGGGCTTGAAATCATTGAGGCCTATCATCTCTTTGATGTCCCTCCAGAGAGAATAAAAGTCGTTGTTCATCCACAATCTATCATACATGGGATGGTGGAACTCGTGGACGGTGCTTTTATTGCGCATCTATCAGTACCTGATATGAAAATCCCCATCCAGTATGCCCTAACTTATCCTGACAGACTCCCTTCTCCGGCAAAAACATTTAATCCTTTCGAGATCAGTCAGTTAAGCTTTGAGGAACCCGATTTTGACAAATTCCCGGGCCTAAAGCTGGCATACGAGGTTTTAAATGAAGGCAAGGAATACCCGGCAATCTTCAACGCATCCAACGAAGAGGCTGTGTTCATGTTTCTAAAAGGGGAAATAAAGTTCACCCAGATTACAGAAATTATAAAGAGGGTTCTGGATAGCAATCCGGGATTCGACCACAGGACCCTTGATGGATTATTAGAAGCAGACAAATGGGCACGTGAAGAGGCTAAGAGACAGGCTGATTCATTGATTTAATCAGGGCAGAAATATCACTTGCTCGAGTGATCAGATTTTCTTTAATCCTTTCCAGGCTGCTTATAAAAGGTATGGAGTCTATTTTTGCACGAATTGAGAAGTCTATCGCATATACTCCCCTCCTCTTCAATGAAAGATATTCATAACCGCTGTAAACTTTCCCTTTTGTCGTGCCAAAGCCTATCGCA
>CAYNMM010000006.1:0-8566 GCA_964398355.1 uncultured bacterium
TTACGTTTCGAGAATAGATGAAATAAAACTATTCAAAGTAACGAGAAATTCGCTTACTTTAATGGTAAATGTAGACCACAGTGGGAATTTACAATTGAAAATTTACGATCCCGCCGGCAGATTAGAGATGAATCAGCAGAAACATGTGGTTAGAGGAAACAATTTAATTGAGATCCCGATATCAAATCTGAGACCAGGTATACATTTTATAAAAGCAGATAAACGTGTGCTCAAATTTTTATTCGTAAAGTAAAAGAATTTGTGAGATGAAAAAGACAATTCTCGTTCTTACGATTCTTTTTATAACCAATGGGTGTATAAAGAGGAGCGCTTTGTTTCCACCATCCAGAGGTGGTGGAGGCAATGCTCCTGTTTTGATTGAACTTTTCTCCAATGATATGTGTACTCACTGTCCCGAGGCAGAAGAGATTATAGATTCCCTTATGGAGGTTGACACAAACCTTTATCTTGTCACCTATCATGTCGGTACTCCAGACCATAACGATCCATTTTATCTTGCAGATTCCTCTGAAATAAACGCTCGAATAATCTATTACTATGGAGATCCCTACCCTGGTACTCCCTACGTTGTTATTAACGGCATTTATTCTTACACTGGTACGCTTGGTGCACCTGCATGGGGTGAAAAGATAAATGAACTTCATGATAGGCAGTATTCTCACATTTTAAATGTTTCAGGTACCTATGATATTTCCTCTCGTTCTGGTAGACTTACGGCGATTCTTCTTGGTGATCCAGGAGGTGAGTGCAGAATTAGGGTTGCTATGGTAGAATCTAACATTCATTATGCGGCTCCCAATGGAGATTCACTATACAATTACATTTTAAGAAAAATGCCAGGTGGTGCAGGTGGTCAGGTGGGAGACTCCGTACGATTTAATTTTGATGTTCCTGAAACGGTCAATGATAGTAATGTTGATTTTATAGTGTTTCTCCAGAATGACAACACGCGTGAGATCATTGATGTAGTAAAAATCCCGTTGAGAAATCTGGAACAGAATACAAATTCAAATTTAATTGATCTTGAAATCTCGGATACAAATTTCATTGTTCCCCCGAAAACTTTATCTTCTACAAGGATTTATCTCACAAATAATCAATCTGTTGATGATACGTTTCAAATAGTTGTTGTGAGAGATTCTCTTGATTCGCTGCTCTGGAGCGTAAGTTTGTGTGGAAATGTGTGTCTCCCTACCCTTGAAACACTGGATACGATATCAGCCGGTGTTACTGATAGTACCTATCAGATTGAATTTTTTCACTCATTTTCGTCAGATCCGTCTGGAGTTGTATGGATAAAAGCTTGGTCTATTTCTGATACTACTTTAAGGGATTCTGTGAGACTAAGTGTGGAGGCCGGAGAATGAATATACTTTTAACAATGATTTTTGCCGTGAATTTGTCACTCACAAGTGGAATAGAGACTCGTTTTTATAAAAATGACGGTGTTAGGTTGATCGAAGAAACTGACCTGAATGCATGGATCGGAAATTTTGCCCTTGGATTGAACTACTCCCTATTTCATCCGGAAACGAGCATGGCATTCCAGCGAAGACTTGGCATTCTAAAAGGGTTTATTGAAACTCACAATGACAATGTTTTGTTGCGCGTGGGTACGGCATACACAACTTTTGGACGTGGTCTCTTGCTCTATGCAGCCAGAGACGATGTTCTAAAAATGGATAGATTCGTAAATGGGTTGTACCTGGAGGTTTCAAAAGGAGCTGCATTGTTGAAGGGAATCGGTGGAATATCTAAACTCTATATTGACCATAAGCTTCAAGAAGATTCCACAAATCTTATCATTGGGGCAGATGCAACAGTGAATGTTATTGAAGGGGCACAGCTCGGTGGTTCTCTCCTTGAAGCGAGAGATGTGAAGGGATTTAAAACGAACTACTATTCTGTAAGAACTGACATAGCTGGTAAGAATCTTGCCTTTTACTTCGAATTTGGAGCCAGAACCGGTTACAACAAAACCATCCTGGCTGAGAAAAACGGATATGCGGATTATCTCTCAGTTTCCTATTCAACAGAGAGTTTTGGAGTAGTAGCCGAGTTTAGAGATTACTGGCTTTTTGGAAAGGAGTATGGAATTCCCCCAACATTGAACAAATCCGGAATATATCTGAATAACGCTATGGACGAAAGGGCCTTCGCCCTGACTTTGAATCTTGAACCAATAGACTTTTACACGATTGGTCTAAATCTTTCTAAACTGTATTCGACAGGCTATTTCGGTCCCAAGAGCGAGCTTAAAGAGATAAATTTTCAAAATCAATTTCAGGGAGAGTCACGATTTGCTGAGCTTGACTTAAATTATCTGAAAATCACTGGTGGAAATGTGGCGATCGGGGTTAGCAGGCGGGAAGAAATAGACCCACAATTGGATTTTGGGCTTAGAAATTCGGGCATTGAGTGGGAACTATTTCTGAGAAACAGAAAAAGAGATGATGATGGCGTAAAATACACGGATAGAGACGTTGCACTTACACTGGGATTCCCTGGAAATTACGATATTACTTTTACCATCCAGGATAGGAGTGGAGATCTTTCCGATAAATGGTCAAATATTGAGTTTAAAGGCCAGATATTTGATAATTTTAGCCTTATTTTAACGGTAGGTTCCATGCGTGGCGACTTTGTGTGCTCGGGTGGAATTTGCCGTTATGAACCTGAGTTCAATGGAGTCATATTGAAAGCTGTTATAGTATTTTAAAATGGGAGTAAAACAAGAGGAGAGAAAAAGAAGAATAGCATTCTGGATTTCCTTTTTCTTGCCAGGATTTGGTCAGCTTTATAGAGGTAGAATTGGATCTGGACTATTTTTTATCCTTGTCACTTACCCTTCGATTTTCTTTCTTACGAAGGTTTATAAGGGTGTAAGTCCAGCAGTTATTTCCCTGATCATCGGGTATTTTATTCTATGGTTCTTGAATCTTCTTGATGCTGTGAAGGGACCTATATATCAGAAACCTCCGTGCAGACGCGCCTGCCCGGCAGATATAGACGTGGCCGGTTATATTGAGCTCATTGCGGAAGGAAGATTTGATGATGCACTCTATTTAATATCAAGAAAAGCCCCGTTCCCTGGTGTACTCGGCTATCTATGTCCTGCTCCCTGTGAGAAAGTTTGTTCTCGGAGAAGATACGATCGTCCAATTCATATCAAACATCTGAAACGTGCCGCTTTTACACATGGAAATTTGAAATTTGAGGCGCCTTTAAGGGAAAGGAAAGAGAAAATAGCCATAGTCGGTGCCGGCCCCGCGGGCCTCACTGCAGCCCACTTCTTGAGACAGGAGGGATTCAGGGTTGTTGTTTATGAGCGTGAAAATGAACCGGGAGGAATGATAAGATTTGGGGTGCCGGATTACCGCCTTCCGAGTGAAATTACCCGAAAAGAAATTCAACGTCTTATAGACGAGGGGATAGAATTCAAAACCGGGGCCGTTTTCGGTAAAGATTTCGATATTGAAATCCTCTCTAAAGAGTATGATGCAGTGGTTATCGCCATAGGTGAATATTCATCGAGAAAACTTGGAGTTGAAGGTGAGGATTTACCCGGCGTCTATACGAGTCTCGATTTTCTTTCCAAAGTTAAAAAGGGAGAAAAATTGGACATAGGTGAGAAGGTCATCGTGATCGGTGGTGGGGATGTTGCAATAGATTCTGCACGTGTCTCCCTTAGACTTGGTGCTAAAAATGTTAAGATCGTTTCTCTCGAGAAAACCGACCTCAATTCACCGGAGAGATTACCGGCTGATGATCGGGAAATTGCAGAGGCGCGAGAAGAGGGGGTTGAATTCCATGGTGAGCTTGGAATTAGTAAGATAGTACTGAAAGATGGAAAACTAAATGTGTTCACACGAAAGTGTGTTTCGGTGTTTGATGAATATGGCCGATTCTCTCCAAAGTTTGATGACAGCATAAAAACACCTACTTTCTACGGTGATGCAGTTGTTGTCGCTATAGGGCAAGGGGTGGAAAAGGATTTGTTAAAAGATGTTAAGGGGAACAATGTTTACATTATTCACGGTGCTCCTCTTGTCGTCGAAGCAATTGCAAAGGGACGTGAGACAGCAAAGAAAATAACAAAGAAGTTCGATGGCCCTGTAAGATCATTCGTAAAATGGCTTTTTGACTTCGATATCGAGATTAAACCCCGGACACTGGATAAGCATCCTGAAAGATTTTCCCCTGTTAGGATAGTTCAGGAACAGCCAGAGGTGAGGATAAAGAGTTTTATCGTTGTTGATAAGGATTATTCCCAGGATGAGGCAAGACGTGAAGCATCCCGTTGTCTCCAGTGCCCGTTTAGATACAGAGTATGAATTTTACTCTACCTTTAAATTCAGTGATTGGATTGTAACATAATCCCGGCTCTCGTTCACTCAGCATGTTAAGATGGAGGGGATTTTCTATCCATAGCAACGAAAATCAAAGTTTCGATATTCAGCTTTTTAAATTCAACCATCCAGTTCCTCTCCGTTTCACCTCTGCAAGCTCGATGGATTTTCACCATTAAAACACAATTTACTTTCCGGGTAAGGTCATAACTGTGAATGAGTTGAATTCATGAACAAATCGAGAATTTGAGAGTTTAAATGCTGTACATTTCAGGTTGTTGGAATGCGATTTTGAGAAGGATTTTCAGGATTGGCGGTTGTTGATATGACATAACGGGAAATTTATACTATGATGTTAGAGGGATGGCCGGGCCTTTGGCCCGGCCATCCCTCCAACCCAAAATTCTTTCACAAGGAGGTCTGTATTATGACTAAAGAAGAGCTGATTAAAAAAGCTCAGGAACATTTTGCGAAACTCATTGAAGAACAGATTGAAAGAGTAGAAAAGATCAAGAAGGATACCGAGTGGACTGATTTTACAAAACTCGATAAGATCAGAATAGGATTTGCAGGTGGTGACGGAATTGGTCCCATCATATCAAGGGAGACCAGAAGAGTAATCGAGTACCTGCTGGCCGATGAAATCAAATCCGGGCGGATCGAACTTGTTGATATTGAAGGTCTTACCATCGAAAACCGGTTTAAACACATGCAGGCAGTTCCAGATGATGTGCTTGAGCAGATCAAAACCTGTCATGTATTTCTTAAGGGACCGACAGAGACCCCACAGGCTGGTGATCCAAGAGGTAACATTGAAAGTGCGAACGTTTATTTGAGGCGCGCACTTGACCTTTTTGCTAATGTCAGACCGGTAAAAATTCCTCAAGAAGGAATTGACTGGACATTTTTCAGAGAGAATACGGAAGGAGCCTACATCCTTGGCTCAAAAGGTATTATGGTCACAGATGAAATTGCCTTTGATTTTAAAGTTATTACACGCCCCGGTGCAGAGAGAATAATCAGAATGGCATTCGATTATGCCAAGAAAAACGGTAAAACGCGTGTATCAGGTGTCCATAAGGCTAATGTTGTTAAGACTTCAGATGGTTTATTTAGTCTCATTTTTAATGAAATTGCCAGAGAATACCCGGACATTAAAGCTGATGAGTGGTATATTGACATTATGACGGCTAAGCTTATTGATCCTCAAAGGAGGAAGGATTTCCAGGTTATTGTTCTACCCAATCTTTACGGTGACATTATCACAGATGAGGCAGCCCAAATTCAGGGTGGAGTTGGAACTGCTGGAAGTGCTAATATTGGAAGACATTATGCAATGTTTGAGGCTATTCACGGTTCAGGGACGAGAATGGTTAGAGAGGGAAGAGCGGAGTATGCAGATCCAAGTTCTCTTATGAGAGCCGCTGTCCTTATGCTCGAACATATTGGCTTCAACGAGAAGGCGAAGAAACTTGAGATGGCACTGGATATCTGTGGTGTATTCGAAAAGAAACTCGTAGTGACTGGAAGACCTACAGGGGCATCTGCAAAGGAATATACGGACTATATCCTTGAGACCATGAAATCACCAGATCTTGAGGAAAGGTGGAAGGAATATTACGAAAAGGCACTCAAGGGATAGAAAGTGAAGTTATTATTATCCGGTAATGAAGCGATTGCGAGGGGTGCGTGGGAGGCTTCCTGTCATGTAGCGGCTGCCTACCCCGGCACCCCTTCCACTGAGATTTTAGAGAACATTGCCTTTTATAAAGAGATTAAGGCAGAATGGGCACCTAACGAAAAGGTGGCTTTTGAGGCTATGCTTGGAGCTGCTATTGGAGGTGCCCGTGCCCTCGTCGCTATGAAACATGTAGGATTGAATGTCGCCGCTGATCCCTTGATGACTTCCGCTTATGTAGGAGTTAACGGTGGTCTTGTTATCATTTCTGCTGATGACCCCGGGATGCATAGTTCCCAGAATGAGCAGGATAACAGAGTTTTTGCAAAATTCGCAAAAATCCCACTACTCGAGCCATCGGACTCCCAGGAGGCTTACGACTTTGTAAAGCTTGCCTTTGAAATTTCAGAGAGATACGACACTCCTGTAATCGTTAGAAGTACAACGAGAATTTCACACGCAAAGGGCATTGTTGATGTTGGCGAGCGGGTGGAGCTTCCTGTGAAAGAGTATGTAAAGGACCCACAAAAATACACGATGATACCTGCATTTGCGAGAAAGAGACACGAGGTTCTTGAGAAAAGGCTTAGCGAATTAAAAAAACTCTCCAATTCCATTGACATTAATAAAATTGAACCTGGTGATACAAAAGTGGGGATAGTTACGTCTGGGATTTCATATCAATACGCAAGAGAAGTTTTCCCTGATGCTACCATTCTAAAGCTCGGAATGCCTTTTCCGTTTCCGGATGAACTATTCAAAAAATTTGCCTCAATGGTCGATAAAATCTATGTGGTTGAGGAGTTAGAGCCGTTTCTTGAAGATCATATAAAGATTCTTGGATATGGTGTTACGGGAAAAGATAAAATTCCAGTAATCGGCGAATTAAATCCTCAAATTGTGAGAAAATCATTATTAGGTGAAAGTCTTGAAAAAATTCCTGTCCAGAAATCAGTTAAGCGCCCACCGGCGCTGTGTCCTGGGTGTCCACATCTCGGCATTTTCTTTGAACTCAAGAAAAAAAGAATAAATGTGATGGGAGATATCGGATGCTATACGCTTGCTGTACTTCCACCATTGGAGAGTATAGATACGACTGTCGACATGGGATTTTCTGTCAGTAGTGTTCATGGATTCAACCTTGCCAGAGGCGAGAAATCTGCGAAAAAATCCGTGGCGGTAATCGGTGATTCAACTTTTATCCATAGTGGGATAACCGGACTTATCGATATAGTTTACAACAAGGGATTTTCTACGGTCATAATTCTCGACAACCATACAACAGCGATGACCGGACATCAGCCTCATCCGGCCACAGGGAAGACAATCAGGGGTGAACCAACAAAGAAAATTGATTTCGTGGAACTTGCGAAGGCTATCGGAGTCGATGACATCCATGTTGTAGACCCACATGATTTGAAGACTGTGAGAAAAACTCTGAGAGCGGCTTTAAATTACCCAGGTCCATCCGTGATTATAACCGATAGACCATGCGTTTTGCTTCCAGATGAATGGAAAAAACTCCAAAGAAATCCTAAGAAGATGGTTGATCCCGAGAAGTGTCAGGGTGATAAATGTGGGAACTGTTTTAGATTGGGGTGTCCAGCAATTGTATGGAAGGACGGGAAAGCATTTATAGATCCTCTTCTCTGTGTTGGTTGTGATCTTTGTATTCAGACCTGCCCATTTGATGCCATTCACCCGGAGGATGAATATGAAAAAGGGATATAATGTCATTGTTTCTGGAGTTGGAGGCCAGGGGATAATCCTTGCATCAGAGTTGCTCGCTCTTGCCGCAATGGAAGCTGGTTATGACGTGAAAAAAAGTGAAGTTCATGGTATGAGCCAGAGAGGTGGTGATGTTGTTTCTCATGTAAGATTCTCAGAGAAGGTATATTCACCGTTAATTGAACAGGGTACGTGTGATCTTATCCTCGCTTTTGAAAAGGCTGAAGCACTTCGCTATCTCCACTATTTGAAGCCAGAAGATGGGGTTGTGATAATGAACGACCTGAAGATAATTCCACTCCCTGTCACAGCAGGTCAGGACACATATCCAGAAAATATTGAAGCTACTATTAAGAAATACGCCAATCTTGTTGTTGTTGATGCCATCGGCATGGCGAATAGGCTTGGTAACCCCCGGGTCGCAAATACAATAATGCTTGGTGTTGCCTCAAAGTTTTTTGATATACCGGAGAGTATTTGGATCAAAGTTATTACGAATCGTGTGCCCAAAAAGACCATAGAAATTAACAAAAAGGCATTTAAACTTGGTAGTGAGTTAAAAATCGATTTCTGAATTGTTGAAATTGAGTGTTATAGCTCAATTTAGAGCCTGAAAAAAACAGGAATGTAATGGGGATGGGGATAGATGATGTTACTTTATAATTTCCCATAGTATGCAAAGAGATTCTTTGTTTTTCAGAATATTTTCAAATTTTTCATGGACAATGGGAGGGGAACTGGCAGGGCGGGCGTTTGGGTTCCTCGCTGTTGTTTTCCTTGCAAGGAGATT
>CAYNMM010000007.1:0-17924 GCA_964398355.1 uncultured bacterium
CTTAAAGGCATGGGAATTTCTGATTTTCGTTAGTATTGTGCTGTACTTTCTTGGAATGTTTATGGAGGGAGTTGCATTAAACGTTATGACAACTCCGATTCTTGTTCCAATTGCTGTTGCACTGGGAATCGATCCTGTTCACTACGGAATAGTCCTTATTTTCAACATTGAATTGGCGTTGATCTCTCCCCCTGTAGGTTTAAACTTGTTTGTTCTATCTGCGGCTACTGACGTCCCTCTCGAAAAACTTTACAGAAATATTTGGCCTTTCGTACTGATACTAATAGCTAATCTACTCTTCATCATATTCTTCCCTAAGGTATGTCTGTTTTTACCACACATTGTCTTGAAATAATTATTTAGTAATGGCCAAGAACGCCTTTTTTGCGAGCATAATATTCAAATCTTGTAAAAATCCAAAGACCGACAAAGAAATAAAAGAGGAAATTTATGTAAAGAACTGCGAGATCGGTAGGGTTCATTCTGTAGAATGGTACACCTTTGGTCATGCTTTCATGTATGAGATAAGTACCAAAGGAAAGTGGCAGAAATTTAGCAACTGTCACTTCATGAGCTGGAATCATTATTAAGATAACAAATAAAAACTGCAATACTTGAAAGAAAGCCTGAATCCTTTTGTAAACCAGTGCAATACCACCTGAGATAAAACCTATCCCATATACACTTCCAATGGTTGGAACAAATAGGATCAGCAGAGTTATCACATCAATATGTAACCACTTTCCTGTAGTCAACATCATGAGGAGAAGAATGGGGATTTCCAGTAAGGATGAGATCAAAAAATCGGAGATTACGATAAAAACAGATATCCAGTGGAATCCGACAGGAGACATATAAAGTTGTTCCAGAGTCCCGGTGGTCGATTCGGAGGTTATTCCCCAGGACAATCTTGCATAGGCTGCAATTGAAAATGTCCACAGAAAGAATCCAACAATTATACTTTCAAGGTTTTGTCCAAAGTTCGGGCCTCCTCCTCCAACAGTTTTGTACCCGAGGAAAATGAGCAAGAAAATAAGATAAATGGAAACCAGAGAGGAGACAAAATTCATAGGGTACCTTACAGTATTGATCCATTCTTTCCGGAGGATAGATAAGAAAACTTCCTTCAACTCGCCCTACCTCCTTTTATCAATTCAATATACACTCTCTCAAAATCTGGTTCCACAGCTTTCAAAGATTTTATCTGTATCCTATAGGACCTGAGCAGATCCATAAGGTCATAAATGTCCTCGACTCTTCTAAATTCAACTACAAAGTTCATTTTCCCAAAGTTCACATTTAGGAAGTTTTTCCTTAATTTTTCCATCAATTCTTCTGGAAGAGTTCCTTCATAAACTATCTTGTAAGCAATTGTTCTAAAAAGTGACTTGAGATTGGGAATTTTATCATTTGCTATAATTCTACCATTTTTTAGAATGATGACTCTCTCACAAATTTCTTCCACAACTTTCATGTCGTGACTGGAAATCAGCACAGTTTTTAAGTTCTCGGATGCAAGTTCCTTGAGAGTTTTTCTAAGTTCAATGGAGGATTCTACATCAAGTCCAAGGGTAGGCTCATCAAGGAAAAGAATGGGAGTGTTACGAATAAAAGCCACAGCAACGGCCACTTTCTGCTGCATACCACGTGAAAGGGTTCTAACCTGATCATTCTGCCTGGATTCGAGACCAAATCTTTTCAGGAGAAAATCTATTTGATCTTTCAACCTTGAGGATTTGTAACCTTGCAATCCAGCAAAGAATTCAAGATTTTCTCGTACAGTTAATCTCCAGTAAACGTTTCTATTCCCTTCAAGAACAGCAGCAATATTTCTGTAAATCCACCTGTCAAATACCCCTACTTTTCTTCCGTCAATAAATATATCACCCCTATCCGGAATGAGTAATCCGAGGATACTCTTTATAGTTGTGGTCTTTCCTGCTCCATTCGGGCCAAGAATACCAACGATCTCATTTTTTGATACGTCAAAAGTGATATTATCAACGGCCCGTACCTCCTTTCTTCTTGATCTGTAAATCTTCGTCAATCTCTCTACCTGTATCATAGCTAATTTCCACCGTACCAAGTTTTGTTACCACATTAATAATAGAATCCCCACGATTTCCAATAGCATACTTCCCAAATTTTGAGTGACTAAAAATTATATCTGAAGAAAATTTAATTGTCCCGAATTTCCTGCTCGTATTTATTATTCCATTAAAAGAGCGTGGTATTCTGATATGGACAGAACCAAGTTTATTGGTTACATTGAGAACTTTCAACACCTTATTAAACGATACAATTATAGTACCCAAACGATTTTTAATATTGCACACCTGACAATAACTTTTCGCGTAAAGAGATCCGGATCTAACGACAATATTTACGGTATCCGCAAATACTTCTCCTTCCAGTTCAGCACTTGATAGCGTGATATTGATTGTAGAAACTTTCGGAATGAGAATATTAAATTTACCATATAACTTTACTGATTTATCAATAAGCTCCGCATTCCCATCACCCTGCACCCTGATTTCATTTACATCCTTATCGTGTTTTACTACATACTTACCCGTGGATAGATCAAGCGATACCGTATCGTCAATAATCGGGAAAACCGTTTCATGGTATTCTTTTGACTTTTCCGGGTAAGGGCGAGGCTTAGCTTTTTCTTCAAATTTCACATTTCTAAAGATCTCCGGGGATTTTTTGACCTGACCCATTAATAAGTTGAAGGCTTCCTCACTTGAAATTTCACCTTTTGAAAGTTTATGAAGGATTTCGAGTCTATCCATAGTAATCACTCTACAGAAATTTTTACAACATCTCCATCCTCTGAGGTTATATCAATGTAATCACCCACTTCGTTCTCAATAGCGTTGAGTAATTCGGAGAGATCAAAAGTTTCACCTTCCCCATAGGAGAATTTCATAAATTTTCCCGGGACGAACTTGTGGGCAAGTTTAACAAGCTTCAAAGGAATTTTGATATTAATCTTTTCTCCATCTGAGGACTCAATGTATATTCTGACATATTTCCCTTTCCTCTTCTCCTGTGGTTCAACACCAAGCGCATCTATAAGTTTAGACCCCTCCTCAGGCGTTATTTTACCTTCTTCCACCATTCTAAGTATTCTTTTTACTTCATCATCGTACATTGTTACTTCCCTCCTTTTAAAAGTTTTATGGCCTCATCCGGAGTGATTTCTCCAGATTCAAGCAAATCAAGGACTTCCTGCCTTGTAATCCTCTTTTCCTCCTCCTCCTCCGGTTCATAACCAAGTGAATAGAGGAGGTTATATAATTTCTGTCTCGCAGTGGGATGGGAGATTCCAAGGGTTTTCGCCACAACAGAGAGATTCCCTCTACTCTTCAAAAACAGGCGTAAAAACTGCATTTCTTCATCATCGAGTGCACAGAATTCACACACATCAAACATCCCTCTAATAACAGTTCCACAGGTGGTACACTTATACTCTGTAACCTTTAACCTATTTCCACAAACCGGACAATTGTTTAACGACTTTTTCATATTAAAATTCTAATATTTTGTTTGAATTTTTGCAAGTGTTTTTTACAAAAATTCAAAAATAATGTTACAAAAATTACAAAAAGCCTTGCGGACTCAAGATTAAAGCTACTGGAATTAAGGACAGAGTGATTTTATCATTTCAGAGATGAAGCATTATCCTGTGATGTATATCCTTATTCTCCTGATAATTTCTCTACTCGTATTCAAAAAACCTGTAACCTATAAAAAGATCGGAAATAACAGAGTGGAGAACTGTCTTCTGTGCCACGATTCTATACCTTCTCCCGATAAAAATCACTCTAAAGAAGCTCTGGGATGCTCATCATGCCATCTTGGAAATCCCTACGCCACCAGAGAACAAGATGCTCACAGAGGAATGGTCAGAAATCCTGCCAATCTACCCTACGTCACAATTACCTGTGGTAAGTGTCATCTGGATCAGGTTAAAAGGGTAAGGCACAGTATTATGGCAACAAATTCGGGTCTCATTAATACACTGAGATACCAATGGAATGAGTTACCTGAGCCAGAGGACACTATCGATATTTATAATCTTCATTCACTTCCAATTACACCTGCGGTTTCACATTATAGAAAATTTTGTGCCACTTGCCATGTATGGAAGCGCCTTCACGACCTGAAAGGAGAGATAGGAACAAGAGGGGGTGGGTGTGTTGACTGCCATTTGATAAAAAAAGATGGACACTATGGGATAACGACCAGAATACCATCAAAAAATTGTACCAGGTGTCACAATCGGAGTGCCAGAATTGGACTGTCCTATTTTGGAATTTACGAATCAGAAGGATATGGAACTCCATATAAAAATGGCATTCCAAGAGATGATACACTCTCTTCTGGAAGATTCTACAGGCATCTCATACCGGATATACATTCTGAATACGGTTTGGATTGCATTGACTGTCATACATCAACAGGCCTTATGGGAAACGGGAGAGAATATCCCCACGTTGAGGATCAGGTTGATATAAGTTGTGAAGATTGTCACAACCCTATATTTGTGATGGTCTCGAGTGATTCTGATTCGGCTGTAATTCTTGCCAGATTAAACCAGAAAATAAGCGTAAAAATTGGTGACTCCATAGCCGTTACAAGGAGAAGAAGAACGAGACTCTACAATGTGAAAAAAGAAAATGGCAGGGTATTTCTTTTTCGAAAACTTCATGGTGATAGCATTCTCGTGAGAATACTATCAAATTCTTCATACCACATATTAAAAGGCCATGAAAACCTATCGTGCCAGGCATGCCATTCCGCCTGGATACCTCAATGTTATGGATGCCATGATGTTTACAGGAAGGATTTAAGACAGCTTGATAAATTGACATACAGAAAAACAAAGGGTCGATGGCTTGAAAAAAGGAGCTACCTGAGGTACGAACACCCATTGCTGGTACACTCACCCAATGGGAAAATCTATCCTGCTGCACCCGGTTGTCAGGTTTACTTAACAATATTAGAGAAGAATCAGGTGGACTCCACTGCCCATCATTTTGCCATAGCATTCTTTGATCCACATACCACAAGAAAAGCGACAAGAACCTGTGAGGACTGTCACCTCAACCCAAAAACACTGGGTCTCGGGGAAGGAAACTTATTTGTCAGAAACGATTCTTTAATCTTTGAACCAATTTATGACAGTAAAACATCAGGTTTAAAAATTCCTCTCACAAGTTTCGTATTACCAACAGGCAAGCAAATCCAGAGAGGGTCAAGACCCGATGTGACACCTCTTAACTTGAAAGAAATAAAAAGCATCCTCACAGTGGGCTTTTGTATACAGTGTCATTCATCCTACAATGACCCAATTTATAGAGATTTTAGGAATAGCCTAAAAAGATTCCTCATAAACAAATGTCCCTCCATCCTATCCTCAAAATACAAATAGCCACCTCCTGTTAACAGTTTGTTAACAATTATGTAACAACACAATGGTAAAATAGCCAAAAGTACAGGAGGTTACAAAATGAAAAAGGTACTAACCATTATGGCCTTTACAGGAATAATGGGGGCTTTCCATCCCCTGCAAGCTGAACTGGATAGCCTCTGGATAAAGCTCATAAGACCGGGCAATAAAAAGGGTTATGATGCAATGTCAGTGGTAACAGATCCTGAAAATTTCCACATAGTGACAGGGTTCGGATACACCCTTCATTCATCCGATGAATTATGGGTCCTCAAAATGGCACCAGAGACGGGTGATGTTATATGGACCTATACCCTTGATAACGCCCGTGGTCACAGCATAAAAGTTGATCATGAGGGAAACTATATAGTTGCAGGATTCAAAAGTGATAGTCTCCTGATAATAAAACTCGATAGGGAAACCGGAAGTCCCATCTGGCTAAAAACTTTTCCCGACTTTTACTCAAATGGCTCTCCAAAGCTCGCCATAGATAATGACGGTTTTATAGTGATACTGGCCACAAAAAATCGCCCCAACTGGGAATTAATACTTTTAAAAATATCTTCCGGAAATGGAGATACGATCTGGACCAAAATACTCGGTCAGACCCATTACATTGAAGACTGTTCAGTCGATCTTCTTGTTGATAGAGATGGGAATTACATCGCTATAACTACTTTTACGCCTCCAATTTATAAAATAGATGCTAACAACGGTAACATAATATGGACATTGCAGTTTAGCGAAGATGTAAGTGTAGAGAGAGTCATCACAGATCAGCAGGGATTTTACATTTTTGTTGGGGATACCTCAAGCTCCAGATTGTGGGTAGCTAAAGTAGACCCAATCACCCTCAATCGAGTCTGGACCATCACCCACCTTGTCCGGGACGCTTACAGTTCCTATAGGATAACGCCAGCTTCAGTTGTAATAGATAAAAACAACTACTATGTAATTGCGGGGTATGGTAATGATAATTTTCAAATTGTTCCGTGGATAATAGTTATCGCTCCGTTCAGAGGGAACATTGTTTATGAAAAAAAGGTATCGCCGGACTATTTCTATGTAAGTTCGGGACTCAAATCCATATCACTCGATACATCTGGAAATTATGTAACCGCTGGATGGGCACGTTTATCAGAAGACACGAGTGCCTTTCTATTAGAGAAATTGTCCTCCATTGATAGAGAAATTATGTGGTTCGATACAACAAGCTCTTACATCGCAGAACATTCAGAAATATTCCTCAATTCGAATGGAAATTATATCCTGCCGTTTGATTCTTCGATTTCACGAGATACCATTCTCCTTGGAATTATCGAGATTGATTCATCAAATGGAAATGAAGTTTCAAGAGTGAGCTGCGTTTGCGACTATTTCTACATACGAGATGCCGACACTGACCACAATGGTAATATTGTATTCCTTGGATGTAATAATATCAGAATCAGAAATGTGATAAAAAGGATGAACATTACAACTGGAGAATGTGAACAGATATTCGAATCTGATACCATTGGCTGTTATTTCAAGCGAATAATAACACTTCAGGACGGGGACTATCTGCTCGCAGGAGTAAGTATCAATGACCACGGTCCTTCGATGGCAAAAATAGATCATGTAACAGGGAATATGCTCTGGTTTAGAAGCAATTATGCCATGATGGATATTAGGAAAATAAATGCCATTACACTTGACCATCAGGGAAATGTTATCCTGGGGGGAGAATTTTCCCCACCTGACACCTCCTCAATCTTAAGGGGGTTTGTTATGAAGTTTAATCAAACAGGTGGCCAGCTCTTATGGACATCCGTATTTAGAAGACAGGGCCACCCCTTTGAAGTGTTAGATGTCTCTGTTGATAGAGATGGGAATTACCTTGTTTCAGGCCGCACCTACGACTCCCTCTATGTCTTCAGAATCGATAAAAATTCCGGAAATACTATCTGGGAAACATCATTAGATTATGACCTCAGTTCAACATTTTTCATCAGAGATGACCCGAATAGTGGAGAGGCTGTTGCCATAGGACACCACATACTTGCAAAATTTGATCTTGCAAATGGAAATATAACCTACCAGAAAATTTATGAGAGGGGTTACTATGGTCCTTATAGATGCTGGGGCACCAATGAATTTATTGTAGATAACATGGGACATTATATCATTCGTGCACCTTCTATTTTTACAAAAATTTATGGTAGTTCACCCGCAACCGGGGTAAGGGAAAGATACATTGAGAAAGAAAATGATGGTTCTTTAATGATTTCCAGAGCCGTTCTGAGCCACAATGGTTTAAACTTTGGATTAAGATTGAGAATGGGTCAATCATTAGAACTGCGAGTTTATGGAATTGACGGGAGAAAGGTTTACGGAAGAAAGTTTACATCAAACAGAAGTGGTATAACTCATTTTCATATTCCTTTGAAAACGGGGATATATTTTGTAGAAGTCAGGTCTGAAAAGGGAGTAAGAATATTCAAGGGAATAGTCCTGAATTAAGGGTAGGGGGTTAAAGAGGGGACTATTATGTTGGGGGCCGCCTTCGGCGGCCCCCAACATAAAATCCCTCCAATTCCATACCTTCAAATATCAAGGATCAAACTTTTATTTGTAGACAGGAGTTAGCCAGTGTAAATATTTTTCTATCTTCCCATCTACAAGGTCAAAGAATACCTTTTGAACCTCTCTAACCACGGGGAAATCACCGTTACCGACTTTTATCTTATCAACCGATCTGATAGGTGTAATCTCTGCTGCTGTGCCTGAGAAAAAGACCTCATCTGCAATGTATAAAAATTCACGAGGGATTGGCTGTTCTTTAACTTCGTACCCCAGATCCTTCAAAATGGTTATAATGGTATCCCTTGTGATGCCGGGTAGTATGGAGGATGCAAGAGGTGGGGTATAAACCACTTTCTTATAAACGATAAACAAATTCTCACCAGACCCTTCGGAAATTGTGCCGTCCGGATTCAGCAAAATCCCTTCTGTGTAGCCATTCAAAACAGCTTCCATTTTAACAAGCTGAGAATTGGCGTAGTTTGCAGTTGCTTTTGCCATAGCCGGAAGAGTGTTAGGGCCAAATTTGTTCCATGATGAAACCATTACATCTACACCTTTCAAGAGAGCTTCGGGCCCGAGATACTTTCCCCACTCCCAGGTTGCAATTGCTATTTCAACAGGGCATTCAAACGGATTCACTCCAAGATTGTGATAGCCACGATACACGATCGGTCTGATGTAACAAGCTTCGTGCTCATTAGCTCTTATAGTTTCAAGAATCGCATTTTTAATATCTTCGTGTGAAAAGGGAATTTCCATCCTATAGATCTTAGCAGAATTTATCAATCTTTCCACATGTTCATCCAGTCTAAAGACAGCGGTGCCGAGCTTCTCGGTTTTGTAAGCCCTTATTCCTTCGAACACACCGGACGCGTAATGAAATGCATGGGTGAGAACATGTACCTTAGCATCCTTCCAGGGGATTAATTCCCCATTCATCCAGATATACTTGGCTTCGTTGAGTTTTGCCATAATTCCTCCTTTTTTCTGTGGGATTCAATAAAAGACAGGCAGGTCAAAAAACACATCAATTCTAATTATATATGCTTGGATTTATTTCTGTCAAAATTCTGAAGTAAGTCAAAAAACTCTTTGAAAAGATAGAGTGAATCATGAGGACCCGGTGAATCTTCGGGATGGTACTGGACGGTAAAAAAATACCTCTCTCTATCTCTAATCCCCTCAAGGGTACCGTCGTTCAAATTTACATGAGTAATCTCTGCAAGACCTTCCATACTTTTGGTATCTATAGCAAAGCTGTGATTCTGGGCCGTAATTTCAACTCTACCATTCTCCAGATTTTTCACAGGATGATTCGCCCCTCTATGACCGAATTTCATCTTGAAGCTTTTTCCACCAAGGGCGAGAGAAAGTATCTGATGACCAAGGCAGATGCCAAAAATAGGTAATTTTCCTATAAGATTCCTTACGTTTTGAATGGCATAATAAACTGGCTCCGGGTCTCCCGGTCCATTTGAGAGAAAAACCCCATCTGGTTGCATAGCAAGTATATCCGCATACGGAGTGTCAGCAGGGACAACGTACGTTTCAATGCCAAGGGAATTCATGATTCTAAGGATATTCATTTTTACACCAAAGTCATAAACAACAACACGGAACTTCCATCTGGAGGGTTTTTCGTACCCCCTCCCGTTCCACATTCCCTGTCGGAAAAGGTAGGGTTCATCCGTAGTAACTTCGCGAACGAGATCGCGACCTTTGATGTCTGGAATCTCTCTCGCAATTTCAACAGCTCTCTGCGGAGAAATATCCTTCGTCGTAATGTACACCCGAAGACTCCCCTTCTCCCTTATCTTCCTTGTAATTGCCCTCGTATCAACTCCTTCGACTCCAGGTATACCATTTCTGTTCAAAAATTCTGAAAGCCCTTCCTTCGCACGGTAGTTTGAGTAATGCCTGGCAAGTTCTTTAACGATAAAACCCTCAACCCAGGGACGTCTTGACTCGAGATCTTCATCATTCACTCCGTAATTTCCAATCAATGGATATGTCATGAGAACAATCTGCCCTCTGTAAGAAGGATCAGTCAGTATCTCCTGATAACCGCTCATCGAAGTGTTGAAAACGATCTCTCCCCTTGCATCAGTGTACGATCCAAATGCCTTCCCAATGTAATATGTACCATCTTCAAATGCCACTATAGCTCTCATCGTCAACTTTTTGAATAAAAATTCAGAATTTGCGTATTATTTTAATCCAGATGGACCGTAATATCGAACCTGTAATACCTTCCTGGCATGGGATCACCCTTCTCGCTCTCGTAGTTAACATCAAAAAGATTGTTCACCTTAAAGTTCACGTCGTATCTTCCAAAGGTCTTTTCGAGACTCAGATTCGTCAATGTATAAGATGGAAGCTCACCGGTACCTGATCTCTCAATGTAGTATCTTGATCCAACATACTGAACCGTAACACCAAACTTTACCCCTCTGAGAATCGGTCTTTGAAAATTAAAGTTAAATTTGTGCTCAGGACGGTATTCAAGATAATCAAATTTTCTATCTGGCGAGAGATTCAAAGCTTTCAAAAAGGTGTAATTAAATTGAAAGCAATATGCTTTTAAATTAAGTTCAAAGCCATAATATCTTGCCTTGTTAATATTGACCATCTGGTAATGGACCGAGTCAACCTTAACTCTATCGATCAGGTCTTTTACCTCAGAGTCAAAGAATGTGAGTCCACCCTCAATATTACCAAAAACATAGGTAAATCCAGCATCCATATTTAGAGATCTCTCCGCCTTCAAATCTGGATTTGGGATGTAAAGTCCAAGTCGGGAAGAATAAAGCTCCTTCAAAGTCGGGAATCGTGACCTCATTGCCAGGGATGTTTTCAACCTCAGGTTCCCTAATACCCCTGTAATCCCGAAAGAGGGATCCAACGCGTAAAGTGTCTTTTGCCCTTTCCCAAGCTCATAAGGTTTTAAAAAAGACGCACTTAATCCAATAGAAAGATCTGTTTCACCAAAGTTAAAAAGATAGTTACCGGCAATAGAACCATTAAAATCTTTGTACTTTTTCCATGGCTCCCCTGAATTTCCCTGCTCTCTATGAACATCTTTCTTCAATAAGAGGCTTGAAGTCAAGTTATGAGTGTCAAAATAGACATTTGTTCCAATTGTATAATCATCATAGGTACTTTTCCACTTTAGATCCTGATAAGTTGAATCCCTGTAACTTTCAAGAACATTGTAAAATCCCTGATAATAGAGGTTTGTGCGCAGTAATTTATCTCCCTGACTAAATTCATGAGACAATTTGAGGATTTTTTCACGCCAGACCGGGAATCTCCAGAATCTGGGACGTGTAGATCCTACTTCTGGCGGTATCCCACGCGAGTTGTCAATAATCCCTGCATTCAGATAAAACGTGCCAGAATTTAATGTACTGTAGCCAAGTTTGACCCTCAGATTTGTTTTGTCGTACCATGAATTATTTCTAATGCCACCATCTTCATTTAAATCTGGAGTAAAATTATTGGATAAATAAAAACCATCTGACTTCGCATAACTACCGGTAACAAGAAGTCCAAGGTTTCCTGAACTCACTGAATAAATGAAGCTTGCAAATTTATCAAAATTTCTGCCTACACCGATCGAGATCTGACGTTTATTTGAAAAGGGCGAGGCTGTCACGAAATTGATAGCTCCTCCCATTGCATTGGGGCCAAAAATATTGGCTCCAACGCCTTTATAGACCCTGATCTTTGTCAGATCTGACACTGGAATTTGAGAAATATCAAAAGTTCCATCGTAGGGAAGACTTACCGGCACTCCATCAATCAGAATGGTGATTTCCCTTGTGTCAAATCCTCTAATCATCACGTCTGCCCCAATCTTCGCCCCATAGGAAACATAAATGCCGGAAAGTTCCTGCAAAGCTTTATCGGGAGTTACTGTACGCCGCAAGATCGAATCGGGTATCTCCATCGTACTTGATAATATCGCCATAGGCTCTGCTTTTGCTGTAACAATTATCTCATCTATCGTGGGGATTGTATCCCCGGAAATGATTGAAAGCAGTATAAGCAACCCTATCATTTTATTAACCTCCTTTGAACAAATTTTTTATTTCATTCACCACCTCCTCCGCCGAAATCCGCTCTGCGTGAAAAATTCTGTTGGGCTGTTTGATTAGGTCCAGAAAATCTTTGAGAATACGACTTCTCACAACAACAATTCCACTATTTCCACTATTTAAAAACTCATCAAACAGTTTTACTAATCCCCCACCCCTGAGTTCAAGTGGTCCAAATTCATCAAAAACAAAAAAGTCTCCTTCCAGACTGGTCACTTCAGAAATCAGTCTTTTCTTCCCTTCTTCGAGGACAACAAACCTTCCGATTCTTTCGCCCTTTCCCTCAGTTGACACAAGGAGAAATCTCTTATTGACGGGTAAAACTTCTGCAATATATCCAACCACCCTCCCCCCATCAAAAATGGAGGGTGTAACAAATCCCCGGAGCTTTATCCCACGGAGTTTTTCAACAATCTCCCTCACAAGTGTTGTCTTTCCACATTTTACATTACCTGTAATCACAAAGATCATTCTTCTATACCCTCCAGAGCCAGCGCAATGGTCAAATTCTCGGCAAGTAAAGCCGTATTTCTAAAAACGGTAAGAACAAACAGATATACCCTCTTTGGGGACCATCTAAACCCTCCCTTTAATCTCATGGCCATGTAACTCGTCTCAATGCTTTCAACCATAAAAGGTAATAAATTCATGGCAATGGAAACGACAATACCAATATCTTTCATCCCTAATTTCTTGAAGAATGATGCAACGTCCTGCGGTGATATGGATCTTGTTAGTATAAATAGCCATACAAACATGGTAGCACCAATAATTCCAATATTTATCCCCTCAATTAGATACTTCTTTGAGAAAATAGCCAGACCAAAGATTTCTATGTCCTTCCCGGGCATAATAAGTGGATAAGAGACCACTATAAAAAGGACAAAAAACCAGAACATTTTTCTCTTAAATACTCTCGAACTTCTTCTATCGATGAAATAACCAGAAATCAGATAGAAACCAAACACAATATAAAATATCCATCCGTGTAACACGTAAGAAAAAACTGGAATGAGGATAAATAGCAAAGCCAGAAACTTTCTATTTCTCATCGTTCCATCTCCCTTTTTAAACTCTTGCCTATAAACCATGAAACCACTCCTACAATCGCACCAAATAAAAACAGGATGGCAAGATAAGCAACAAACACCATTATTGACTTACTCTCTGGCACACCAAGTAGCTTGGAAACTCTCCTTAAAAGCTCAACATAGAAGATGTAAATACGATTTGAAAAAATTAATCCTTGAATCAAGAGTCTATGCAGAGGAGACCACATAACCACAAGTCCCCCAGCCACAGGATAACCAGGAAACGTACTCTTTGAAATTGTGAGAACAATCTCCGCTATCGTTGATTCTATGAGAATGGCTATAAATGGTGAAAGCATGAATCCACTAAAAGAGAGTAATTTTAGAACAGCCGCCACGGCTCCCATTGAAAAAGTTGCTCCTCTCTCAGGGACAAATCTCCTCCCAACGAGCATGATCATTGCCGCAACAGAACTCATCACGACACCTTTGAAAGGAAGATTAAGTGCGTGAATAACAAACCCTGCAAAAATCTCCCAGACCCCCCATAAACCTCCAAATACTGCAATATAAGCAAACCTCCTATAGTTCAATTAATTTTCCTCCTTTTATCTCAAATCTCTTATCCGATACCCTGTTGAGAAACTCCAGATCATGAGAAAAAATCAAAATTGCTTTCCCGGACTCACGGAGTTTACCCAGGAATCCCGCAAATTTCTTCAAACTGATGTAGTCAAGTCCATTCGCAGGCTCATCATAAATTATCAGCTCATAATCCGTATTCGTAGCAATGGCGAGTTTCATCAACTCACCACGGGATAACCTCAAAATTCTGGAATCTGGATAGATATTCAAACCGAGACTTTCAAATTTTTCCATAAGTCCATTCTGAAAACTTACAAAATCTTTGACTCGGAGGCCAAAAATCTGTGTATATGGATCGTGGAAAACGAGACCAATTTTGCTACCTGCAAGAGAGCCTTTAACCTCTCTTCCCTGATAATAAACATGACCATTACGATGTTTGAGAAAGCCAGCGATTACACGTGCAAGAGTCGTTTTCCCTGAACCATTAGCTCCTGAAATTCCAACAATCTCTCCAGGATGTATCTCCAAATCTATCCCTTTGAGAACATCATCTTTTCCATTGTATGAAAAAGTAACTCCCTTCGTTGATATGAGAGGACATACTCCGTTATGCTGAGTCTTTTCGAGACTAAAATCGTATGGAGTCCTTCGTACCCCCAGTTTTCTCCATTCCTCTTTTACAGGAATTTCTAATCTACCGTTATGAAGTACAAACTTTCTTGAATCCACAAAATTATACTCGTGGGAGAAAATAATGATGGTCTTTTTTAAATTTTTAAGAATTTCACGAAGGGTATTCCTCCCATCGTTATCAAGACTTGAAAAGGGCTCGTCCATAAGAATAGTCGCTGTCCTTTTTTGAAGAATCTTCAATATCAGGACCCTCTGTTTCTCACCCGATGAAAGTTCTCTGACTTTTTTCCCTGCGAGCTTATCCACACCGAACATCTCTGCAAGGGGTGAGAAAGGATCAATCTCATCATTTACATATTCCTTAAACAACTGAAGTTCAAAATTCTGAATAAGTGTTGAGACAGATCTGGATATCAGTTCAATAGGGGATTTACCGGGGTCTTTACCATCAACCCATACTTCTCCTTCGCGAAATCCATTATAAATGTGTGGAATAATGCCATTTATTATCCTCTGGAGTGTAGTTTTTCCGCTTCCAGAGATACCGGCAATCTCTGTAATTACATTTTCTGGAAGCTCCACATGGATATCGGAGAGGAGGAATTTTTTCTGGTCTGGGTATTTAAATTTCAGATTTTCAATTTTTATCATAAGTACTCCTTTCCAAACACGGGAGGCGAAGCCGTTTCCAGCCTCACCCTATCGGCCTGCCACCATAGCTGGCGCCGTAGGTTGACAGGCTCGGAGTTTCTCTGATTTTTGTTTAAAAGTTACATAATGTCAATAGTCCTTTCAGGTCATAAATTTTACGAAAACACTCTTCTGGGCTATAGTACATCAAAAACGGGTGCCTCACTAATATAATTTTTGTCCTCCTAATAATATTAAAAATCTTTCATTTATAAGTTGAAAATTTCGGATTTGTGCTTTATTTTCGTGAAAAAAGGAGTGCCACATGTTCAGGATCGAGTCCAGGGTAAAAACAAATAGTCCGGAATTCATAGAGAATATGAGATATCACAAGGAGCTCGTAAAACAGCTCCGCGAAAGGCTTGAGCAGGTCAAAAAAGGGGGTCCACCAGAAGCCATAAAGAGACACAGAGAGAGAGGAAAGCTTCTTGTGAGGGAAAGAATCGAGCTACTTCTTGACAAAAACACACCTTTTCTTGAGCTATCTCCACTTGCAGCATGGGGAATGTACGATAACCAGGTCCCTGCTGCGGGAATCATTACAGGAATAGGTGTTGTCCATGGAAAAGAGGTGTGTATTGTCGCAAACGATGCAACTGTAAAGGGTGGGACTTATTTTCCAGAGACCATAAAAAAGCATATCAGGGCTCAGGAAATAGCAATGGAAAACCACCTGCCGTGTGTCTATATGGTGGACTCAGGTGGTGTATTCTTGCCACTCCAGGCTGAAGTATTCCCGGACAAAGAGCATTTTGGCAGGATTTTCTACAATCAGGCCAGAATGTCCGCCAATAATATCCCCCAGATTTCCATTGTCATGGGATCATGCACAGCCGGGGGAGCGTATGTCCCCGCCATGTCAGATGAAACCGTCATTGTAAAAGAACAGGGTACGATTTTTATAGGTGGTCCTCCACTCGTAAAAGCAGCCACAGGTGTTGAAGTTACTGCTGAAGAGCTCGGTGGTGCTGATGTCCATACAAGAATCTCAGGTGTCGCTGACCACTTCGCAGTTGACGATCGTCACGCCATCCAGATCGCTCGAAATATCATCGAAAATCTTAATCGACCTGAAAAATTTCACCTTGATATAACCGAGCCAGAGGAACCATATTATGACCCAGAAGAAATATACGGAATAATTCCAAAGGACTTAAAAAAACCCTTCGATGCCAGAGAGATCATCGCACGCATAGTTGATGGTTCAAGATTCCATGAGTTTAAAGCAAGGTATGGAACTACTCTCGTCACAGGATTCGCCCGTATAATGGGATATCCAGTATGTATTGTTGCCAATAACGGCGTTTTATTCTCAGAAGCTGCACAGAAAGGGGCTCACTTCATATCCATGTGCTCTGTTAGAAAAATACCCATCGTATTTTTGCAAAATATCACAGGATTTATTGTGGGGAAACAGTATGAACACGGTGGGATAGCAAAGGATGGGGCAAAGATGGTTCACGCTGTGGCCACAGCCCAGGTACCAAAATTTACCGTTATCATTGGAAGCTCATATGGTGCCGGAAACTATGCTATGGCGGGCCGTGGCTACAATCCAAGACTCCTTTTTATGTGGCCAAATGCGAAAATCGCCGTTATGGGAGGCGAACAGGCTGCAAATGTCCTCGTCACCGTCAAAAGAGATCAGCTCAGAAGAAAAGGACTCGAACTCTCACCTGAAGAAGAACAAAAAATCCGCGAGCCTGTACTCAAAAAATATGAAGAAGAATCAAGTGCATATTATAGCACCGCCAGATTATGGGATGACGGTATCATCGATCCGCTCGACACCAGAATTGTACTTGCTCTCGGAATATCAATGTCTCTAAATGCCCCGATCCCTGACCACAAGTTTGGAGTCTTCAGGATGTAAGGAATCAAATTTAAATTAGTCTCATTGTAACATTTTCTCTATTCCTTGCGTTTCCAGGGCGATGTGATATTTACTCTGATCGGTTCCGGGCCACAAGATTCAGAAAAACTTTGAGATTACAGAAGATGTTCATTGGGGGATTTCGCTATCAGTATGTGAGATCGACTCCACATCTACTACAAATATACAAATACCTCCATTCCAAACAAATAGTAACTTCCTACAAAATCAACCTTGTCAAGTTTTTCGGTCTTCTTACAACAAAGTAGAAACAAGATTCACAGAAACACTCTGGTGATAATGAAAATACAAAAGAGTGTGGGTAATGAATTCCAGAATAAGAAACACATATCCAATGTGCCCGTTTATATGGTTGTTGGTGAAGAAGCTACTGATTGTATTTAATCTTTAAACTATTGATGTGGATGACTTTACTCCTTTATGCCTTACTATCAGCCAGGATTCTCAAAAAGTAAAAACTTCAAACTTATAAGAGACATATCGATTGATGTAAATTTATTCAGAAATACACCGTAAATCAGGTAGAAAGATAATGTCTGCATCCTCACATAGTTTTTCAAGGACCAATTCCCTATTATCAAGATAGATCTACTTTGATTATGACAGTATCAAATTTTAAGCTATGCACAATTTAACAAGCTAAATCCTAAGGTCTAAAATATAGCCAGTTAATCAGATAATTTGAAAGGAATTGACTTAATTACAGGAAGGACGATGTCTTAGCCAGAAAAAGAATTTTCCTTGACGTAAACTTTTTAATATCCGTATAATCTTAAATTAAATATTTTTGCATTTTATCTACTTTCAAAGAGAGGGGACTTATCATTTCCCTTCCCTTTGAGAGTGAAAGGAGGTATTTATATGGGGAGTCCACAATTTAATCATGCAGGAGTGAGGTATTTCCTCCTATCTTTTTTTATCTTCATGATCTTCAATGTACCGCTAAATGCAGAGATTGTCTCAGTCGA
>CAYNMM010000008.1:0-7251 GCA_964398355.1 uncultured bacterium
AGCACTACTTGAAGAAATCAAAAGATTTGAAAACGATGATTAGTCCTGTAAGTATAGCAACAACTTCTTTGTACTGTAAACTGCGAAACCAGGCTTACCAGATCTCCAGCATGTAATAACTGCTAAATCCCCTCTATGTACAATTGCATAGATCTTTCCTCCTGAAATAAGATAACCCTCATCCGCATCAATTTTTATAAAGGGCGTAAACTCTTTAATCGATTCTTCGGGTACAACAGCAACTACTTTTCCTCCCTTTATTAAAATTGCAGAGTTTATGCCTGTAACTTGTTTAATCCCATTCAAAAGTTTTTCCTGGAATTCCTTGTCAACAGATTCTTCTTTAATTTCTTTCTCTATGGATTCCTCCTCCATTTGAGGCTCGAACTTCATCTCTGGAGCCGACTCTACAGTTTGGCTAACCTCCTCTTCTCCTGTATCGATTGGAGCTTTCTCTTCTGTTTCTTCTTCAGTCTCTTTTTTAACTCCCATGGACTCCGGCAAGTTTAACTCTTCAGGCAACTCTATTTCTTCCCCTTCCTTTTCCAGTGTCTCTTCTCTTACCGATTCAGGTGGTTCAGTGTCAAACTCTTCTGTCTTTTCCTCTGTCTCTTTCATCAAATCTTTGTCTTCATAAAGAGTCAATCCCTCCTCATCTGGCTTTTCTCCCGCTTTTGTCTTCAACTCCTCACCTTCAAAATTCCACGGAAACTCCTCCTTTTCCCCTTTCTCCTCTTCTTCCCCAAATACGGGAAAATCATCAAATGAGAATTCCTCTTCAAGAGGCTCTCCCACTTCAAACTCCTTTATATCTTTATCAAGCTCCAGAGAAAGATCTTCAAGGTTTTTCACTTCTCCAGATTTCACCTCTGCCTCATGAGATTCTAACACTGGCTCACCGAGAAAATGTTTGTAATCACTGACAATATTTCTCTCAACATCTTGAGGAACATCCCACGAAATTTCGTAAGCAATACTTTCCAGGTGAACAAGTGTTTCAAGTGCTTTGTCACCCGAGTCCACACCGACCTTACAGGATACAGGGTCACCATCGACAACAATAATCTCTCCTTCAGCTTCATCTGTAAAAACTCGTAGTATCGCCGATTTCCCTTCAAATTTCAGCATCCACAACACATCCCTGATGCTCATCTCACCCAGAGGGTGGATCTCGTCAATCTTCTCTACTACCCTGGTAACTATGAGATCAGGTGAGAGGGAATCCGGAACAAAAAGATAGAAACTGTCATCAGGTGGATTAGGAATCACATCTTCCTTGTGAAGATAAACGAGTTTTGAGAGGAGATTTACTTCTCTTAAATTAAATACAAGCTTTAACGCATTAAACCGTTTTATCCCCTGAGGCATAAGGATTACATCTGGTACCTGGTTTTTGATGATCTTTTGCCCATCCTCTTCCTCTCCCGCCGTAAAGGAAGAAAAACCGAGCTTCTTAAATTCCTCGGCTATGGATTCAAGGTATGGAATATTTTCACCTATTAATAAAATTTTCTCCATAACAATACCTCCCGCCTTTTATTTAAAAACAAACAAGGGTAAAAGTCAAGAAATTACAGGCAAATTTCGTAAATCTTTGGGTTTAAATAATCTTAATCTTCCCGCTCTACCCTTTTCACAATTTCCTTATCGTAAGCATTCATTACATCATGTCTTGTCAGAACTCCTATGCATTTCTTGCCATCAGTAGAAACCACTGGAAGGGCATCAACCCCCTCTTTTATAAACAGGCTAAGAGCCTTCTGTAGATTATCTTCAGGGGTAAGATATGGAACATTCTCTCTCAACACGTCACCGACAATTAGAATATCCTTCAAGTCTTCAAATTCTCCTCCAAACACAATAGACCTCAGATCATCAGTATACAGAATTCCTTTTAAGTTCCCATCTTTTGATATAACAGGGAAACAGGCAATTTTTCTTAGGGCTGCTTTTTTCAAAGCATCTCTCACTTTCATATTTTCTGGAATCTGGATCACATTCTTCTGTGGAGTGGAAATAACATCTTTGATTTTAATATCTTCGAGAACGTCGACAATGAACTCACCTCTATGCGCAGGTGAATCAAATCTTGTCTGTACCTGTTCATGATAAATAGTCCACTCGCCGGAAATTAAAAAGGCGAGCGAAGCGGCAAGAGTAATGGGGACAAGAAGATCATAATTTCCTGTCATTTCTGCCACCATAACAATTGTCGCAATGGGAACTTTCGCAGCAGCTGCAAAAAACGCCCCCATTCCAACAAGAATAAAAGGAGATATATCACCAATCCTTGGATCAAGCAGGGCAAAGAGTTTCCCTATCATACCAGAGTACATTCCTCCAATAACAAGAGAAGGAGCAAAAACTCCGCCTGAACCACCTGAACCTATTGTCAGAGCAGTAGCAAGGATCTTGCCCAGCGAAATAGCCAGCATCATCCACAAACTGACCTTACCCAGCATTGCAAGTTGTAACCACCCGTAACTTGTACCTGCCACGTGAGGTAAAAATAATAGGATCAAACCTACAAGTGCAGCACCTACCATCGGCTTGAAAATCGCTGGCATACGCGCTTCTCTAAATTTCTCTTCAACATAATAAAATGTCTTCACGTAAAGGTAAGCCATCGGTATCACTGCAACCCCAATTATTGCAAAGTAAAGTAGGTCAAAGACATTAAATTCGTACTTAGGGGTTATAAATATTGGTTTCCAAGTTACGAAAAAGCCAAGGACTGCGTAAGCGACTATTGCTGAAATAATCGAAGGGATAACGGCATCTGTTTCAACATCTGCTCCCCGGTAAAGCACCTCCACAGCAAACAGTGCTCCTCCAAGAGGAGCTCTAAAAATTGAACCAATTCCTCCGCCGACCCCTGCTATAAGGAGTATTCTCCTATCCCTATCACTCAGTTTCAATTTTGTAGCCAGAAATGAACCAAAACCTGATCCAATCTGTGCAATCGGTCCCTCACGTCCAGCCGAACCTCCGGTTCCTATTGTAATTGCTGACGCTATAGTCTTAATTACCGGGACTATAGGCCTTACATATCCTCTGAATCTATGGAAAGCTTTAATTACGGCATCAGTACCATGGCCAGCTGCCTCAGGAGCAAAGTTGAATATCAACAATCCAGCCAGTAATCCACCAATAGTTACAGAAACGAAGAGTAAAAACCTGTCGCCCACCATATATTTCACAGTTTCACGCCCGGCTTCTCCGAATGGTACTGGGAATCGATAATGTGCAAATTTCTCGATAGCAAGTGACTGTGTAATCTTTATCGCATACACAAAAACAACTGCCCCTAATCCTGAAACTATCCCTACAAGGACAGCAAGAACAAACCATTTAGTAACATGGGAAATCCTATAATCTCTCGAAATCTTTTTAACATCAAGCATACTCTATTAACCCCCGTCTAAATTTCTCCCATTATTTTAATACCTGATGAGGTTCCTATTCTCTCCGCACCAAGTGCATTAAACACACAAACTGAATAATAGTTGCGTATCCCTCCAGCTGCCTTAACTTTAATCTTATCCTCAGCAACTTCACTGAGGAGCGCCACATCGAATGGATCAGCCCCTTTTGGACCAAATCCTGTAGAAGTTTTCACAAAATCAGCACCTGAGTCCTTCACAATCTCTGTCGCTATCACCTTTTCTTCATCAGAGAGATAGCAGGTTTCTATGATGACCTTTAATATAATCTCCTTTCCAATTACTTCTCTTACACCCTCTATATCTTCAAGAACTTTCCTGAATTGTTTCGATTTTAAAAAACCAATATTAATGACCATGTCAATTTCAGACGCACCATGTCTTACAGCCAATTCGGCCTCCTGAGCCTTAGCGGATGACAGCATCGCCCCAAGCGGAAATCCCACCACTGCACAGATTTTAGACTCAAATACATTGCTATTGAGGGAAAGTTCTTTTAAATAAGGCACAAATGCGGAATTTACACAAAAGGAGGCAAATTTAAATTTGCTTCCCTGGATGAAAAAGTCTTTTAGATCCTCAAAACTCGCGTATGGTTTCAAGAGTGTGTGATCAATCAAACGCTCCACTTCCGTACGATCCAGCCACCTGAATCTCTCTTTAAGTGTTTTGACCTTCAATTCTGCTCTTTGAATGAATTGCTCAAGTTTTTCCATTGCTCTATATAGAAAGAGGTCTTACCCGACAATACAGGTCCGTGAGCGGGTGCAATCATCTCTATCCTGAAATTAGCCAGTTTCTCCATATATTCTGCTATTTTATGAGCTCTCTTTCTGAAAAGATAAAAAAGTTCTTTAATCTCTTCTGAACGGTCCGATTCATCTATATTTGAACCAGCAAAATCAATAGCGAATGCACTACCTGTAAATAGAACGCCATCTATATAGAGGAAAAGAGATTCTGGTGTTGGTATCATTGCCTCGAAAAATCTAACTTCTCTTTTCCCAAGCTTCATTTTCCACTTCTCTCTCATCATTTCGAGCTTTATATCAGCTGTGTAGTTTATTATCAGGTCGTAGTTCAGGTAAGACGTTATGTATTTTGCCCATGGCATTCTACTAACAGCAACTGGAATACCTCCAACATGTTCTCTCTCACTATCCAGGAGAAAAACGTACCTGATCTCTTTTAGAGGGATGTGAGTGTCAACGAAATCGAGGAAATCCTGCACCTTTTCTGGAGGGCCAACGTTTATCAGAGCAGGCTCCTCGTCTCTTACAACGTAGAGATTAACATAAGTATTTGAAAATCCATACTTTTCGGTAAACAGACAAATATCATCTTTAACCAAGAATTTTTCCAATACAATCACCTCTCAGGGAAGGATAGAGTGCGATTAATAAATTAACAGAGGGTTGATGGAATGTCAATTAAATTCAGCAAAAATCAGAACTTCAGTTTTTTATTTTTGCGGGGGCGGCCCTAAGGGCCGCCCCCGCAAAAATATTGAATAGCTTCTACTCCTCTTCACCGCCCGGGTACATCACTATCAACCTTTCTCTATACTCTGGATCAAGTGCCTCCCTGAACTGCTCAGGCTTACCGGTTAAAACCGGAAATGTATCAAAGTGCATTGGAATTATCCATTTGGGTTTTATAAGTTTGACAGCATAGGCTGCACTCTCAGGTGAAAGTGTGAATACACTTCCTATAGGAATCATCAAAAGATCAGGTTTGTAAAAATCACCTATAATCGGCATTACTCCAGTGAATCCTGTATCACCAGTGTGATAGACTTTAAATCCATTCTCGAATTCAACAATAAAACCTGCGGCCTCCCCACCCGGGGCAAATCCACTTCCAGTATCAATAGAAGACGAATGTGTGGCATCCACCATGGTCGCTTTTATCCCTCCAACTTCTATTGTTCCATCCTTATTCATCCCAATGGTATTAGAAACTCCTTGATTTGAAAGCCAGACTGCAATCTCAAATATAGCTGCAACCGGGGCATCAAACTTCTTAGCAATCTGTATGGTATCTCCAATGTGATCCCCATGTCCATGAGTTACAAGAATTAAATCAACCCTATCAAGCTCTTCAAGGGCACCTTTGGGCGCTATCGGGTTCGTAAGCCATGGATCAATGAGTACGACCTTTCCTTCCGGAGAGGTCAATTTAAATGCTGAGTGTCCATAGTACTTAATTTTTACCCCATTAAATTTAGACATGATCCTGACCTCCTCTATTGTATATCCTGTCTTGCCAATCTATAAACTTCAGGATCAATCTGAATTAAAATAATCTCTGCATTCTTAAGATAATCGATAAACTTTTTATAAATGACAAATTCTATCTCATCGTATTTCTCAATCTTTGGCAGTTCAAAAACAAGATCATCAGGCAGGTTTAAACTTTTATCGAGTATTTTCATCGCATCGTCCGGATTTTTTCTTATAAAGTTGATGGCCATATCGAGAGCCCTTTTTACTCTAACAACCGATTTCTTTGAAAGCTTTAGATTTACAACACTCGTAAATCCAAGTGCGTCTGGATATGGGGAGAAAATGTTTTTCTCAAAGAAGGCATCTCCAATCAAAACGACTTTTGCGGGCATTTTCATCAAGTAGGATCTATAGGGTTCATAAGCAAGAATCAAATCCACAGATTTCTTTTTAATTACCGAATCGAGATTGGCAGGGTCAATCTCTGTAAATTCAAGATCACGTGTATCCACACCAAGTTGCTTTAGCATATATTTCATTAACCGTTCCTCTTTCGCCTTCTTCAGGCAACCAATTACTCTAATCCTGTGTCTCCTGAAAAATCTTTTATAATTGATCTTTTTGGGTATGTAGACCCGTCTCCTTTTTTTGACAAAAAACAGGGCAGTATAGGGGGATTCAATTGTAGATTCCATGGAGTACAACACTTTCATTGCTTGAGGTCTTAAGGCACTCTTATAGACAAAATCGATCCAGTTCATACCGACAGCTACCTGGGCACTACCTTTAAGTAATTTATCAATCTCTTCACCCGGATGCATCACCTTTTGAAGGTTAACGTTTACACGAACTGAGTCAAAATACCCCTGCTCTTCTGCCACATACAGCGGCAGACTTCCAAGGCCCTCTTCGTACAACACAGTTGCGTTTACAATTTTACTTGCCTGAATTTTGGGGTAAACCAGGATATAGACCAGAATGACTGCAAGAATCGTGTCAATAATTCCAAGTATCCACTTCATTGATTTCCTCCTTTACATTTGTAACGGCATTATATTTCAAAAATCAAGCTATGTCAATGAAAAATGGACCTGAAAGAGATGGATGAAATTTGCTCCGATTGAAATTACTCTTCAAATTTTTTAAATAGAAGTGTTGCGTTGTGCCCTCCAAAACCAAAAGAGTTCGAAATTGCATAATTTACATCTTTTTCAATGGGTCCATCCTGGACATAATAAAGATCACATTCAGGGTCCGGATTCTCATAATTTCTGGTTTTGTGAATTTTGCCATTATAAATCGAAAGAATTGTTGCAATAGCTTCAACACCACCAGCTGCACCAAGTAAATGACCGATCATGGATTTTGTCGAAGAGATGGGAACTTTATAAGCATATTCACCGAAAACTTTCTTTATTGCGAGAGTTTCAACCTTATCATTCAATGGGGTAGATGTGCCGTGAGCGTTGATATAATCAACCATTTCAGGCTTTATTCCTCCGTCTTCCAGTGCATATTTTATGGATAGAGAGGGGCCATCAGCATCAGGCTCCGGGGCTGTTATATGATATGCATCTGCGGTT
>CAYNMM010000009.1:0-4136 GCA_964398355.1 uncultured bacterium
CCTCGATAGCAGGAAGAATATCCTCTACATGAATCAGTCAGCTAAAAAGATACTTGAGTTGAAAAGTTTACCAACCACAAATCTCAAGGAATTGAAGTTGTATGTTCCTGAGTTTGCTCAAAAAGTAGAAGATGCTATAAATGAGGAGGAACCAGTTGACAGGGAAGAAATAAATATCAGAAGCCAGGACGGAAGGACAAAGCCAATTGGCATCTCTGTTTCATTTGTGAAGGACGAATTTGAACTTTTCCCGAGATATGTCATTGTTGTTTTCCAGGATATAACAGAAGTAAAAGAGATTGAGAAGAAACTACGCGTACAGGAGAAATTTGCCGCAATTGGAGAATTTACTGCCCAGATTGGTCATGAGATCAGGATCCCTTTAAATTCGATCAGTATTGCGGTTGGTAAAATCCGTGATATTGTGAGGAAGAACAATATAAGATTGACTGAATCTGAAGAGATTCTCATAAAAGCGGCAGAGGATGACCTTGAAAGAATTGTAAATTTTGTGGAAACATTGCAAAATTTTACCAATGTTGATAAATTTAAACCATCTCTTCTTTCTCTCGGAACAGAGTTTTACACAATTGCACAGTATGCTTCTCAAGCGATTAGGGATATAGACGCGGTTTTTTACACCATTTCCAATATTGCAGCCCCAGATGTGGTGGTGGAGTTCGATAGAAGGCATCTCGAGCAGATTCTTTACAATCTGGTTTCTAACGCTTATGATGCATTGATAGAATCCCGCAAAAATGGAGGATACATAACAGTGACTCTTTACGACGGGACAAAGTCTTACAAAGTATTTTCTGATACGGAATTCGCTTTTGAACCAGAAATTGATGAGGACCATGTTGCCATAATAGTTGAAGATAATGGTCCTGGTATTCCAGAAGATATTAAAGAAGAGGTCTTTTACCCGTTTTATACTACGAAAAGGACCGGTACAGGGCTCGGACTCAGTATTGTCAGGAGACTTGTTGAACTTAATGGTGGTGAGATAAAATTGTACTCGTATAAGGACATTGGAACTGCTTTTGTAATTGTGATTAAGAAATATAGGGGAAAAGCGTATGGAAAAAGAGAAAGTTCTGATAGTAGATGATGAGCACAATGTAACAAGAATTCTGAGTTTGATATTGAAAGACGAGGGATACGATATAAAGACTGCTGCTAATCCCGATGAAGCCAGAAGACTTGTGTCCGAGTGGCACCCTGACCTTGTACTGCTTGATCTGATTTTCAAAGGTTATGATGAGACAGGCATGGATGTCCTGAAATTTATAAAAAATCTTGATCCATTCATTCAAGTTGTAATAATTACAGCACATGGGACCATAGATTCGGCCGTAGAGGCTATAAAACTCGGTGCCCATGATTATCTGACAAAACCCCTGAAACTTGAAGAAGTTACACTTATAACAAAACGTGCCCTTGAAACGCGTAGAGTAAAACTTGAGAACGTGGAACTTAAACGTGAAGTTGAAAGGTACAAAGCCCTTGCATTTCCCGATATTATCGGAAAGAACAAAAAATTTAGAAAAGTCCTCGAGACTGTGAGAAAAGTAGCTCAGACTGATGCGAACGTTTTAATCTCAGGTGAAAGTGGCACGGGTAAAGAGTTAATTGCAAGGGCTATTCATAATTTGAGTTATAGAGCTGACAAGCCATTTGTCGCTGTGAATATTGGTGCAATCCCGGAAGAAATTATTGAAAGTGAACTCTTCGGGTACGTGAAGGGCGCTTTCACAGGTGCTGAAAAAAACAAGCCCGGGTTCTTTGATGAGGCCAATAATGGCACCATATTCCTCGACGAAATTGGAGAGGCTTCCCCAAAGTTACAGGTGAGACTGTTGCGTGTTATTCAAGAAGGAGAGTTCTTTCCAGTTGGCTCTACCAAAGTTAAAAGAGTTAATGTTAGAATTATAGCTGCAACAAACAAAGAACTGGAAGAACTTGTTAAGGAGGGGAAATTTCGAGAGGATCTTTATTACAGATTGAATGTTGTAAAGATTAATCTGCCACCATTGAGAGAGAGGAAGGATGATATTCCACTCCTTGTACAATATTTTTTGAAAAGAATGCAACTGAAATACAAAAGTGGGGAAAAATTTATAACCCAGAGGGTGCTGAATATCTTCTTGAAGTACGATTGGCCAGGAAATATTAGAGAACTTGAGAATGTGATCGAAAGTATGTACATCCTATCTGTTGGAAACGTAATAGATGTTGATGTCTTACCTGATAATATAGCAAGAGACCTGAATCTTGATACCTTCAGTGAGTCAGATATTAAAGATGTTACTCCCGAAAGTATAATGACGCTTGATGAACTTGAAAGAAGATATATATTGAAGGCACTTGAAGTTTTTAATTGGAATAAAAAGAGAGCTGCCGAAGCACTTGGAATTGACGCCTCCACACTTTATAGAAAGTTAAAAAGTTATGGAATTTCACCACCTGAAAAATAAAAGGGGTGTAAGGTCACTCGATTTTGTGTAAAATATCCTGACAATGGTAATTTTTATGTTCTCATTTTTGATACCGGAACTCTTAGTTTTATTAATTACTTTTTTCTATGGTGAAAAAAGCTGGAGCTTAGGTTCGCCTGTTCTCTTGATTCTGTACACTATCCCTCTTGGTGGGACATTTTTAACATTCAGTTTTAAATCCATGATAGAAAGAAAAGTTTCAGAGTTTAGGGACTATTTGATAATAACAGGTTTAAGCATGCTATCTATCTTTTATAATTCAACGGCACTCTTAATGTGGAAACTGAAGGTGGGCTTTTTCTGGCTTATCCCTGTTCTGACTTTTGAGCCAATTGCCGCTCTATTTTACTTAAAATCACTGGAGGAAAGGGAGAATTGAATATTTACGTAATCTCAGACAGTCACTTCGGACTTGAACTTGACGATTACCCGGATGAGAGACGAAGAAACCTTTTCTTTGATTTTCTTGATGAAATATGGCAAGATGCGGATGGCTTAATTCTTCTCGGTGATATTTTCGATTTCTGGTTTGAGTACGGGCGTGTTATTCCAAAAATTTATTTTGATATATTGAAAAAACTCTCTGATTTTAGTAAAGCTCATAGAGTTGTTTTTGTTGGTGGTAATCATGACATGTGGGCAGATGGATTTTTCCAGGATATGGGAATTGAGGTACATCCGTGTGATTTTGAACTCGAATTAGGCGGAAAGCGTATTTTCCTTGCACATGGAGATGTTCTCAGAAAGACGGATCTTGGAGGTAGAGTGATACGTTTAATTATGGGAAATAAAGTGTCAAGATTTCTTTATCGGTTAATTCATCCAGATATCGGAATAGCCATTGCCAACTTTGTGTCCAAAAGATCGCGAGTTCGCTCGCTCCGACAGGAGATAAAAAATCCGGTTAACCCTGCTGTGATGGAAATCTTTAAAGATGGATATAATGCGGTTGTTCACGGTCATATACATTATCCATATCTTGAAAAATTTGAGAACGGTGTTTTCATGTCTACTGGTGATTGGCTCTGGCATTTTACTTATGGAGTATTGAGTGAGCAGGGTGTGTCACTCCATTATTTTCTGAGCAAAAAATTTGAACAGGTCAATTGGTAAAGTCTAACCACAATTTTTAATACTTGCCACCCGCAGTCACATTTTTGATGATTGATAACGAATATTTTACAGGTGGACTTATATGGTGTAGATGGTTTTTTAGAGAGACTGTTTGAAAAAATGCTTTGTGAAAAGGGGGAAATGTAATTTTTAACTTCCTCTCACACAGTGCGTTAGCACTGTGGAAAATTCTTCTCAAACCTCCCCCACACAAATCAAAGCTCAGCGGAGGAGGATTGAGGAGGGAGTAAATACTCGTCCCCCTTCAATCTCCTCTCACAAGTAGGAAGGGAGATGAACAAGAGTCTCCTCCTCCATGGCAGAGAAGATGGACGAAAGGCCCTTTCCACCCTGCTGGATAGGAGATAGACAAAAAAACTTTTCCCACAGAGTCGGAGATAAGTTGTTAGTGAGGTTTCTCCTGTAAACGCGAGGGGAAAATAAATGGAGTTTTTTCAAAAGTGAGAAGGGAAGTGATTGCTGGTAAAATATTTTTCAAACACCTTAATAGTTTTTAAGATACTG
>CAYNMM010000010.1:0-5456 GCA_964398355.1 uncultured bacterium
TATCGTCCCTTCGAGGATTTACCCGGGAAAATTCTATGCACTTCCTCAATCTCCTCAACTTTATAAGCAGATTTTGATGGTTTCTGGCTTCGACCGTTATTTCCAGATAGTCAGATGTTTCCGGGATGAGGATCTCAGGGCGGATAGACAACCTGAGTTCACACAGATCGATCTTGAGATAAGTTTTGTCGACGTGGACGATGTTTTGTCCCTTGTGGAGAGATTGATGAAAAGTGTCCTGGATGAGGTTATGGGAATTGACATACAGATTCCATTTGAGAGACTCACTTATCACGAGGCGATCAGAAGGTTTGGAATTGATAAGCCTGATCTTAGATTCGGAATGGAGCTTGAAGACCTAACGAATAAATTCAAAAATACAGAATTTCGTATTTTGCGGGATGTCCTCGATAACGGTGGAAAGGTCGTAGGGATTAAGGTACCACGCAATTTATCAAGAAAGCAAATTGAAGAGCTGACAGAATTTACAAAAAGTCAGGGAGCTGGGGGTTTACTGTGGTTTAAATTTGAGAGTGGAAAAACTTCAGGTCAGCTCTCTAAATATGTAAATTTCATTCCTGAGGGAAGTGGTACTTACCTTCTAATTGCAGATAAAGATCCAGCAGCTTTCAAAATTGCTGGTCTCCTGAGACTGGAGGTTGCAAAGAGATTCAAATTGATCAATGAGAATCAGCTCAAATTCCTCTGGATTGTTGATTTTCCACTGTACGAAATAAACGAGGATACTGGTGAGCTGGAGCCTGCGCATCACATGTTCACCCATCCAAAGGAAGATACTCTTCAATTTCTTGACACTGATCCCCTTAAAGTTATTGCCAAGCAGTATGACCTTGTTTTGAATGGCGTGGAACTTGCCTCGGGCTCGATCAGGGTTCATCGAAGAGAGCTTCAGGAAAAGATAATGGAGAAGATAGGCTTTACAAAAGAGAGAATGGAAAGCAGATTCGGTTTTCTTCTTGAGGCACTCGAATATGGTGCCCCTCCGCATGGTGGAATCGCTGTTGGATTCGATAGATTTGTCGCTATTTTTGCAGGTAGAGAGAGCATCCGTGATGTTATTCCATTCCCCAAAACTACAAAGGCTCAGGCTCTCTTTGAAGGTGCACCCTCCAGTGTGGATGAACAGCAGTTGCGTGAACTCCACATTCAAGTAATCAAAGAGGAGAGTGAAAATGGGAAAGAAAGTGAAAAAGAAGAAAAGATCAATTGAGAAAAAATTAAAGAAACGTAGAGAAAAACAGGAACGTTTAAAAAGGGCCAAAGCCGTAGAGCAGGAAAAGCCCTATCTTGCCAGATTATTTGCCTCAAAAATAACAGATTACAAGAAATCGGATCATTTTTTATACATCATTGCAAGACTTACAAGACGTGGAAATGTGAGAGGCGGTTATCTTGTGGTTGATAAGAAGCTTGGAATAGCAGAAGCTGCACGTTTGCCAGAAATGCCTCCGGAGATGTTTGACCAGGTGCTATTGGAATTCGGTATGAGAGCTCAAGATATGGGAGAAAACCTCTACGATGAAAAACCTCAGAAGGTTCTAAAAATTCTCTGGGGTGCCTACGAATTCTTTAAGCCCTATGGTCTTGTAGACCCTGAGGCTTCCAAGGTTCTTAAAATGGTCGGCCCCAAACCCGATGAGCTTGAGACGAGTATATTCGAAGCTCCTGAAGGTGTTGAAGACATCGAGGCCAAGAGAAAAGAATTGCTCGAAAAGATAGCTTCTGTCGAGAAATCCAGGACAGCTTCTGCACAACCAGTTGAAACCCGAACTGCCGCTCAAGAACCTGTAGAAGAGTCAGAAGAAAAAGAGAAGGAGGAAAGCGGCATAAAGAAAATCTTTTCCTTCTTCAAGAAGAAAAAGAAATAAATGCTCCATATACGTGATACACGTGTTGAGATGATCCAGCTTGTGCTGCCGGAGCACGCCAACATCCTTGGTGGACTCTATGGTGGCAGGCTAATGTACTGGCTTACAACAGCCTCTTCTATGGCAGCATCCAGAGTAGCGCGCGGACCTGCTGTCCTCGGCTCAATGGACGATATTGACTTTATAAATCCCATAAAAATTGGTGAAATAGTCATATTCAAAGCCCAGGTGGAGTATGTTGGGAGAAGCTCAATGGAGGTCAGCATAGTCGTTCATTCTGAGAACCCACAGACAGGTGAGAAGAAAATTACAACTTCTTCGCACATGGCTTATGTAGCTGTTGATAGCGAAGGGAAACCTCGAGAAATTCCACAGAAAATTGAACCCGCTCCGGATGAAATTGACATCTACGAAGCTGCCATCAAAAGGAGAGAAGAGCGGCTCCGCAGGTTAAAAAGAAAAAAGGAGGATACAATAAGGGTAAAAGAATTACTGAATGTTGAAACCCAGTACCGTGTGTCAGTTTCCAAAATTGTGATGCCAGAAGATGCAACCTTTGGTAGGCTGATGTTCGCGGGTAAACTTATGCTTGAACTTGACCAGCTTGCTGCGATTCTTGCGATAAGATACGCGAGAGGTCCAGTTGTTACGGCTTCTCTTGATGCTATGGATTTCTATTCACCATTGAGAGTTGGCGATATTATGACGATGAATGCATATCTGAATTATGTCGGTCATACATCGATGGAGATTGGTGTCAATATATTTGGCGAGAATCCAGCAAAAAATGAACTAAATCATACATCAACTGCTTTTATGACATTCGTTCATATAGATGAGAATTTCTGCCCCGCACCACTGAAACCATACACTCCTCATTCTGAGTTTGAGAAGAAGTTGTGGCATGAAGCTGAGGAGAGAAAAAAATCCCGAGCCCAAAGACGCGAAGAACTCAAAAAGCTGTTGAAAAGTTTGGGGTATATGTAAACAGAATTTTCTCTTATACATTGACATGCGTGGAATAAGATTTTTCATGCGATGAAAAATCTTATTCCACGTGATGAAAAATTTCGTGTATCGATTTTCCCTTTATAACTGTTTAATCCAATCTATCTTTCAAATTACCTATATTTAAAAATTCTGTGCTTATGCCGTTTTTTATCAGATAGACTTTATCGCACAAAGTTAAAGGGGCAGGTTTGTGAGAAACTATTATGATGATTGCGTCTTTTAATTCTGCCAAAACTGAAAGTAAAACTTCTTCGCTTTCCACATCGAGATTTGAAGTTATTTCGTCTAATAACATTACATCAGGGTGTTTTAAATAGGCACGGGCAAATGCAATTCTCTGTTTTTGCCCAACAGAAAGATTGAAATTCTTCATGTCTATTAGCGTGTCATATCCATGAGGTAAAGATTGTATGAAATCGTGCATTTGAAGTTTTTGCATAATGTCGAACATTTCTGAATCTGAAGCAAGTGGATTTAATATCTTCAAATTGTATCTGATGGATTCCCTCAGTAATATAGGTTCCTGGTAAACAATTGCCATTTTCGTTCTTAAACCTATTATTCTCTCTACATCCAATTTCTCTCCATTAACGATATAATCGCCGGAAAAGTCATATAGAACTCCACTCATTATTTTCAAAAGAGTAGTTTTACCTTCACCAGAAACACCAGCAATCCCTACTTTTTCTCCTCTTTTAGCCGATAAGTTTATGTTTTTCAACACTTCTCTATCATCGTATTTAAAAGACAAATTCACAAGTTTGATAGAATTTACCGGTTTGTTTACGACAACGTATTTTTCCTCGGGGTAATTCAAAATCTCATGTATCCTCTCGAGTGCTGAGAGAGCTACCTGCAGGGTGATATTTGTATTTAACAGTTCGTTTATGGCTGTGAATAAATACCCCAGAAACATGTTAAAAGCTATTAGGGTTCCAAGTGTCATTTGATTTGAAAGTACCCAGTATCCACCCAATCCGAAAACGAGAATCGGAGTAACTTGAGTCACGAATGTAGAAATGGATAGGTTCCCAAAATGAAATTTCCCATAACTTACATTTGTTCTATGTGTTTCCAAAGCATCGGAAAAATATCTCCGTATGCCAACGATCTCTCTTAGAGCAGTTTTTAGAAATGCAAAAACATTCAGGCTTTCCTGAAGTGTGGATATTTCTTTTGCCCTCCTTTCGAGAAATACCGGAAATATACGCCTCATTTTCTTACTAAAGTAAATGGTTAAACCCACAAGCAGTGGGATTACGATTGTGACAAAAATAAATAATTTAAGACTTATGAAAGCAAGTCCAAAAAGTGAGATAATTGCAATAATAGAATTTTGAAATAAATTGATAACCTGTTGGCCAAACAATGTATTCAGATACCCGGGATCTTCAGTAACCCTACTTAACAGATAGCCAGTGCTATATTGTCTAAAAAGGTCAAATTTACTTTTTAGAATTTTGGTTAACATTTTCTCACGAAGCAGTAAGATAATCTTGGAATTCAGTTTATAAAACATGAGATTTCCGATGAATGAAAGTATTTTTGAAACCGCAAGAGTTAGGAGAATCAAGAGAACCAGTTGTAAAATTTCGTGGTAATTTCCCTTTCTATAAATCACATCAATTAATTTTCTGGTGAAAATTGGAATCGGGAATATCAATAATGATGCAAGTATGGTGAGGAAAGAAGACACCAAGTACTCGGTTTTATATTTTTTATAAAACTCACCCCCAATTTCGTAATACCTTAGGATTGCGGTTTTCCATTTCTTTAAAGTTCTCTCCATCCTTTTTGTCCTCTTTTTAGGAAGAACCTAATTGAAAGTATGAACTTGTTTTTAAAGATAGTGCAACATTTTTATGAACATACTTGGTACTTCCTCAAATACAAGTATCCTTCGAGTTCAAATTTTATCCATAAATAGTAGCTATCTATAATTGATTAAATAAAGTGGATTTGTAGAAAGTTTATCGGCTTTCTTAATGTTTTTGATAACAGGTCCGGAAGTAATGACGAGAGTTAATCCTGCAGAATTATTTCTTATTTGCACATAGGGATTTGGTGTTTGTATATTAGTTTTGGTGGGGTGAATTCGAAGAGTAGGGAATAGACTTCTACTCCGGCAGCGATTGCCTTGAAGAATGATTTCGAGAATTCTGGGTCGGTTTCTATGTTTGGGTAAAAACACAGGGAGTCCCGTCTCATAACCAGAAAAACGATAGCTGCCCTCTCGCCCGATCTTCTCAATTCAATCAATTCCTCAACATGCCTTTTCCCTCTTTCAGTCGGTGCATCAGGGAAGATGGCCCTTCCATTAAGTGCAAGTGTACAACCTTTTGTCTCCACCCAGATTCTTTCATCCGATGAATTTTTCAGCAGAAAGTCGAGGCGGCTATTCCCTCTTTTAATTTCCGGTGTGATCGATTTCAACTCTCCGAACGGTATTCCACGAGCAAATATCCACTCTGCAATTTTTCGATGCAATCCAGAATTTGTCAAAACCCATTGGTTATCGAATTTTGCAGCTACGAGGTCCCATTTTGTCTTTCGGCT
>CAYNMM010000011.1:0-5483 GCA_964398355.1 uncultured bacterium
TACTTCACTTTCACATACACCATGTCGTTGTTGGTGAATTGGCCGAATAAGCCCTCTGTTCCTGTGAATACATTCGCACCGACGAGGATATTAAAACCGTCAGCAAGGTCATAAGCCACAGACGGACGCAGAAGGGACGACTCTCCATTAAAATCGTAGTATGCGAAAAACTTTATATCAAGCGTTTCATTCCAGAATTTCTTATCAGCAAGGAAAGTTGCCATGCTGGAAAATTCATCCTCTTTGATAGAATCTTCGTAATCGAGAATTGCCCTCTGAATGAACTGACCACTGAGATGCCATCCCATAAGCGTATAATCCACTCCCACCAGATAATGTAGATAATTCTTTTCAACCACTGACTCCAGTGCACCTGGATCCTGAGTGTTGAAATACTTTCCTGAGTAAAAAGCACCTTCCCCTCTGAGGACAACAGGACCGAGTGTCGTGCTGAAGCTTCCACCACCTATCTCTAATCTATGATATTCTGGATAGAGTGTCAGACTATCGAGTCTAATCCTCTGCGAATCAAGTCGTGTAACATGTTTTACAACATGAATAACAGGATCATCATCCCATGCATAGCCTGCCATTAGTTCAAAATCTACGAGTCGAGACAGGACTGAAAATTTCGCAAAAAACTCGCTATTTTCGAGACTCTTTTCAACAACCATTCTCGATGAATCAAATCTGAATGGAGCAGGAAATGTCGGAAGTTGCGGCTTCCAGATACTACCGGGTTCAGGAAACTTATCAGGTACAAACGCTGGTATCCACACAACTTCAAATGTATTATCGCCCACATAGTAATCGGCCTTAACACTCGTTATCCCCATTCTTACCTCATCAAAATCTGGCAGGATGAACTCCCTTAAATCTTTAGGTGAAACGATGTCTGTGATAAAGACACCATCAGCCTTTCCCCAGATTATCTGTTGCTTACCAATTCTAACATCAACAGATGGGAAATAGATATCAAGGTAAGCTTCTCTAACACCGAATTCTATATTTTTTCCAGAATACTGATTGACATAGGGATTGAATTTAAATGCAATCTTATCCCTGTTTTGCTCGATGTTCAAATTAAAGGTGTTCTGGATAATGGCAAATTCATTATCCAAGCTAACAAGAACACCGGTGTAATTTCTGAGGAATCCAGAGAAATTTAACTTTTGTGCCTGAATTACGCCAATTGTGGTCAGGAATATGAGTGCGGTAATTAATTTTTTATTCATTTTAAAACCTCCTTGTGGAAGTGGGCGGAGCGGCGGCGAAGCCGCCGCTCCGCCCATATTTTACAATCCTCTCCTCATCATCCTCTCTGTAAACATCCTCGATGGTATCCCTGTGTCTATCTTTATGTCCTTTAATTCCATAATCGTTTTGTGATTCTTCTGCACATTGTCCATCGTCACTTTTGTGATGATCCAGTAACCCTTTATTTTCTCGTACTTGTCCACGATCAGCGTCTTCAAATACTCTCCATCCTCATCGTAAAATTCCCGCTTCAATCCGATCCACTTGCCTTTGACAACCCATGTTATCGTTTTCGAATACATGTAATCAGGATCCTTGGGGATACTCTCAATCACATAACAATCTTCGCCTCTGTACTTTTCTTCCCTCAAAATTCTGTGCTTATCCTGTGAAGGTTTTCTTTCTCCAAGGTCATCGTAAGTGAAATCAGATCCCATAAAGTAATCACCTTTGCTGTCACTCGATATTCTCTTTACTTTCTTCAACGCAGGGAGGTAAATCCACTGATCATCTTCTTTTCCCGGATCGTCGTAGCTCCAGTTCATAAACGATGTATTCTTAACATCCGGGGGGCTTATGAAGAACATTATCTTCTTTTCCACCTTGCCAAAATCCCTGATGAATTGTTTTATGATTCTAACCCTTTTATCACCCCTCGAGTTGATAAGGGTCATGACCAGGGTCGCCTCCATGTCTTTGCCGGTAGGTCTATTGTAAACCTTCTCCATGACCTCGAGACCGGTCAATTTTTGCTCTGCAGTTAATGTGGTTACAAATCCGATTGTCACAAGAATCGCGAGTAACCTTTTCATGCTACACCTCCTTTGATTTTCGATTGAACTTTTTTGAAGTAAATGTTTGAGACAAACAAAATTACAAACATGATGGTCAAAGTTCCAATAAAGCTTGTAAACATATTGAGTGAAACCATCATGCCAAGGGACCTATTGGGAGGGAAAACGGAAAAGAGAAGGACCAGGAAGCCAGCAATAACAACTACAGCGTTGTAAAGGATTGCCTTTCCAGAGTGGTGCATTGTCAGGTGTGAAGTTTCGACCTTGGCAGTGTAAAGTGATTCTCCATATTTTTCTTTAGTCAGGCTGGCGTTTATTCTGTATCGTTCAATGAAATGGACTGCATAGTCTATACCGATCCCGATGGCTATACTCGAAATGAGTGCAGTTGTTGAGCTTAATGGGATTCCAATAAGGCCCATAACTCCGAATGAAATTATCGTCGTAATAGCAATAGGAATTGATCCAATGAGTCCGATTTTTAAACTCCTGAACATGATTGATAGCAAAACAATCACTATCACGAGGGACAGCATCAGGCTCGAGATCTGTCCTTCGAGAATCAGATCCGTGAAGACCAGTGCTTTGTAACCGGAGCCTGCATAGTTAACTTTTATTCCCAGATCTTCAAATGGTTTCCTGTATTTTTCTATGAGCGCAATTGCACTTTTTAGAGCCTTTGAGTTATCGCTTTTGAGCTGAAAAGTCACATTCAGCTTTCTGTAATCGTCAGTAACAACCTGCCAGAGCTTATCAGGGTCGCCGGACATCTCATAAAGTAGAAGATACTGGGCAATCAGGTTTTTATCATCTGGAATGGTGTTGTATTTTTCACTGTCAGCGTGCATTACCTTGTTCATCCGCTTCAAAAAGTCAACGAGAGAAAATGCATCACCGACAACCTGCAGGGATCCAACGACTTCTGATTGCATGTTCGAAACAAGCTTCAGGGCTTGGGGATCCTTGAATGTGTCAGGGTGCTTCCCTTCAAGGATTACATTAAGTGTACTGGTGCCACCAAAGTGCTGATTGATAAATCTATCAGTGACCCTGATTTCGCTATTCTTTTCAAACTTGTCCAGGAAACTCGAATTTATCCAGACCCTGGATGTACCGTAAATGGAGATTCCGACAACGACTATCGTGAGTGCATAAACGAGTTTTTTGTGTGCGATCAAGAAATCTGCAAACCTGTAGGCAAACCTTGATCCATGTGCTTCCTTCTGCGTTATTTTCTTTCCTCTGGGTAACCCGAAAAGCATGTTGCCGGCAGGAATGAGTAAAACTGAAAGGAGGAAAGCGACACCAACACCAAAGGCAGAGAAAAGTCCAAAATATTTCACAGGATAGACCTGGGATGTGAGCAGGGAAATGAAACCAACCATTGTTGTAACAGCTGCCATCATAACCGGTTTCCACATTTCCCTGATCATGTTTACCGTGGCCTCGAATTTGGAAACTCCAGGATTTTCCTCCATGAAATAGAAGAGGTGGTTGTAAAGGTGAACCCCGTAAGCGATTCCGATAGCAATGAGCATCACCGGTATCATCGTACTGACCGAGTAAACAGGAATATTGAGAGTCGCCATTAAGCCAAATGTCCACAAACTGCTGAGAATTACAACGAGCATGGTCAGAAGGGTACCCTTCCAGCATCTCAGGAGCAGAAATAACACCGTTATAATCACAATGATAACGATGGGGATCATGCGTTTCATATCCCTTGGTCCAAGGTAGGCAAGGGTTCCTTCAACAATGGGCCTCCCAGCCACATAAATTTTTTCTGGTCCTTCGTATCTGTGTGCGAGATTCAGGATTCTGTGATAAAATTCCTGGGAGAAAACATCGTCACCTATCCTTGCAACGATAACAGCCACCTTCTCATCCTTAGACACGAGTTTCCCAAACACCATGTCGTTTGTGATGACTTTCTGTCTCAGGTCCTCAAGAGCCTCAGGATCTTTTGGCACTCTTTTGTAGAATGCTCGGACATCGAGCCCATCTTCTGTGCCCACGATGTTGTCAGCCGTGTAAAGAGATGTAACATCGTTTTTCTCAATTTCCTTCATCTTCTGGAGTGCTTTTGTGAGCTTTTTTATCTTTGTGAGTGTTGAAGGGTTAAACACACCTTCGTCGTTTTCAATTGCGATGATTATCCCGTCTTTTATGTCGAACCAGCTTTCTGCACTATCGCTGTAGATAAAAGCAGGATGGTGTCTGGGCATGTAGTTGTCCAGATTCGTTTCCATGCGGGAATTCGTTTTGATTTTGTAAACAAAAAATATCGTTATTATGAGAATTGCAAGGAATACGAGTCCAGGCTTTTTCAGTGGTTTTAAGAGGATCTTTTCCATGATCAACTCTCCTTTCGTGTAATTAATTTTTCAACTGACAGCCAGAATTTTTCTCCTTCCTGTAACAGGTCAAAGGAGAATTCACTGTATCGCCAGTGCATGATAAAAAGTCTCAGTGCGCCAATGATCATGTAACCTAAATGCTCGGGTGGAACATCACTTCTTATTTCTCCGGATTTCTGCCCTTCTCTGAGAATATCGACAATTGTGTTCTGAATTGAAGTCATGGTTTCGTAGATCATCCGGGACAGGTGTCTATCGTTTCGGAATAACTCCTCAGAGAAGATGACAGTGGCAATTGCGCGATTTTTTGAGAAATAAGAGAATCTATCTTTCAGAATGAAATGGAGTTTTTGGAGCGGGGAAAGGTTTGTATTTTTGCTCAAGATGACCATGTTTTCGGTGCTCTCTTTGAAAATTGAGAGGATGCCGAGGAGAATATCCAGTTTGCTTTTAAAGTGCCTGTAGATGGCAGACTCAGCAATTCCTATTCTGCCGGCAAGATTTTTGATAGTGAGCTCCTGTATGCCGTGTTCGGATATGAGCTCAATAGCAGTGTCCAGAATTTGTTTCTGTCGTTTAGTAAATTTTTCCATTATGACTCCCTTTGAATTTTGTGAGTGAATATTCACTCACTTCGATTGGCATCTATGGTATCGGTATGGGGAGGTTATGTCAATCCCCGAAATGATAATCCGCGTGAATACTTGATTTTAAAGTATTGGTCCTGCTGAAGACCCGATTGCTCACCTCAAATTTGCAATCCTTGAGGATGTTTGAAAAAAAATTCCTTTGAGGTAAAAGGATCATAAAATTTTAACTTCCTCTTTCTGGGAGTATAGTCCTGTGGGAAAGGGCACTCATCATTCTTCAGAATATATCAACATTGTGGGGGCACTTATCAATATCATCTCCGGTGCCGTTCTAAAGAAGCTAAGCAAACAATAGGCTGTGCGGACACTTATCAACCTCCTCCTCCGCTTTGCAGGGAAATACTTTCAAACCTCTCCCCCAAAGCTTTGCCTGTGGGGGAGAATCGTCTTACAAATCCCTCCCCCCACGCAGCTTTGCGTCGCGG
>CAYNMM010000012.1:0-4163 GCA_964398355.1 uncultured bacterium
TGGAGGGGGTACGATTTTCCTGAAATTTACCAACCCCCGACCGTCCGGCGATACTTCTTTCCCTTTTCCATCAAGAAACTTGAAACCAAGGGCAAAAAGTGCACCAATTCCTCCATCAACGGTCGCCGATCCTCCAACACCTAAGATAATCTCTTTTATTCCAAGTTCAATCACATTTTTTATTAACTCACCTGTCCCAAGTGTTGATGTAAAGAGGGGATTACGCTTTTCAGGTGGAACAAGTTTTAAGCCTGAGGCTTCAGCCATTTCGACAAATGCAATTTTGCCATCTGAGATAATTCCTACTCTTGCACTCACTGGATTTAGCAACGGATCATGAACACGAAAGGTTTTATATCTCCCGTTCCCTGAATAAACCACGGCCTCCAGTGTTCCATCTCCTCCATCTCCTACCGGGAATTTTATCACCTTAAACTCACTGGACAATTTCTCAAGGGTTTCTGCTATAATTTCACATATTTGAATGGCAGACAAACTTTCTTTAAATGAATTTGGCGCAGCTATGATCTTCATAACTCTATAACAAAGATGGTCTCGTCAAGGGGCTCACTCTTCTCGAGGAATATTCGACCACCGTGAGTTTCTTCAATAATTCTTCTCGTAAGAACGAGTCCCATCCCCCACCCTTTCTCTTTGGTTGAGAAACTCTTTTTAAATAACAGCTTCTTTTTGTCTTTTGGTATACCTTTTCCGTTGTCTATAACCCGGATTATTTTTTTGTCACCCTTTTTCTTTAATTCAATACGTATTCGAGGATTTTCATCTCTCCTCGCCTCATAGGCATTCTTTAGGAGATTCTCAATTGCCCAGGACAGGAGTTCTTTATCTCCAAAAACGATCACATCGTCCTCGAGATCGAGTTCAATATCTATATCTTTAAGGAACCTTTTCCTCAATTCATTAACAGTTTCCTCAATCATTTCTTTGAGGTTAACTTCGTGAAGTTTCCCCCCATTGCCAATTTTAGAAAACCTGCGAAGAATAGATTTCATTCTCTCGAGATCCTTTCCCATTTCTTCAATAATCATTGGATCCGTGTTTGGGTCCATTTTTAAGTATTCGAACCATCCGTATAATGAGGAGACAGGAGTTCCCATTTGATGCGCAAGGCCTTTGGCAAAATTTACCCAGAGAGTCTCAAGCTGGTAAGTCTGAATAGATTTTGCTGCCCAGAAAAGACCAAGAAACGATAGTACAGCTACAGTTAAAAGTAAAAATGGCAATACTCTCAGGTAATTCAATATCGGTGGGTCTCCATAGTAAATATACCCTACAATCGTTCCGTCTTTGACGATTTTAACTGGTGGATGGAGTTTCGAAAGTCGACCGAGAGTCCATAGTAGTTTCTTATAGTCAGGATCATTTTTTAACTTCTCTGGTTTCTCGAGATCTTTCGCAGAAAATTTATTGGGATCAACATTTATGTTCTTCCATGCTCTCGGAATCCCCATGTTATCCGTAACAATTACAGGGAAATCTATATCCTTCAGCCCCTCTTTCAAAACTTTTGCAACACTCTCCTGTTCTATAGCGCTAAGAATTAACCCAGAAAACAGCTCTGCCATAATTCTCGTTGATTTAAGCACTTCACGCTTCACCTGATTAATAACAGGTTGCGTGAGGACAAGTATGGATGCTGTAAACAATGCAAGTATTAATAGACCAGCTGGTAACAGTCTGTTCCTCATAATTTCAATTGTTTAAAACTCTTACATCCTGGACTCTTGTAATACTTTTCACAGTTTTCACTGTAGACAGGGATTTGATAATGTAAAGCATAACCCGTGAAAATACTATCATCGGCTATTATTAACTTTGAATTTAAAGCTATTTTTAAAATCTCCTCAAATGATCTGTCTCCTATAAATTTGAAATCATATTTTTCAAATCGAACAACTGTTACAACATCCTCAATCTCTTTTAATCCCTTCAAAATACCAGGATTCCCAGAATCTACAAAGATAATATTGGAGTTTCCTCTTTTCAATTTTAATTTGCTTTTGAATTCCTCCACTCTATTCTCAATTCCTGTTATTTTTAAAAAGTCATTTACAAATTCTTTATAGCTTTCAGGCTCTGCATCAAGTAAAAAATTGTAATGGGAAGAGAATCTTTTTAGTGCCACGTCGAATGAGCCTGAGAACCTTTCAGGAAAAGATGCGAATACGTCATTATGAAGAGAAAGTAAATAGACAACCGGTGGCTCATTAGAAAAAAATTTTCTCAATTCCTGGCCAATATTCTCCCCATAAATGAAGTATCTGGTTTGAGGAAAATGATATGTGAAGGCATCTACGAGATCATTGGCAAGAAGAGCCAGGCTTTTATCGTGGTACATGGAGATAGAATAAAAAAGTGTAAGAGAGTCAAAGAATGGAGTTTTTTCTTCAGGAAATATAACAAGAGCTGGTAACTTCTTTGGAATGTAACCAGTAAACTTGAATTGATGCTTCTTAAATGATGGCTTTCTGTGAATTAACCTTTTCAATCGTTCTATCATTGATTGATAATGATATTTTACACCACCAATTATTTCAAGAAAATTGAAATTGCTCAATTTTTAATTTGTATAGTACAATAGAATAGTGCAATTGAGGTGTGGTAAATACCACGAAGAAATGTATTTCAAGGATACAGCAATAATAAGCCTTATAATTCGGTTAATATAGTAACTTTAGAAAATTAGAACTCCATATTGGTCGATGCAGTCGTAGCCAAAAATTATAAAAGATTTTTCCTGTGTAACTTCAGCCATGAAAGACATTTGACAGAATTACCACTAAGCATTTAAAATGATGATTGTTTAGAATTTTTTTAAAATAAAAAGGAGGTAATGTATGTGGCGTAAAGTGATGGTAAGTGTGGTGGTATTGAGTTTTGTTTCACTCTGCTATGGGGAAACAAAACCACAGGTAAACGGCCCTGCAGTATCAATTAAAACTGAGCAGGGCTATATGGGAAGCATACCTACAAAATTGGGACCAGCCACTAAGGGTGATACACTTGGATACGATGATGGTTCTGCTGAGAATGCATGGGCATACTATTATGCTGGAAATGGGTGGGGTGTAAAATTCAACGCTAATATTCCTGTAGTCGTAAACGGGGCATTGATATATTTCTGGGGATCTGATTGGCCTTCTCCTTGAGGTAATGTTATCAATGTTTGGATTTTGGATAATGATGGAGCCAATGGTTCACCAGGTACAATCATTGCACAGGATACTGGTATTACAATTACACGGGGTGCTTGGAATTATATACCCTTCAACGGTGTAAACGACCAAGATGGTACATTCTATATCTTTTATATTCAGCATGACGATTATCCCTATTGTCCTGGACTTGCGATTGATACATCGACTACACCACCAAGTGGAACACAATGGAAATATTTAAACGGAACTTTCGCGGACACTACTTATGGCGGAGCATGGTTAATAAGAGCTGTAGTCTCACCTCTTGGTGATTCACTCGATCCTCTTCCACCAACAAATCTTAGTGCTTATTCTGACTACACTACTCCTACATCGATAGCATTAAGTTGGACAGACCCAACTCACTATGTGGGTGGTGATACTCTTACAAACTTTCATATTGAAATATGGATGATTTCTGGAAAAGATTCCACACTTGTTGATACTGTACCGGCTGGGGTACAGACTGATACTATTGGAAACCTCACTGATGGAACACTCTATACATTCTATGTGAGAGCGGTTGATATAAATGACTCATCCGGCATTTCTGCAACTGTAAGTTGGTATGCCGGGGGATCCCCCTATCCTGCTCCACCCTCTGGGCTTACTGCAAATGTAATTAACGAATCTACTGTGGAATTAATCTGGATAAATCCTTCGACACAAGTGGATGGCACACCTTTGGACGACCTTGCTGGTATAAACATATATGTTGATGGTACTCTTTCTGCCACATATTCGACAAGCTCAGCAGGTGCACCTATCATAGATACTGTTTCCGTAACCCCTGGTGCTCACGACATATACGTAACAGCCTTTGACAACGAAACACCTGTTCACGAATCTGATCCATCTAACACTGTTCATGTGGTCACAAATGTTCATACGGGTGGACCAGATGGATTTGGATACACCTATATGGATTCTGACTATCCAGGCGGA
>CAYNMM010000013.1:0-5225 GCA_964398355.1 uncultured bacterium
CCTTTAATTTTTCCATAAGTTCTTTGGTTCTCGCATCATGTCTGTACCCTGAAGCATAGGGAATTGCATCTTTAAATCCAGCTTCGTAATTCAATGAGAGCATGAAAATTTCTCTAATATACTTACCAACTATGGAGGCAAGTGTTATTGGAAGATATTTCTCATCACCATTCAATATAAAATAAGCATCAAATTCCCTATGTGGCAATCTCAATCTGTAACCAGAAATATGACTTTTTTCTTCAAAAGTTTCAAGCACTTCTGCACCTGTTCTCATGAAGAAATTTTTCTCATAAAATTTTGTTCCACCAATCTTACCCATCATCGCGACATCGAAATCAAATTCGAGTTTGTACAACAAATGCTCAAACAACAGGTAGTCGAGAAATGATTTGTTATCTACCATCTCAATCATCTCGTTGAAATCACCCGGGAGAACAACCTTAGATTTTACTTCAAGAACTCTTAAACCAGCTTTTTTTAAATATGCCGGTATTTCCAGATTGATCGCCTTTTTCGCCCAAACTGGAACCTCGATTTCGGGATACAAGTCAAAATCCTCACCGGTGAGTTTCTTCAACATAGAACGAAGGTCGGAAGCTTCAAATCCGCTTGCAAGAAGAATACCCCATGTTAGAATTTCGCCAGCAGTATAACCTGAAATATTTCGAGAAAATATCTTTTTACTATCTTTTACCGGAATCGGAAAGTTAAATCTATCAATTTTCAATTCCTCGAAAGGGTCTCCATCGAATTCCAATGTTATTGCAGTAACAACAAGTGGACCGAGAACAGGACCATAGCCGTTCTCATCAATTCCCACAACTCTAATCTTTTCACCAGATTGAGATATTATCATAGCCTGAGAAGATAAGAATTTTATCCAATAATGTCAAGGACCTCAAAAAATGTCCCATGCAACACCGGTGTGATGAATAGTTTACTTTCAATAAAAGACATAAAGAAAACTCCACATCATCTCGATCCAGCACATTTTACAGACATTCTTTCGAAACTATTGACATAACCACTGATGTGTATTATATTACTATTACACTAAAACACATGTTATTTCTAATTGAATGCTTTATTATGAAAAAGGAGGGTAAATTATGATAACGACAATTCTTATAGCGTTAATCTCTCATCTAACAACGGTCAAAGTTAATTTTGTTAAGACATCCCCTCATCTTGATGGATATATAGATTCTGTCTGGAGTAATGCTGACTCTATTTTCAACTTTCACCAATTTGAGCCGGATTACGGAAAAGCGCCCCGGTTTAAAACCGTGGTAAAATTTCTCCAGGATAAAGATAATCTTTATATTCTGGCGATCGGTTACACCGGTAATGACAAACCCAGGGCGAGTGCTTCAACAACAGAAGATAGAATAACAATATTCCTTGATACGTTCTTATCTCGCCAGGAAGCATATTTTTTTACTGTAACTGCGGGTGGAAGTCATTATGATGGCATAGTTTCGGACAATGGTAACAGATGGAATATGTCTTGGGAAGGATACTGGTTTCAAAGGGCACGTGTATATCCCCACAAATATGTTGTTGAAATTAAAATACCATTCAGAAGTATTCGTTACAGTAAAGCCAAAAACAAATGGGGACTCCAGATAAAAAGGTACGTTCCTCAATTTTTCGAAACTGATTACTGGATTTTACCACCTCGAATGGAGGAGCATAAAGTCTCCAATTTTGGGATTATTGAGGGTATTAATCCATCGAGTTCTGGACTGGGCATAGAGTTTTATCCAGTTGGAATTTTGAAGAGCGAGAAGTACGGGGATATGAGTCCTGAAAACTCTATAAAATTTGGTCTCGATTTCACATGGAATGTTACCTCCAACATCATGATTAATACGACTTTCAAACCTGATTTTGCTCAGATTGAAGCAGATCCATTTGCTTTAAATCTTTCAAAATTTGAAATTTACCTGAGTGAGAGAAGGCCATTTTTCATTGAAGCTAACGAAATCTTTAAACCAGTCAGGTCAAGTTTTGGCGAGCTTTTTAATCCCTTTACAATTTTTTATTCTCGAAGAATAGGGAGAAAATTACCTGATGGGACAGAAGTTCCTATTGACTTCGGAGGAAAATTTACTTACAAATCTACCAATTTCCAGTTTGGAGCAATGTCTGTTTACACAGGTGGTACAAATTACACCCTTGATACAATATATTATGAGCCTCCGACTCTCTGGAATGTGCTGAGAGTTAAATTCCTCCCGTTTGAAAAATCTATTGCCGGTTTCATGATAGCCTCAAAGCATCTCGATTTTCCTGATTCAACAAAGAATTACGTCAACTATGAATTCGATGGGCAGATAAATAATGGTCCACATTCCCTGTCTTATCAGTTCGCCCATTCATCACCTTATGAGGAAAGAGGTGGTAACGGACTGAATCTTGCATACACTTATTTGACAACCAGATGGGTGGGAGGGTTAGGAGCCTCCTGGGTAGGAGAAAATCTTAATTTCTCATCTACTGGATACATGAATGTTGAGCCGGGTAAACGTATTGTCGCCTCCTTCGGTAAAATCACTTACTTTCAGAAGAGGAAAATCTTCAAATCTTCAAATGTATTTTTCATTGGAATTAATAGAGACCGCTATGATCCGATTTACGAATTAACAGCAGGCTTCTTCAGTAGTTATGAACTCCGAACAGGTTACTTTTTCAATATTTCCATAATTACAGGAAATAACTATGACTTTGGAGAGAATGTAAAGATACAGCAGTATCACCTTGAAATTTCTAAAAACAGAGGAAACATCACCTATGGGATGTGGAATAACTTTAACAAAGGATGGAACTATTATAGAGGTATATATGCATGGCAGGGAAATGGAGGGATCTGGTCAAATATTCCACTAACCGATCTAATTTCTGGAGATCTTTCTGCTCGATATTGGATCGAATTCGATACCACGGGCGAGATCATCGATATTTATACTTCCGTGAGACCATCAATATCATGGCAGATTTCAAGAGATAAGGAGATCACATTCTCCTCTGAAATTATTCCGGTTAGAACCAATGTCTGGAAGATTAACGAGGGGAGGATTGGCCTTAGATTTGTCTATAATTTTAGGCCAAAATCCAGAATTTACCTTGTATGGAATGAACATTTTACAAAAGAGGATGGAAATTTCAAATCAGATGAAAGAGTAATGGCTTTCAAAGTAAGGTGGGCAATCCCATTTTGACATTACCAGCTTGACTCTATTATACCACCTGCAACCAGAATGTCTCCGTCATAAAAGGCTGCTATCTGGCCTGGTGTGGGTGCCCATTGCGAACTTTTAAACTCTACGATAGCCATGTCTCCTGCAATTTCAACCCTTGCAGGAGCTGCCTTATGAACATTCCTGATTTGAACATAATAATCTTTCTCGACAAAAGATCCAAACTTATTGATCAATTTGACTCTTACAAATTTTCTATATATCTGCTCCTTCTCTTGAAGAATTATCTCGTTGTTCTCTGCATCTATTTTACCAACATAGACACGCCGACCCAGGGCTATTTCAAGTCCTCTCCTCTGGCCGATGGTATAGTATTGAACTCCCCTGTGATATCCAGCTAATTTTCCGTCAGGGCCGACTATAGGTCCTGGCTTCAAGCCAATTCTTTTTTCCATAAAGTCACGGAATTTCCCTCTTATAAAACAAACATCCTGAGACTCTTCGTCTCTCGCAATGGTAATACCAGCTTCCTTTACAATTTCTCTGACTGTTTCTTTTGAATACTCCCCAAGCGGAAATTTTATACGATGGAGATGATCCGGTGAAACTAATGATAAAAAATAGGACTGGTCCTTTTTTCTATATTTTGCTCTTGCAATGTATACACCATTCTCACTTTTGACTATTCTGGCATAATGTCCAGTGGAAATCCATTGTATTCCGAGGTTATCCGCAAGGCTAATCAAATTTTTTATTTTAAACTCTCTGTTACACCATCCACAGACATTTGGAGTCCTCCCCTTCCTGTACTCCTGAATAAATTTTTGTATGATACCTTTTTCAAAATCTTTCCTCAGATCTATTTTAATGAGTTCGACAGATAATTTCTTGGCTATCTCACCAGTTTTCTGATGCTCAAAAAATTCATTGAAGATAAAGGTGACTGCAATTGGTTCAAATCCCAACTTTCTCAGAATGATAATTGCACCTGTGCTATCGACACCTCCAGAAAAACCCACAAGAATCTTCATGTGTGAAATTATAAACTCTGTTAAGAATTTCCAAAAATCATCGATGGTTATGTTTCTTCTCTATTTTTTTAAACGTAAAATAGAAGTTCCCAGAACTTTTCACCACCATCAAAATTTCGAGAAACGTCAATAACAAACAATCTATTCATTCACTTTTATAGTGATAAATTGTGAGTAGAGAAACAAATTTTTCAACTTTTTTCAACCTTTCTTGTTCATTAAACTGTATTGTAGTGAGAGGGATAGAGTCTTATTAAACATAAACTTTATATGTATCAGGCTTTTGTTTAATACTCGAGAATTTATTGCTTTTTGAACGGAGAAAGCATTCTCACAAAATTTTATTTTATTATAAAATTAGGCGTTTTGTTATAAGTCGTCATCCTTCATGGTAAATAAAAAATTTAATTCCGTCCTATGACTGAATTATCAAAAAGTAAAATTGTCCATCGAATAAAAAGCGGAGGAGGATAAAGGTGAAGACAAGGGAGCAAATTTGACAGATGAAAGCTGAAGGAATTTTATTGCACCTCCCTCAATCCCCTCCCACTTGCGAAAGAAAAATATTGAACGGAGACCTTCACACTTCTCTGTAGGGAAAGATATGAGTGCAACTCCCCACAAGTGAAAAAGAAAACTGACTTTACACATGTTTTCCAGAACGATTTATAAATATTCAAATCTTGTGTGTTCTTGCACTGTTACGGTTTGGGAAAATCGGTAATCGTCAACTCTGAAAGAACTAAGGAAGACAATCCCTCCCCCACAATGCAAATTATTGTGAAAGGATACACTTTTTCTTCCCCATGTCTCCTTGAAAGGAGGTGGCAAACTCTCCTTTTCCCTTTATCCACCCCGCAGAGCAGGAGAGAAAATTGAGGATGAAGTCTTATGCAAAGTAGATGAGGGAAATAATGGATATTACTTTTAATCCTGAGGATAAACCCATTTGCTTCAATCATGAATTCTGTATAATTTTTGCATTCTGAGG
>CAYNMM010000014.1:0-13622 GCA_964398355.1 uncultured bacterium
CTCTTTGAATTTAATGCCTACACCTGCAGGTATAAATTCAATAGAAGGTCATGCGAGATTTATCTTGAGAAAAAGACCTGAGGATAATCTGTGGTATATCATGACTTGGGAAGACTATGCTTTTTGAAGGAGTGAATCATGGAAAAATTTGACGTTGCTGTAAAAGGGAAGTTCTTAATTTCGTTCAAACATGGAATTATTGAAAATGGAGTAGTAGGTATCAAAGGTTCCAGAATAGAAAGAATTTTTAGGGAAGGAGATCTGGAGTACGAGGCTAAGTACGTTCTGGGGGGAAGCGATCATATAGTTTTACCCGGTCTGGTCAACACGCACACCCACGCAGCCATGATTGCATTCCGTGGTCTTGCTGACGACCTTCCACTATTTGAGTGGCTAAAAAAATACATCTGGCCGGCAGAGGGGAAGTTTGTGAGAGCGGACTTTATCAGAAAGACAGTGCCTGTAGCAGCAGCTGAAATGATTTCCACAGGGACAACCACAATGGCTGATATTTATTTTTATCAAAATGAGGCTGCTGAAGTTTTGTCTCAAATTGGACTTCGTTCAGTTCTTGCAGAGGGAATAATTAATTTTCCCACACCTACGGCACCAAGCTGGAAAAAACAGGTTGATTACACCCTGAATTTTATCAAAAACTGGCTTGGCGATGAAATAATCAAACCATCCATTGGACCACACGCCCCTTACACAACCACTCCAGAGATTCTTAAAAAAACACAAGAAATTGGTGAAAAATATAACATTCCAATCCAGATCCATATTGCAGAAACTCAGGACGAAGTTAATGAAATATTAGAAAAATTTGGTAAGACCCCTGTTCGGTATCTCGACTCGCTGGGATTCTTGAATGAGCTTGTTGTATCTGCTCACTCAATATGGCTTGATGAAGAGGAGATAGACATATATGTAAAAAAGCATGTTGGTATAGCATCATGCCCCCAGAGTAATGCTAAACTCGCCTCAGGAATAGCACCGCATAAAAAGTTCATTGAAAAAGACGCAAAACTTGCTCTTGGGACAGACGGCGACGCATCCAATAATTCCCTCGATATGTTTCAGGAAATGAAATTTATGGCATTGATATGCAAAGTCATTTCTAAGGACCCTACAGCCTGTCCCGCTGTTGAAGTTTTGAGGGCTGCAACCCTCACGGGGGCGAGAGTCCTCGGTTACTATGATCTTGGCGATCTTAGAGAAGGTTTCCTCGCAGATGTGATCACAGTTAAAATAAATCAGCCACATAGTACACCGGTGTATAATCCTGTTTCTCATCTTGTATATGCTGCAAAGGGAACTGATGTTAATGATGTGATCATAAATGGAAAAGTAGTTTATACAAATAAAGAGTTCAAAACTATCGATATAGAACGGGTAATGACTGAATTTTCCAGAATAGTTGAGAAAATAAACAATAAGTATAACAGGTGATTGAAGTAATTTACCAAATTTTGATATCCATAGCAAATTTCTTTTTCCATGTTGAGGTAGAGTATCCTTATCATTCAACGGATATCTGGATCCATGCCTCGTCTGTAGGAGAGATTAATGCAATATCGTATCTTGTGAACCTATTTATCGAGAAACACATACCTGTTTTTATTACAACCTTCACCCGTTCTGGACTTGAACGTGCGAGGATGCTCTGGGGAGACAATGCTCAGGTTAGTAGATTCCCGATGGATAAAAAATCCGAAATAAAAAAGCTTGTAGAAATAGTTAATCCAAAGATCTTAATAATTGCTGAAACGGAGCTATGGCCAAATCTGATTCTCGAAACCAGAGGAATATCTAAGTTTCTTGTTAATGCCAGATTGTCCAATAAGAGCTTTCCTAAATACAGGAAGTTCAAAGGTTTTTTCTCCAAGATATTAAAGAAATTCGACTTGATTCTTGCTCAGAGTGAAGTAGACAGACAAAGATTTATTCAACTTGGAGCACTGCCGGAGAAAGTAAAAGTACTGGGCAGTTTGAAATACGATGCTGTAAAGAGACCTTATACGGTTGTCAAGAGGAGTTTTCATGGATACTCTGATGACGACATTATAATTATTTTTGGAAGTATCAGATCCAAGGAAGAGGATGCCGTAATTTATTCTATCGAAAAACTCAGTAAGGAATTTGAAAATCTTCAGTTCATCATTGCTCCCCGTCACCTGGTAAGAAAAAATTTCATTGTTCAAAAGTTAAAGAGCAAGGATATCCCGTACGTTTTACGGACATCGAGAGAAAGGATCTATAGAGGAGCTGTACTGATTCTTGACACACTTGGAGAGCTTTTCGATTTCTATCATATAGCAGACATAGCATTTGTGGGCGGAACACTTGCACCTTATGGTGGACATAGTCTGATTGAGCCTGCCTATGCTGGAGTCCCTGTTGTAATCGGTCCTTATTACTCAAATATGAGGGAAGCAGCAGAATCACTGATTAGAGAGGGTGCTACTATTGTCGTTGAGAACAAAGAGAAACTTTATGAAACGTTAAGAAACCTGATAAAACATAAAGATAAAAGAAGGCAAATGGGAAAAAGGGCACAGGAGATCATAGAATCAAAGACAGGAGCTTCAGAGAAAACATTTGAGTTAATAATGGAAAAATTGAAGACATTTGAAAATTCAATGTAAGGTTAATATAATAAAAAAGTTAAGTTTTTTGAAACCGTTTCTGGAGGCCAGGGAACCAGGTGAGAATCCTGGGCAGTCCCCGCTACCGTGTGCAGGTTAAGGGCTATCCGGGCAGTTGCCAGCCACTGGATGGAAGGGTGATGAGCTCTCTATCCGGGAAGGCATGGATAGCCTGACCGATATTTATCGGTGCCTGCGAGCCGGGAGACCTACTCCAGAAACGCATTTCCGGCCGCCTCCGGGGGTTTGAGGCAGGCATAACCTACCATCCCCTTGAGGCCGGTCCTTTTGAGGATCGGATATGCTTGCGATTTTACTTGCTTTAACAATAGCCGCTGATACAAGTAATGTAAGCTTTATCCTTTCACCGATTTATGTGAAAGGTAAGGCTTCCCATGGAATTTGTGAGGAAAAATTCCCTGCAACCTATCGAATCCTCAATTTCAAATTTGAATCTCCTACAATTAATTTTCTGACATTACCAGGTATTTATCCCAGATCCTATCTGAATATGACAGGAATTTCTATTCGAGGATCAGGTATGGAAGAAGTGAAAGTCATGTTTGAGGGGATTCCAGTAAAAAATCCCCAAAATGGATACTTCGATTTCAGTTTCCTTCCGTCTGATATAATCTCCTCAATCGAAGTACTGCTTACAGGAAACTCTTCCTATTACGGTTACAATTCCATGGGGGGAATCGTTAATATTATGTTGCCAGCAGGTGCCAATTTTGTAAGTATAGGTACCGGAGAAAACGGCTATTTTTCCCTATCTGCATTTAAAAATGCATTAATTAGGGGAAGATTTTACCTGAGAGCTGGTGCAGCGTTTGAGTTAACTCCCTCCACGTACACTCTCCAGGCTCCGAACATGCAAATGGAGATAAAAAACGCTGGGAGAAAGAAAATCTTTACTTTTATTGAAGCAGGGAATGCCTTAATGACAGGATTTCTCGGTATCGGCTTTTCTAATAGAGGAATCCCCATTATTCCTGGTGGTTACACTACAACAAGGGATTCTATTCTCGAAACTATGCTTATTTCCCGTCTGGATTACAATAACTTCAAGTTTTCAATTTATAGAGATTGGTTTACCTATAAGCCCGAATTTACAAAAACGAATTCGTATGAAACCTACAGCTACCATGTTGCTTACGAGCCATCTGGTTTTGCAAAGATAGAATTCTCGAGAGAGGGGATTACATCTTCGTCACTTGGAAATCATAACAGGAGTGCTTTAAGTATATCACTCAATTATTCCGAAAATCTTGGATTATTTATCCCGGTCTTTTCTGTCTCAGGAGATTTCTGGTTTAATACGTACGAATTCAGGAAATCTTTTTTCTGTGGAGTTTCTACAAAATTCGGCCCATACATTTCGGTTTCCACAGGTTATAGATTACCCACATACAACGATCTTTACTGGCCAGAAACGCCATTTGCTGTCGGGAATCCTGACTTAAAAGATGAAAATCTGATTGAATACGAGATTGGTTTTAAAAAGAAACTAAGGCATTTTAGCGCCTCAGCATCCAGGTTTTGGCGTTATTACAGAGATTTGATAAAATGGTCGCCTGGAGTTGATGGTAAATGGCGGCCGATGAATTTGAGAGACGTCTCTATTTATGGAATTGATGGAGATTTGAAAATTAATTTTAAATCTTTTAATTTCATAGCCTCTGGAGAGTTTATAGACAATGTGGAGTCAGATGTTAATCTCGTCTATTACCCAGATTTGTCTTGGAGCTTGACAGGTGGCTTCAAATGGGTCTCCTTAAACATTAACCATATTGGTGCAAGATATGAAAGGTTAACTGGTCCCAAAAAACTTCCACCTGTTACACTCGTAAATTTGTATTTGGCGATACCTTTCAAGAGCTATTCATTTTTATTGGAGGTTTCAAACCTGACTGATAAGTACTATTTATTGTTGCGCGGTTACCCGGCGCCGGGGAGGGAATGGCACATAAAATTAAGGAAAAATTTATAAAAAGGAGGTCAGATATGAGGAAAATCACCGGTATTCTGCTGGTGGCTACGATAATTTTTGCTACGTCGTGTACGAAAGAAACTGAAGCCCCCCACGTGAATGTGAACAGGGCAGTTTATATTGTGAATGGGGGCGCTGAGACAATCGATATCTTTAATGTCGAGACTGGTGAACTTGATACCAACGTGATTACAACTGGAACTACCCCAAATTCTCTAAAGAAACTGGGAGACTACTTCTATCTTGTAAATTCAGGATTTGGTGGAACACCAACCATACAAAAGATAGACTTTCATGAAAACACTGTTGTGGATAGCTTTGTCCTACCCATGGGATCAAACCCCTGGGATATTACATGGGATGGATCCAATTTTTACGTAACTTCATACACCTATGATAGGGTTTATAAACTCAGTAATAATGGAGATATAATTGATTCTGTGAGCGCAGGTATTTCACCCGAAGGAATTTTGTTTTTTAACGGAAAACTTTACGTCGTTGCATCTTATTACGATAGGAATAATTACTCCACAAATGTCGGGTATTTATACGAATTTACTCCGGATCTCAGCAAGATTGACAGTTTAAGGCTATTTGTAAATCCGACTCTCATTGTAACTGATAGTGAATATCTTTACATTGCAGGTGGTGACTATGCAGCTGGTGGAAACATTTATAAAATCACGCCGGATACCCTATCCATTTTAGATTCACTTGGACTTCAGGGAACACCAGGTGCTTTTGTAGTAAAGAACGGTATGGGATATTTAACAGGTTACTTTTTCTATCCTACAGTTGTTAATCTGGAAAATTTATCAATTGTTGCAACGTATACAAATGCGCCAGCGAGTAATGGTTTTATGGGAATAGACGTAAATTCAGATGCGTCAAAAATTTATGTAAGTGTGGCGAGCTGGCAGGAACAAAATTACTTGTGGATAATTTCTCCAGAAAGTGGTGACACCTCCAGTATAGAACTTGGAAATGGTAAAGGCTCACAGATAGTGAAGTATTTAGAGATTGAAGAATAGATCTCCTCTGGGTAAGTCGGGTCACCTCCCAATAGGGGAGTGGTGGGCGTCGCCCATGGGCGACGCCCACCACTCCCCTTAAAATATCCTTTATAATTACCATCCTATGGATTACAGAAAAGAGCTTGTTAAATATGCCCATTTGATGTGTCAGAAGGGCTATTCGATTGCTACTGATGGAAATCTCAGTGTTCTCCTCGATGATGGTAATATTCTTATAACCCCTGCAGGATTTAGAAAGGGTGAAATTGATGAAGATTCCCTTGTTATAATCTCGCGTGAAGGAGAAAAACTTTTTGGAGTTAATGATCCGTCATCAGAGAAATGGATGCATATCTTTATATACGAGGTGAGAGAGGATGTTCGTGCTATTGTCCATGCACATCCGCCATACGCTACAGCTTTTTCCCTTCAAATGCCACGAGAATATGAACCCATTCTACCTGAAATGAAAAATTTTATTGGCAAATTCGGCTTTGTTGCTTTTAAGGAACCGGGTACAATTGAGCTTGCCGAGCTTGTTCGCGAAAAGGCCTTTAAATACAATGTCCTCATCCTCCAGAAACATGGAGTTGTGACTTATGGAAAAACTCTTCAAGAAGCTTTTAACAACCTTGAAAGACTGGAATTTGAAATAAAAATCAGAACCCTCAGAGAATTGTTTAAATCTAAAATTTGAATCTATTCTCCCTGTAAACGGTTGTGAGTTAACGTTGAGAATCCACGCTGGATAGTTTGTGGAGCCTATAGAGGTAGTTCATAAGAGTAAATAAGGTTCAATCCCTTATTTTTAAGGTACTCTTCTACAGGTGGAGAAGCTTGATATGTAATGATAACCGGAAATTTCTCTCCATTGTAATAATTATCCACCCTTTCCATAAGTTTCAGGAATTTATCAACGTCTCTCTTCTTTAGCTGAGTTTTACATTCTCCTATAACAAAGATTTCTTTTCCATCTTTTTTGCCTTTTCCCAGAATATTTACTTCAAGGTATTTATTCTTCCCGACTTTTATGTAATCTCTTTTAAGTGGCTCAATTATATCTATTCCAAATCTTCTTTTAAGAATTTCTGGTAGACCTTTATACGCTCTATCTTCGAGTAGATAGCCAATAGAGTGTGAAAGACCTCCGATTTGTTCGCGAGTTTTTTTGTGCTCCATTATTAGCTTTGCAAGTTCATTTTCTGTCCTTACTTGTGCTTGAGCAAGTTGATTAACTTTATCAGTGAGCTGGTTGAGTCTATCTTCAGTTTTTTTCTGCGCTTCAGTGAGCTGATTGAGTCTATCTTCAGTTTTTTTCTGTGCTTCAGTGAGCTGGTTGAGTCTATCTTCGGTTTTTTTCTGCGCTTCAGCGAGCTGATTAACTCGTTGTGTCAGTTCATTTATGGTGTCCCAGACCCTGACAAAATTTTCCTGAGTTTTTTCCACAAACTCATAGAACTCTTTTCTTGTTAGAGTTTCTCCGATCATCCTTTCTACTTCTTCGAGAAAGGATATCAGCACCTCTCTCAAACCAGGGTCTTTCACTTTATCAAGCTTTCGAATTAGCTGCACTTTTATCATATCACGCTAATTTTAACGTTTTTTTACTGTCTGTCAATGCTTTTTAAGAGGTTAAGAGATTCCAGTCGAGATGAATTGAAGATCTGCAAGTTCTTTATACAATCTGCATCTCTGATATAGTTCATTATGTTTACCCATATCAAGAATTTTTCCCTTGTTAATGACTATTATTTTGTCCGCATTTAGAATTGTAGACAAGCGGTGTGCAATAATGAGGGCAGTTCGTCCAACGAGAAGCTCATTCAGGGCATTTTTAATAATTTCTTCAGAATAAGAATCAAGTGATGAAGTAGCTTCATCGAGAATAAGGATCTCAGGATTCCTTAAAATTGCACGTGCTATAGCGATTCTCTGACGCTCACCTCCCGATATTCTCACTCCTCTCTCACCGATCAGTGTATTGTACTTGTTTGGTAACTTCATAACAAATTCGTGAACTTTTGCCTTTTTTGCAGCTTCTATAATTTCATTACTTGATGCATCCGGTCTTGCGTAGGCGATATTCTCGTAAATTGTTCCATCAAAAAGAAAAGTTTCCTGTGGAACTACAGAAATTTTCCGTCTGTAACTTTTAAGGTCATATTCTTTAAGATCCACACCATCAAGTAAGATTTTTCCCTTTGTTGGTTCATAAAATCTTAATAAAAGATCTGCTATAGTACTTTTTCCAGCCCCTGAAGGGCCGACGAGAGCAATCTTTTCACCTCGCTTAATCTCAAAGCTAATGTCTTTTAACGCCCACTTTTCACCATCATAGGTGAAATAGACGTGGTCGTATTGAATGGAGTCGTTTATTCTTTCGAATTTTATCTTTCCCCTTTGTTTTACACCTGGTTCGGGCTCTGCTTCGAGGATTTCAAAAAGTCTCCACATTGAAGCGATGCCCTGCTGAAGAATAAGATTTGCCTGTGTAACTCTTTTTAAAGGACTCATTAAAGAAAGAGATGCAGCAAGGAAAACGAAGAATTTTTCAGGAGAGAGGGAATGATACTGAAAAATAAGGTGTGCACTAACGTAAAGGATTAAACCAGCGATAATAGATGTCACAAATTCAGTCAGAGGAGATCCGAGAGCATTTACTGATTCGAATCTAACGTATGCTTTATAAAAATCGCCCGAGCGTTTCTTAAATTTTTCAATTTCCCTCTCTTCAGTTGCAAAGCCTTTAACTATCTTGATACCACCAAGAGCTTCTGAAAGCTGTTTGCCTATCTTTCCCATCATTATATTGGCCTTATTTGCCCTTTTTCGAATCTTCTTTCCAAGCAGAATAACGATTCCACTTGCAACCGGGACAAGAATTAGAGTAAGCAATGTGAGCTGCCAGCTTGCCCATAATGCGACTATAAGAAATGCAATCATATTCAGACCCTCTTTTAAAATTACGTAGAATCCATTAGTAAAAGTCGTTTTTACGAGGGTCACTTCATTAATAAACCTTGCAGAAATATCACCTGAACTCATTGAATGGAAAAAACCGAGCGGAAGTTCCATCATTTTGGTAAAAAGCCTGTTTCTTAGATCTCTTGCAATCCCCTCGTTAACCATCGCTGTGAAAATCCGCCCAAGATACATAAATAGTCCCTTCAGGAAGTATACAATGACGATAAAAATTGCGAGTCTCTCGACAGCCTGAACTGGAGGATACTGGAAAACATATTTAATAAGAAATCTCTTTATCGATGGACTTAATCCACTAATAGAAGAGTAATCACCTGTGTTGGCCTTAAAAAGAACATGTAGAATCGGAACGAGCATCCCAAGTGATACCCCATTGAGGGCAGAAAACCCCATCATGAAGAAAAGAGAAGCAATAAATTTTGGCCACTGGGATTTCAGAAATCCCAGCATCTTAACAAAAGATTTCATCTCACAATGGCGAGTTTAAGGATTTTTGATTTACCAGATGGTTCAAACTCAACTTTTACATAATATACACCTGGTGGCAAATCTCTAAGATTCAAAACCCTCTCCTCATAATCTGTTGGATCCACATCTTTAAAAATAAAGGTCTTTAATTTGAATCCTGAAAAATTGTAGATTTCCAGTTTCATATCTGTTTGACTCGTAACCTTTATCCTTAGCGTTGTGACTCCGTTATAGGTTGGATTTGGGTAAAAATAAATTCTTTCAATATTTAGGGTGTTTGAGATCTGCATAGTATTGTTTAGGGATGCGTTAAACCAACCACTGTGAGATGGATCGTTACCGTATTGAGTCCAATAACCAGTGGTATCACCAATTTTCCAGCCGTTAAGGAAGCCACCATTTGATATGTAAAATAAATTGTTACGACCGTTTCCATCAGGTACAAGAAGCATTGATTGTGAAAGACTATCAACAACTTGAAGCGGGAATCCTTTTATAAGTTTTCCTCTCCAGTTAAATGCAAATATGCCTTTGCCTGAAACACCTACAATCACGTCTCCATAACCATCTCCATTTGCATCAGCGATTACGGGTTGTGTCTTGTGACCTTTTAACTCAACAGGAAAACCAGTTTCAAGTGCCCCAAGATGGTTGAATGCATAAAGCCTGGAATAAGTGCCAAAAACTATTTCCGGATACCCATCACCATTTAGATCCCCAACAGCAATAGAAGTAATTAATGAATCATCAAAGTTAGCCTCTCTTTTCACCAGTTTACGAATCGGATCGATAATAAAAACTTTTCCGCCTGAAGTGACAGAGATTATCTCACGTAGGCTGTCACGATTAATATCCACGTATGCAGGGAGTACCCTCGTTGGAACAACTTCTGGAGCGAAGAGTGCAGTGTCAACATTAGAAAAACTTGTGTCTGTGAATATTAAACGACCGTCCGCTGACTGAATTACCACTGTAGAATCGTCATCCAGAATCACGGGGGTCGAAAACTGCTGCCCTGCAGTGTAGAATTTGTGCACTATACCACTATCAACTGAAATCTCATAAATATTCTGGTCATCACATCCAACAAAAACGTACCTTTTATTCCCAATGCCCAGAATGGCCGGTGGACCAGTAATGAAACTCGGCAATTTTATAGGTGATCTCAATTGAGGTAAATTACCACCTGAATCTCCCACCGTATAAAAATAGATCCATCCTGTGTTGAGAGTAGCAATTATATCTCTTCGCCCATCATTGTTTAAATCACTAACAGCTGGCTCAAATACAAAATTTCCCGCGTTGTAAACTGTGTCAACTTGAACAACGGAACCATTTGGAGAAACGAGTGAGATTAGACTAAAAGAATCGAGTAAAGTGGTATCCATAGTGTTTGGATCAATCATCAGTCTATGGATCGTTTGTGTGATCACAAGGGAATCACCAACACGGTTCATATTGCCTGTAACTGGAAGGTCTACAAAATTTCCTTGCTCGGAGTATCCAATTCTTTCGTTAGTGATTGCCCCCAGTTCCCGCACTAATTTGAATGTCATCACTGTATCTGGAGATGTGATGTCATATATTTTTATCATGGTTGAATTGCCATTGTTATCTTTTGAGGAAGGGTGAGACGTGTCAGAAACTTGGGTATTATTCCCCTCAAAGTAAAGATCGTAAGGAGATCCGAACCACGTGTAAGAATAATATCCATTCTCGGTCCACCTCTCAAAATCTTGCACGTGGTCTGCTTCGAGAAGATCAACTCCCATAGGTCTATGAGCATTGACTTCGTTCAGTGCCCAATATCTCCAGATAATGTCATCGTCAATGTGCCATATAAGCAGTCCTTTGCTTTCTCCCGGTGCACCACCAATTAGAAAATCATTTTCTCCATAAAAATGGACAACAACGCCGTCCTTGTATTTCCCCCGAATATGAACATTCCATGTATCACCATTACAAACAAACACAGAATCATCCTGAGGAAGGTCTGAAATTTCGTTTTCGATCAGAAAGTACTCATGATTATTTATTGGGATTTTGTAATATCTCACAGCAGAGTAAGGATTTTCAGAGAAATCTCCACCAGTAACATAGAATATACTCCCCTGTTTCCCAACACCAAGAGAATCTATAAGAATATTCTTGGTTTTAACCTGAAATATTTGGGGCAATTCCTCAGGTGTAATTGTTCTCATAATTGACGAGTTTAAAAATCCTCTGCCAAAAACATAATTCATAAACCAGTTCATCCAGATTCTCTCCCAGGCGTTTGGAAGAGGAACTATAAGTCCGTCGGGTATCTGATCTTTTACACCGAGGTATGGAGCGGTGGTCATAATTCCGAATGACCCTATTCCAGATCCCTGCATGTAAGTATCGTAAAGATCAGGAAGAAAGAACAGATTGTGACCTGACTCATGGATCAAAGTACCCTGTAATTTTATTTCCTGCCCATCCTGTGACATTGTTTCTGGCAAGATACATGCATCATATACAGTATCCTGCCCCTCATTTAGCACAATGAATGGTGTCCCAAGATAATACTCAAGAGCACCAGAGGGAATTGTTACAGCAGCGAGGTCGAACGGAGTATTCCAGAGAGCATCAGTCTGCCAGGCGCTTCCGGCGTGAAAAATTATATATCTATCCCACACCCCTTCAGTGTTATCCTTAATCCCATTGTTGTCCAGATCGTTAAAGTGTATTGTAGAATCTTGGATATCAGCTGCAATGAAGGCATCTCTTAAAAAGGTAACGAGTCCTGTACTCATGTTTAAAGTATCTCCATAGTACCTCATTGGATGAGACAATTTGATCGGGGGTAGTCCACTATCTGGTTTTACTACCCATTCAATCCTTACCTTTCCAAAAGATGCGATATAATAATAATCTGCAAGGGCCTCCATTTGTCGATTAAAATAAACCCAATCGTGTGGGGGATCGTAGTAAGGATTGTAAATTGTGTCTCCATTGCACACTTCAAGTATTCGTGGTTTTCCATTTCCCTCCATATTGAAAGTTCCATCTCCTGTTGTCAATGGATCATCCGGTACTTCCTTTTGAAATTCTACTCTGAGAGCAAGTATCCTGATAGTGACAGTCCCCGTATCTTTTGTTACTTTTGGCACATGTAAATTTTCTATTGCAGGATAGTTCTCAATACCATACATTTGCCAGAATCTCTTCATTTCAGCTCTAACTCTTGCATTTCTTTGAAGAAATTTTTGGTTTTGTAGTACAACATCGTTTGAAATGATTCTACTACGAGAGAATCCGACAAATTGAGCATTAAGCGTGGTAATAAAAAACATAAGGAAAATTTTTTTCATGGGAATCCTCCAATAAAATTTGGCAAATTATAACCTGATTCATGGGAAATTCCAATCAAATATCAGGGACGATCGGAAATTTGAGAAATATATGAAATCGGTATTTAAAAACTATTCTGTGAAGTCTCCTGTTACAGGACCAATTCTACTCTTTCTTTTACGACATTTGCATAATTGGAAAAGTTACTGGACAAGCAAGATAGCAGGTTAATAATAATCTTTTTGTGGATAGGTGAAAATCTTTGAAATCGATATCGATCATCCAACGGCGGTAAGATTCCTCAACGCAATTCAAATCTCTATAATGTGGCATTCAGTATTATTTAGCATTAAGTCGAAGAAATTTTCTCTTGTTACCTTCACTCCATCGAAAAGGTGTCTGAAAGTCACGATAAGGAGTCTATGAGTTACGATGAGAATTCTAGAGTTTTCTGGATGAATTTTCTTTAATTGGTCAACGAATTTAAGTACTCTTGTTTCTGCATCTTTAAGACTTTCACCGAGAGGTGGCCTCATGTGATAGGGATCTTTGTCCCAGATCTTCCAGAGTTTATAATATTTTTCTCTAATCTCAGGAATATATTGGAGATTCCAGATGCCTCTTTTCACCTCTCTTAAACGGCGATCTCTCTTAATTTCTGGCATTTTAAGATATTTGTTTACAATCAAGGCTGTCTGGAAAGCTCTAAGGAGATCGGAAGAATAGAAATGATCAAATGTAATTTTCTCTCCCTTTAGACGTAATCCAAGTTCATTTGCTTGCCTTCGACCTTCACTGTTTAAAGGGGTATGTACCCATCCCTGGACGATCAGGGCACGGTTGCACTCGGTTTCACCATGTCTCACAAGGAATAGCTTCATTTGACTTCACTCCGTTCAAATTATATACTTTCATTCCCATGAGTGACCTCAAGAAAGGAATAGAATTGGGGATTATTTTATACCTTTTTACCCTAATTTTCAGCTTTGTAGTTGTTCTTGCTCTATCAAGGAACTTGCCATCGCTTGCATATATTGAAAGGTTTGAACCTCCCAAGACTACGGAAGTATTTGACAGAAATGGCAAATTAATACACAGCTTTTACTTGGAGAGAAGAATAATGATGCCTCTTGATAGTATCCCCCCTCTGATGCAGAAGGCTTTTATCACTATTGAAGACAAAGATTTTTACAAACACTGGGGAATTAG
>CAYNMM010000015.1:0-2770 GCA_964398355.1 uncultured bacterium
TTTTTCGAACAGCCTTCAGCTATTACTAATTAAAAAAATCCTAACTAACCTGAAATACCTTCAAAAGTGTATAATTTATGACCATGCAGGATTATTTGAAGGAATGGAACGGCAGACGGTACAACAGCTTCAGTGAACATCTGAAAAAGGAGTTCGGGGAGAAAGTTTACCGGGTTGCGGTTGACGCAGGCTTTACATGCCCAAACAGAGACGGTCTCCTCGCAACAGGAGGATGCATCTATTGTGACGAGGCTGGCTCAAGAGCATCCTATGTAGAACCGCGGATTCCGGTGAAACAGCAACTCCTTTCCGGTATGCAAACCCTGGGGCAAAGATACAATGTCCGAAAATTTATCGCTTACTTTCAGAGTTTTTCGAATACTTACGGTAAACCGGAAAAGCTCAGGAAACTATTCAACGAGGCTTTGTCCGTTGAAGGGATTGTTGGATTATCAGTATCCACGCGACCCGATCTTCTACCGGACGAGATACTTGATGTTATCGAAGAATTTTCAAAAAGAACATATCTCTGGCTTGAAATTGGCGTGCAGAGTGTACACTTGCGAACACTAAAGAAAATACGCAGGTTTCATGGTGTAGCCGAGATAGTTGATTCGATAGTAAGGGCAAGGGCAAGAAACATAAGGGTCCTTGCGCATGTGATTCTTGGTCTTCCCGGAGAAGCTGAGTTCGAAATGATTGAAACCGCGAGGGTGCTTTCAGCCTTGAAAATCGATGGAATTAAAATGCACCATCTGTATGTGGTGGAGGGAACTGAGCTTGAGAAAATTTATCGTGCGGGAAAACTAAAGGTCTATGAAACTCCTGAGGAATATGCCAGGATAGCGGTCAAATTCCTCGAAAACCTTGCTCCGACGATAATTATCCACAGACTTGCGGGGAAGGCTGAGAGGGGATTGATCGCTCCTGAATGGACCCGAAACAAATTTCTGGGGATTCAGGCTGTTGAGAAATTACTTAAAGAACTGGATACCTATCAGGGAAGGCTATTTAATATTGGTATTCCTTCCTCCCTGTACCCCTGAAGGTTAAGATTAGCAGGATGAAGGAAAGAACGAATATAATGGCGAGCACTGGGATGGATAGTATGCTCAAAAGTTTATATTGAATTTTTAAAAATCTTGTGATCTTTAGAACTTTCGACAACTTTGAGGACTTTCTTAATTTATCGGTTATCTCAAGTGCTGTCTCTCCAGACTCCAAGGATTTAAGAGCTTTTCCATCCGTTGAGATTATCACTCCATAGGTCTCGACACTGTTTTTTTCAACAGATTTAGTGAGGACCTTGAGTTCATCAGCAGTGTTGACATATTTAACCATATCCGCAGTCGGAGCAACTCCGGTTTTCAGTGTTATTTTACCAATATCACCAGCTATCGATGTAAGCTTCTCAAACTTTCTTGTTTTGATGCTTTCTCTGGCAATTTTTTCGAGAATTTTGACAAATCGTTTAGAAAATATTTTTAACTTTTTAAATAACTTGGCCGCCGAAACCCCGATGTCCACATGAGGATAAACTGTGGTGGCAACACCAATAGAAGCAAGAGCTGCAATAAAAACATCTGGTTTTTCATTTTTAATCACCGGTTTATAAAAGCCTTGAATAATAAGGTCCCTGATATCTCCTATAAGAAAGAGATCCAGGGTAAGGGAGCCTAAAAAACTTTCAACATCTTCAGGTTCTCCTGTAGCCATTCCCTTAAGAAATCTTTTAATTCGACCTATGAGGGATTTCCTTTTGTGGATTTCAGTTTCAGCAAGTTCAAGGTATTGCCGTGCTTTAACGGTATCCCCGAGCTCGGGGTGCTTCATGATAAACTGTGCGTAAAGCCTGAGACTCTCCCATTTTCCCTTTTCGGCAAATGTTTTAAGAGTTTCAACAGTATCCTGTGTTAAAAATATTCCTTGTTTTTTAACATAAATCAGATACCCCGAACTCAACATCAAAAACACCAAAAACCCCCTAAAAAACCACTTCATGATCTCATGAAAATCTTGGATTATGCTGAGGTAGTGATATATCTTTAATCTTCAAACTTATTTAGAAGTTTTTAAGAAGGGAGTCTTATGCCCATTTCTGGACCAGAAAGGATTGTTAGTAGGATTATAGGTTGGTACTATTTTCTTTAAAAGTTTTATTATACAAAATCGATCAAGGTTTTCGACACACTTTTCCAAGTTTAAAAGCGCCTTATCTAACATTGATTTTTCTGGAATATTACTGATATGAGCAATATATATCTTTTCATGTTTTGTGGATGTTGTTCCTTCTTCAGCTGTCAGGAGTTCTTCAAATAATTTCTCTCCTGGTCTTGGCCCGGTAAACTCAATAACAATATCGACATCAGGTCTTAGACCTTTCAACTCGATCATGGATTTCGCGAGATCAACAATCTTAACAGGTTCACCCATGTCAAGGACATACACCTCACCACCCTTTCCCATAGCTCCAGCCTGAAGCACAAGAAGAACAGCCTCGGAAGTGAGCATAAAATACCTTTTCATTTCAGGATGGGTTACTGTAACTGGACCTCCCTTTCTGATTTGTTCCTCAAAGATAGGGACTACACTCCCTCTACTTCCGAGTACATTTCCAAAACGAACCGAAATAAATTCTGTTTCACCAAGCTGGTTGTATATTTGACATATATATTCAGCCACTCTCTTTGTAGCTCCCATAACACTTGTTGGATTAACCGCTTTGTCAGTCGAGATCATCACAAATTTCTTAACTCCGTATTTTACTGAA
>CAYNMM010000016.1:0-16956 GCA_964398355.1 uncultured bacterium
AATCGCTCTCTTTTCCGTCCGCTAATGATGGGAGAGATTGAAATTAAGAGTAGACCGTCGCAGCAAAAGCGCAGGAAGTACATCGAAAATTACATGCGAAATATCAGACGCCTTGCTGAAATTATGGAGGAAGCCATCAAACTGGGCTATTTTAAACCCGTTGAACCAATGTATCTATCACTCGCGCTTGCCGGAATTATGGAAAAATTTATCTTCTTCGGCATTGAGGAGCATCAAAGTCTGAAACCTTTACCAGATATTGCATTCAACATTTTTGTAAGAGGTGCATTAAAGGAGGGTGTTGAACTATGAAAGTTTTACTTTTCTTTACGCTGATTTTTCAATCTCCTCCAGGAGATACAGTGTACCTTAGTGTATCCAGAGCAGTTAAGATTGGACTTAGAAATAACCTTTCACTGAAAGCGAAGATTGCAGAGTTAAATATGTCTAAAATGGATGTTCTGAAGGCAAAGAGTGCCTTCTATCCATCAATCTCAGGACAGGCCACTTACACAAGACTCAGTGAAGTCCAGAAATCGAAAATGCTTACTGGATTCCACCTTTCTCCGACCGGTAACCCACAGATGCCATACATGATCATCCCTGAATTCTCAGATATTCAGACTACGTTTTACAATAATTACGGACTTGGAATCTCTGTCAGCCAGCCTATTTTCACCTGGGGAATTTTACGAAAGTCTTATGAGCTCTCTATTGAACAGTACAAAAATAAACAACTCGAGATTCAATCAGAGAAGTTGAAACTTGAGGAACAAATCAAAGAAAGTTACTACAACCTCCTGCTTGTGGAGAAATCCCTTGACGTACTTAATCAGGTGAAGAGAGAATTAGAGGATAATTACAACTCCACAAAAGAACGTTATGAATCTGGATATGCCAGTGATTTTGAGCTACTTCGAGCAAAAGTTCAGCTTAAAAATATAGATCCGCAGATAGCTCAGCTTAAAGGTCAGATAAAAGTTGCAGAAGATGCATTTAAAAATCTCATTGGACTACCAGAAAGTACAGCGGTTGTTTTAACTGATACTGTTGGTTTCCACCCTCTGAATGTTTCTCTTGATAGTTTAATCGAAGAGGCATACAGGGAACATAAAGACTTGATATTGTTTAAAAAGAACATTGAGCTTTTAAAACAGACAGTCTCAATACAGAAGAGGAAAAATTTCCCCACAGTCTTTTACAACTGGAGTTACAAGTATCAACGACCCTTTGGAATGACCGATGAATGGCATGGAATGTGGACTTTTACCCTTGGAATTTCATGGAATCTCTTCGATGGCGGTGCCAATAAGGCAAATGTCGCAAGATTGAGATACCAGATAAAAAGTCTCGAGTTTTCTTACAAAAGCCTGAAGGATGGTATTGCTTTGATGATAAGGAATTATTATACAAATGCAAAATCTCTTGAACAGAGTTTGGAGGCCCAGAAAGCAAATCTGACACTTGCAAAAAGGGCCTATGAAATGGCGAGAACTCAATATAAAGAAGGGTATGTCACATCTCTGGATGTGATAAATGCTCAAGTCCAATATTCTCAGGCAAGATTAAATTATTTAAAAACGTTAATTCAGTATCAGATATCCCTTATTCAGCTTGAGTATGCAGTAAAAGGAGGTATTTCCCAAACAAGTCAAGGAGGTATGAGATGAAAAAGATAATCTTCTTAATTATAGTCGTTTCAGGTTTGAGTGCGGGTCATATTAAAAAACAGGACTTGAACATAGGGCAGGTTAAGGCCCTGGTTAGAGTCTCTATAGTTAAAAGAGGTGACATTGCTCAAAGATATATTTACTATGGAATGGTGACAAGCGACAAAGAGGCTCTTATATATCCGGACATGCCAGGTAAAGTCTCAGCAATCACTGTTAAAGAAGGAGATAGGGTAAAGAAAGACCAGGTAGTTGCATTAATAAACAGAGATATTCCAGGACTGGAGTACAAACCTCTGAAGGTAAAGTCCACAATCGATGGAGTCGTAGGATTTGTTTATGTGAAACCGGGTCAAATGGTAGCTCAGCAGGTACCGCTAATGTATATCGTGGATCCTAAAAATCTAAGAGTTGAAGCCTATGTTCCTCAGGCTGATCTATATTTTGTAAAACCGGGAAAAGAAGCGATAATCACAATTGGCCAGGATTCCCTGAAAGGTGTAATAAAAAATATTTCACCTGCGATTGACATGAAGACAAGGCAAGCCAAGGTTTACATCAAGCCCTACAGAGGTGCACAAAGGATACTGAAACCAGGGATGTTCGTTGGAATTTTGATAGCGAAGGAGGAAAGCAAAAACACGTTGATTGTCCCCCTAAGTGCCCTTGTTAAGGAAGGTAATAGATACGTTGTTTTTAAAGTTTCAGATGGTATTGCCCACAAGGTAGAGGTGATTCCTGGAATAAAGTCTGGCAAATTGATCGAAATAAAGAGCGGCGTGGCAGAGGGTGACACGGTAATTTCTCTCGGAGCAGCTGGATTAACTGACGGTCAGCCTGTTGAAATTGGGGGTGAGATAAAATGATTCGATTTTCTGTCAAGCGACCAATTGCTATCACCATGTTGATTGGCATATTGGTCGTTCTTGGATTTGTATCATTCACAAAGCTTGGACTCGACCTCTTCCCTGAGCTTAGCTATCCGTCAGTTACCATCGTGACTACATACCCAGGTGTTTCACCTGAAGATATTGAGGAGCTAATAACAAAGCCAATTGAAGAAGCTGTTTCCACGATCAATGGAGTCAAAAAGGTTACCTCTTCGTCTTTTGAGGGGATTTCTGTGGTGACGGTTGAATTTAGCTGGAATAAGAATCTTGATTTTGCTGCGCAGGATGTAAGAGACAAACTCGGTCTAATCGAAGGTTACCTGCCAGAGGATGCTTCAAAACCTCTTGTAATGAAATTTGACATGTCTTCAATGCCTATCATGGAATATTACATTTACAGTGACAAACTCTCCGATGTTCAGGTGAGAAAGGTTATCGACAAACAAATAAAAAACAGGCTGGAGCGAATAGACGGTGTTGCATCTGTGATCCCTTATGGTGGACGTGTGCGGGAGATCTGGATTTCAGTGGATCCAAAAAGACTGGCAGAGTACGACATTTCTATGATGCAGATCGTGAATATCTTGAGAAGTCATAATGTGAATATGCCCTCAGGACACCTTGTGCAGGGCCAGAAAGAGTATCTGATCAGGGGAATGGGAGAATTTGAAAACATAGACGAAATCAAAAATATAATTGTCGGCTCCACACCTGGAGGAACCCCCGTTTATCTGCGTGATGTTGCACAGGTTATTGATACTTATAAGGAAAAGAGAGGATACTTCAGAGTAAATGGCAGACCAACAGCATTTATCGACATTATGAAACAATCGGGGACTAATACAGTCGTTGTTGCCAATCGCGTGAAAAAGGAGATGGAAAAGATCCGACGCGATTTCCCGGAAATCAAGTTTGAAATTGCGTTTGACCAATCAAAAATTGTAAGAAGAGTTATTAATCGAACTTCCAATAATGCAATAGTTGGGGCACTTCTTGCTGCCCTCATGATTCTATTTTTCCTGAGGAATATTAGACCAACCATTATCATTTCTCTTGCAATTCCACTTTCTGTTATCATTACCTTTATCGTTATCTACTTTGCAAACTACACATTGAATCTAATGACCATGGGAGGTATAGCACTCGGTGTAGGCCTGCTTGTCGATAATGCGGTGGTAGTTATAGAGAACATCTTCCGACATCTGGAGAATGGAGATGACAAATTTACATCGGCAATTGATGGGACAAGCGAGGTTGTGTCAGCAATTTCCGCTTCTACATTCACTAATATTATCGTCTTCCTTCCCCTAATTTACATCGGCGAACTTGTAGGTAAGTTGACGAAACAACTGGCTGTGACTGTTAGCTCAACAATCCTTGCTTCCCTTTTTGTCGCGATTACCATCATTCCAATGCTTGCGAGGGTTTTTCTAAAGGAAAGATCACGTGAAGAATATGGTAAGGCATTTGGAAGTTCGTGGTTTGAACCAATCAAGAATTTTTACAAGAGAGTGCTTTCCTGGGTGCTGAAACATAGAATTCTAACAATTTTCACAATTCTAATTGTATTTTTAGGCTCCCTTGCCCTTATTCCCAGACTGGGACTCGAATTTATGCCCCAGATGAATCGGGAGTTTGCCATGATACATGTCACTCTTCCTCCTGGCACGAATCTTGAGGAGACAAATAACTATGTAAAAGTTATTGAGAAAGAAGCAAGGAAGTTACCGGATGTAAAACTCGTTTCCGCAATTGTTGGCGAGACTGAGGGGAGTGAACAGATGGTCTCTTTCTTTGGCGAAAGTGGAGTGAATACTGCAACGATTTTTCTGTCTTTTGTCCCATTGAAGGAGAGAAAGTTAGCTTCGTACGAAAATGTTGAATTACTACTCGACAAAATTCCCAAATACAAAGGAGCAAAGGTGACAGCGGTCGATTTTACCCGCATGATGTTTATGGGAGGTTCTACAAAACCGATCCAGATTAAGATCTACGGTCAGGACCTTGATGCGATGCGAGATATTGCGCAAAGAATCATGAAAATGGTCAGTAAAGTTCCCGGAACAGTTAGACCGGAGCTCTCACTTGTACAGGCGAAGCCTGAAATAAGAATAAAAATCGACAATACAAAGGCCATGACTTATGGCCTAACACCTTATCAGATTGAGCAGGAAATTAACGCTGCTATGCTTGGGAAGGTGGCAACGAGATACCGTGAAAAGGGTGAAGAAATTGATGTAAGAGTGATTTACAGACCTGACTCAAGAGATGACATTGAAAAGCTACTATCCATCCCGCTCAAAACTGCTATGGGAACGGTTATTCCACTGAAAGAAGTAGCAAATGTTACCTACGCACTTGGTCCTGTGAAAATAGATCGTGAAAAGCAAAGCAGGATGATAGCAGTTCTCGCAGATGTAAAGGGTAGAAGTGTGGGGCAGGTTAGCATGGATATAGAAAAAGAGCTAAAGAAAATTTCGCTTCCACAGGGATTAAGTATCAGCATGGGAGGAGAGTTTGAGCAGATTAAGGAAATGATCAAGGACATGGTATTTGCGATGATTGCGGCAATTCTTCTGATCTATATGGTTATGGCGGCGCAGTTTGAGTCATTTAAAGACCCATTCATCATCATGTTTACACTTCCACTTGCTATTATTGGGGTGATTTTACTCCTGTATTTGACACACACGACTGTCTCTGTGCCTTCCTTAATGGGGACACTGATTCTTTCTGGAATTGCAGTAAACAACGCTATAGTGATGATTGATTTCATCAGACAGTTAATGGCGAAAGGGATGGATAGGTTCGAAGCAGTTGTTGAGGGAGCATCTATAAGGTTGAGGCCGATATTGATTACAGCGTTAACAACGATCATCGGGATGTTGCCCATGGCGGTAAGTCACTCTGAAGGATCAGAGATGCGGGCACCAATGGCTATAGCTGTTATTGGTGGACTTTTGACAACCACATTTCTTACATTGTTTATTATTCCGGTAGTTTTCACCATATTTGAGGGGATAAGGCATCCGGAGAGGGTGAAGAAATAAGATCTGAAGAATGTTTGAAATTGGGGTGGCGGTCGCCTGAAAGGCGACCGCCACCCCAATAATCCATGCAATTCCTCATCATATACCTTAAAATTTTTTTATGTCTTCTCAAGTACTCAAAAAAATTAAATTTCTTGCCACTAAAAGAGGTGATCTCATCACAGAAGAATTTCTCATAGCTTTCGTTGAAAAATATAGCGATCTCATCCAGTCGAGAAACGCAGAAGGACTTGTGGAAATTATGCAACTGGAGGATCCGCTTTTTAAGGAACTCGTTTTCTCAAAGAAAGATATTGCAGGAAAAAAATTTGACCAGTTCTGGCTGGAAAAATTAAGAAACTTTAAACTATGACCAGAATCCTTATCTCCGCTGGTGAGCCTTCCGGTGACCTTCACGCATCGAGACTCGTTAAGGAAATAAAATTAATTCTACATGAAATTGAATTTGTAGGATTTGGGGGATCTCTCATGGAAAAGGAAGGTGTAAAATTGCTCTATTCCATAGAAGACCTCGATATTGTGGGATTTCAGGAAGCAATTTTGAAGTATAATAAAGTCAACGAAATTCTCAAAAATCTTGTTAGAACGGCGAAAGATGGCGTTGATGCCGCGATAATGGTTGATTATCCGGGGTTCAACCTGAAACTGGCAAGTAAGCTGCATAAAATGGGGATTAAGACTTTCTACTATATTGTCCCTCAGGTTTGGGCATGGGGGAAGTGGCGCGTTGGTCTTCTTAAAAAATATATTGACAGAGCTATTGTCATCCTGCCGTTTGAGGAAAAATTTTTGAGAATGTATGGCGTAGAAGCAGAATATGTTGGGCATCCTATTATCGACATCATCAAAGAAGATAATGATCACATTCCGCGGGAGGATGGAAAACTCCACATTTCTCTACTGCCGGGATCAAGGAAGGACGAAATCAGGCGTCTTTTACCGAAAATGCTTGCAATTAAAAAAAGAATCGAGGAAAGAATGCCTGACACCATTTTTCTTCTTTCCTTGCTGATGGAGAATGTACCGGACTATTTGAAGGATGAACCCAATTTAAAGATTTTTAAGGGTAGAGCGAGAGCTGTAATCAGGGCATCCGACTTTGTAGTAGTTGCATCCGGGACCGCCAGCCTTGAGGCAGGACTTCTGGGAAAACCCATGGTTGTTCTTTATATGCTTAGTGAAATTTCGTGGTTACTTGCGAATTTCATTGCGAAAGTGCCCTATGCGAGTCTTGTAAACCTTCTACTCGGTAGAGAAGCGGTCCCTGAAATACTTCAGCATATCAATCCTGTCAAAGTGGCTGATTGGATTGTTGATACTTTAAAAAATCCTGAAAATTACAATAAAATTAAAGATGAGTTATCAAGACTCCCGAAAATATTGAAGGGAGGAGGAGCAGCTTCAAGAGCTGCAAGGATAATTGTTCAAGAAATAGGAGGTTAGAAATGAGTAAAATGCTCGATCTAATTAGAAAATTACCGGACGAAATTCTTGAAGCCGTGGAGTACAGAATTCCTGAATTTGAGGATGTTCATAATATTGTTTTTGGCGGAATGGGTGGCTCCGGCATTTCCGGAGACCTCGTTTCGAGTATCTTTATTGACGCAAAAATTCCGATGGTGAGTGTTCATGATTATAGTCTTCCCGGATTTGTGGGAAAGGATTCGCTCGTTGTAGTAACCAGTTACTCGGGCAACACAGAGGAGGCCCTGAGTGTGTACAAACAGGCAAAAGAACTTGGAGCAAAAACACTGGTTATTTCAAGCGATGGAAAACTTTTAAAACATGCAGAAAATGACGGAGTCCCGTTTGTAAAAATCCCTCAGGGATACCCTCCAAGAACGGCCCTTGGTTGGCTTTTCGTTCCATCATTTCTAACAGTAGCGGGAATTGTGGGTGAAAACACAGATGTGTTAAGAGAAGAGCTTAAACGCGTAGCAACCTTCCTGAAGTCTCTTCAGAAAGAATTTGAGGATCCTGACTCTATTGCTCATGATCTTGCCAACAAATTTTATCTGAGGATTCCGGTGATCTATAGTTCATCAAAATTGTTTCCTGCTATTTATCGATGGAAAACGCAGATAAATGAAAATGCAAAAGCATTCGCTCACGTTTCAAAGTTACCTGAAATGGATCACAATGAGATAACCGGCCTTATAAATCCCGATGACCTTGTGGATTACTTGTGGATAGTTTTTATAAAAGATAGGGATGATAATGACCGGATAAAATTGAGGAAAAAAGAGACAGAAGATCTCATAAAAGATTCAGTTATGGGGACAACAATTGTTGAGCCCGAAGGTGAATCATTCCTTGAGAGAGTATTTTATGTTATTTATCTTGGAGACTATATCAGCTATTTTCTGTCAGTGAATTACAATGTGGATCCAGTTTCTATTCCCAGGATTGATGAGCTAAAAAGGAGGTTATCTAAATGAAAGTTGTGATACCTGTGGCAGGAGCTGGAACGCGATTGAGGCCGCATACCTTAACTACTCCGAAGCCACTTCTCCCTGTTGCTGGAAAGCCCATAATTGACCATATCATCGAGTCAATAAACTCTCTGGATTTCGATGAATTGATTCTCGTGACAGGACCTGATAACGGTGAGATTTTTCAGCATGTGAAACTAAACTGGCAGGGGGAATTTAACGTCTCAAGAGCCATTCAGGAAGAAAAACTTGGTCTTGGTCACGCAATTTTTCAGGCAAGGGGATTTTTCGACGATGGAGAGGATATTTTCATAATTCTTGGAGACACTATTATTGAAGGCGAATTTGGAGACTTCGTTAGTAAAAGGAAAGATTTTCTCGCAGTTAAAAGGGTTGACGATCCATCAAACTATGGAATTGTGGAGCTTGATGAAAATGGGAGAATTATTTCGCTTGAAGAAAAACCTCAGCATCCCAGGAGCAATCTGGCAATTGTTGGCGTTTATTATATCAGTAACGCAATTAAACTTTTCGAGGCAATTCAATACATAATAGCAAATGATATCAAGACAAAGAATGAATACCAGATCACAGATGCACTGAGAAAAATGGTCGAGTCAGGATGGATTTTCTACACAAAGGAGATCTCCAATTGGTATGATTGTGGTAGAGTTTCAGAGATTTTAAAAACTAATAGATTTTTACTCCAGAAAAATGGTAGCAATGTGGATTCTGACGTAAAGGTTGTAAACAGTGTGATAATTGATCCAGTCTTTATCGATAGGGGAGTATCAATTGAGAATTCAATAGTTGGACCTTATGTCCATATATCTGAGGGGGTTACGCTCTCAAACGTTATGGTGAAAAACTCTATAGTGCTTGAAAATGCCACAGTTGAAGAGTCCCAATTTGAGATGTCCATAGTTGGGAAGCACGCAAGGGTCAAAACTACTCCTCTGAAGCTGAATATAGGAGATTATTCAGAACTGGATATGAGTCAATGAAGCTTTTTCTCGTTTCTACATCGCCAAGAAGACGTGAGATTCTTGAAAAATTTGGCTACGAGTTTGAAATTTTAAAACCTCAAAAAGAGGACAAGATTGAATCCAGAAAGAAATTTGATCCGATAACGGTATTAAAGCTTGCGAGAAGTAAGCTTGACAATATTGAGATTGCCGAGGGAGTATTACTTTCGGCTGATACAGTGGTTGTTCTTGAAGATAAGATTCTCCCAAAGCCATCATCAATTAATCATGCAAAAAATTTCTTGAAATCATTATCCGGGAAGATTCACAGGGTTTATACTGGTTACGTTATAAAAAAGTATCCGGCAGGTACTGAGATTGGGAAAGTTGAGTGTACGGAAGTCAAATTCAAGGAATTATCCGAAAGCGAGATCGATAGCCTCGTAAGTATAGAAGATCCACTCGACAAGGCTGGAGGATATGCGATTCAAGGATATTCAGGGTTGTTTATTCAGTGGATAAAAGGAGATTATTTCAATGTAGTGGGACTTCCCATTTCATCAGTATACCAATCCCTGAAGAGTTTTGGTATATTTCCTCATTGGCTAAGATTCAAATAGGTATGGGAAATAATTTTAAATTTACCCTCCCAGATTCCGGTATCGATGTTCGGTACCAGGGTAGAGTCACTCCACACAGGACCACTGATGGATAGAATCTCCGCATGAAGTGAGTCAGTAGGTGGAACAAAAACGATTTCTGTGTCAGCCAGTATGGTGTCTAAAACAGTGTCTTCATTTATTATGGTGATAAACTCAAAGTAGTCAACATTTTCAGGTCTTTCCCAGATAACTTTTAGTGAATCACCAGTGGTTGTGTAATGGTAAATCAAGTTTCGCGGCGACGGAGCAAATTCTGTAAAATTAAGCATTTCATCCAGTGTTTCAATGTGTAAGTGAAAGGTGTCAGAGCTGACGCTTAATTTTTTCAAATAAACTCCGGGAGTGTCACTTCTCAATAAAACACCATTTATTAAAACTGAGGCAGATGTAACAGGAGTGTTTGAGTATTTTTTCTCAAGGTAAATTCTTGCAAGACCTGAGTTAAGGTCTACATATCCATTTATAGAAATCGTGTCTGGTACCAAACCCCAATATTTCACATTACACGATGATAGGAGAATCAGAATTACAGGCAGAAAGTATTTTTTCATTCTTTTAATAAAATGTAGATCCCGGCGGCTATAATGGTAATGGGGACAGCCAGCTTCCAGATAAAACTCATACTGTAAAATTCACCAAAGATTAGGACCACACCGATAATAATCAAGACAATAGCACCCAATTTTTCACGTCGTTTCTTTTCATCGTCAATATCGATAACATCTTCCTGAGTCAATTCTGCAGGTTCTTGCGGAATCATGATCCATCCGAGGATGTAGATAATAAGCCCGACTCCATAGATGAAAAGCAGCACCATCAGGAGTCTCACAATTACCGGATCGATATCAAAATATTCTGCAATTCCTCCACAAATTCCAGCAATTATTTTATTATGCCTGGACCTGTATAATCTCTTTGTTGCCATGGTTAGATCTCCGTATTAAATTTATTGGTTAAATACTACACGAAAGGAGGTAAATTATGCAAGAATTATATTCCATTTCGGTAAATGGCAAAACAATCAGGATAGTTCATGGAGATATAACTGAAGAAAGGGTTGATGCAATTGTAAATGCGGCAAATTCTTATCTTCAGCACGGAGGAGGAGTTGCCGGTGCTATTGTGAGGAAAGGTGGAAAAATAATCCAGGAGGAAAGTAACAAAATAGGGTTTGTTCCTGTAGGGAAAGCTGCGATAACGAGTGCTGGAAAACTTCCAGCAAAGTACGTAATTCATACAGTTGGTCCAAAGTGGGGTGAAGGAGACGAGGATAAGAAACTAAGAAGTGCAGTAGAAAGTGCTCTCGAATTGGCTTCTGAAAAGAAATTAAAGAGTATTTCTTTACCAGCTATTTCGTCTGGTATCTTTGGATTTCCTAAAGAAAGGGCTACAAAGATAATTTTTGACACTGTTGTGAGATTTCTTAAAGAAAGGAACTCCTCTCTTGAAGAAGTAAGACTTTGCAATATTGATAAATATACGTGTGATCTCTTTCTGAAGGTCGCAAAAGAGTTTGAAAGAAAGAAGCATCATTCTGTTGGTGATCTTTAAACTTTACTCGTAGCACAAATAAACACTCTGGTGATTTAAACTAAAATATTTCAATAAGGACCATTTAACCTCCAGGTAGTATATAAAATTGGGCAGTTCTTAAAATTCAAGGTTTCTTTTTGTACCAGGTAAACAAATTTATTCGATTATTTAACGAGAGTCAATTCTTGTTTTTTTAGAATGGATGCCTGGCAGATGGTGGAAGACAGTTCGTAAGACGAACAGTTCTTGATTGTGTGTAATCCCTGATGTATCCTTCAATTCTATGAGGGATATTGCATCTTACCTGCTGAAATACAAGCAGAATGTGATCATTGGTGTCTTTATGCTCCTTATTGTTGATGGTGCTCAGATAGCGATTCCAGTTGTAATCAGGAAAGTAATAGATTCAATAGCAATGGGGAGGGTAACCCCTTCAGGCCTTTTCAAATACGCATTAATCATTCTGGGGCTTGCTATTGTTATTGCCATTTTTAGATTTTTGTGGAGGTGGTTTATCGTTCGTACTGCAAGGTTAATTGAGGAGAGGATCAGGAATGAACTTTATGAGCACATTTTAAAGTTGCCGGCGAGATTTTTTATGAAAAGAAAAACCGGAGATCTCATGGCACATGCAACCAATGACCTTGATGCTATTCGGATGTCAATGGGAGTGGGGGTGGTTGCAACTTCCGATATCATAATTATTTCGACGTTTTCATTGATTGCAATGATTTCCATATCTCCGAAGCTCACCCTCTATGCAATGCTCCCCATGCCATTTCTGTCTTACATCGTTTTGAGATTTGGTAAACTTATCCACAGCAGGTTTGAAGCTGTTCAGCGGACATTTGCTGAGCTAACCGAGACGGTAAGGGAGTATGTTAGTGGTATAAGATTGATAAAAGCCTTTGCACAGGAGAGTGGGGCAATTGAGGAATTCTCCAGTATCAATAGAAACTTTGTCGATGTAAATATGAGACTGGTGAAAGTCTTCGGTCTTTTCCACCCGATCATAATGTTTTTTGCCACCCTCACCACCGGTATTACCCTCCTTGTCGGTGGAGCCAGTGTTATATTGAACAGAGTTACTATCGGAGAATTTGTTGCATTTAACTATTATCTGGGAATGATGGTCTGGCCAATGATCGCAATAGGCTGGGCCACAAATGTATTGCAGAGAGGCTCTGCGTCAATGAAAAGGGTGAAAAAGATCCTTGAAGAGCATCCAGAACCTGTAAATGTTGGGATCTCCAGAAAGATTGGAGGTGACATCGAGTTTAGAAATCTTGTATTTAGTTATGATGGGAAACCAATTCTTGAAAATATCTCATTCTCGATACATCGTGGCATGAAAGTGGGAATTATGGGCAGAACCGGCTCTGGAAAGAGTTCATTGGTGCTTCTTATCCCAAGGATTTACGACCCACCTCACGGTACGGTTTTTGTAGATGGAGAAGATGTCCTCGAATACAATCTTTTGACCTTGAGACGCTCCATTGGATATGTACCCCAGGATGGATTTTTGTTTTCTACAACGATAAGGGACAATATCGCCTTTGGAAGAGATAACGCAACTGATGAAGAGATAGAGTGGGCAGCCAAAATGGCTGGGATCTACGACGAGATAATGGAATTCCCGGATGGATTTGACACACTTGTGGGTGAACGGGGTGTGACACTATCCGGTGGACAGAAACAGAGGATTGCAATTGCACGTGCACTTCTTGTCAATCCGTCAATCCTTATACTCGATGATGCCCTCTCGCAGGTTGACGCAGAAACAGAAGCCCTGATTTTATCCAATCTTAAAGAATTCATGAGGAAAAGGACGAGCATAGTTATTTCACACCGTGTCTCTGCCGTGATGGATGCCGACCTTATTATTGTGCTTGACAATGGTAGAATTGTTGAAAGTGGTACGCACGAAGAATTGTTGAACATGAAAGGAATTTACTATGATTTTTATGAGATGCAAAGATTTGAAGAACTCGTAAAAGGAGATTAGGATGCATCATGGATTTGGAGGGTTCACGAGTGATACCGTAGGTAAGGTTTATGATTCCCGGATATATCGTCGTTTATTTGGTTATATAAAACCATATAAAAAACTTCTCGGTGTATCGTTCATCCTGCTTGTATTTATTTCAGTTTTTGAGATCTCTTTCCCCTATCTGACAAAAATAGGCATAGACCGGTATATTGTTCTGAGATTTCATGAGATTTTGCCCACAAAAGATAGTGAGGCGCTCAGGGTTCTTTCAAAATATCGCTCTCTGGCAATTGTCATTTCAGGCAAGGAGTTTCTGGATGAGACAAAATTAAAGAAGTGGGACAGGGAATATTTAAAAAAGAGAAAAGTTCTTTCTCAGGAAAGATATCTGGTTCTAAATCCACTGATGTTTAAATCTGAAAAACGAAAGAATATGGAGGAAATAATAAGTAGGTATCGAAAACTCTTTATATCTGAGGGTAGCTGGTTTGCCATTTCTTATTCAAATTTAAGAAAAATACCGGGAAAAGATGTTCGCAAGTTGCGAGCCAGTGATATTCGTGGGGTGGAGATGGTCGCTCTCGTTTTTCTGATAATCCTTGTGCTAAACCTAATCTTCACGTTTTCTCAGGTCTATATTTTGCAATACATGAGTCAGCTCATTATGTATGACCTTAGGATGGACATAATGCGACATATCTTTAAGCTACCAGTTGAATTTTTCAGCAAAAATCCTGTTGGAAGAATAGTTACCCGTGCAACGAATGATGTCGCAGCCATTAACGAAATGTTTACTTCGGTGCTAATCTATCTTTTTAAAGATTTCCTGCTTATAGTTGGCATTTTAATTGTGATGTTTAAGATGAATGTTCGATTGACACTCGTTGTTCTTATACTTGCTCCGTTTATTGTACTTGTAACTTACCTTTTCCGTGTAAAAGTTAGGGAGGCTTATAGAGATGTCAGGGCAAAAATTGCAAGGATAAATGCATATCTTCAAGAAAGTATCTCTGGCATCAGAATCATAAAATTATTTGTACAGGAACTCCGGATGTTTGAGGGATTTAGGAAAATCAATCATGAACTTTATCTTGCCAATGTAAGACAGCTGGTGGTTTTTGCGGTTTTTAGACCATTGATAGACATCTTTAACTCTCTTGGGATAGCACTTGTTCTCTGGTATGGGGGTGGGCAGTTGATACGGAGCGCTATCAGTTTTGGTGCTCTTGTAGCATTTCTGACTTACATTGAAAAATTGTTCAAACCAATCATGGACCTCGCCGAGAAATATAACATCCTGCAGTCTGCAATGGCTGCCTCAGAGAGAATTTTTAAACTTCTGGATGAGAAACCGGAACGTTCAGTTGGTAAATTAAGAACAAGATTGAAGGGAGACATTGAATTTAAGAATGTCTGGTTCGCCTACGAGGATGAAAACTGGGTTTTAAAAAACGTGTCGTTCAGGATAGAGCCCGGAAAAACCATAGCCATTGTGGGACCGACAGGGTCCGGGAAATCCACGATTATAAACCTGATCCTTAGATTTTATGAGAATCAAAAAGGTAGGATTTTTGTGGATGGAAGAGACATCAGGGAATATGAGCTTAATTCTTACAGAAGTAATTTTGCGCTTGTGCTCCAGGATGTCTTCCTCTTCTCCGGGAGTCTCGAGAAGAACGTGAGACTCTGGAATACTGAAATAGACGATGAGAAGGTTTTGAATGCACTTAAAATGATTGGAACAGACAGGATTTTGAAAAGACTCATCGAAAGGTATGAAGTAGGGGAGCGGGGAGCGAATCTTTCTGTGGGAGAGCGCCAGATAATTGCATTTGCACGTGCACTTGCCTTTGATCCTGCAATATTAATCCTTGATGAAGCCACATCGAGTGTCGACTCGGAAACTGAGGCTGTAATCCAGAAGGCCACCGAAACCCTTCTAAGTGGACGAACATCCATTGTGATTGCCCATAGACTTTCAACCATTAAACGTGCCGACAACATTCTCGTTCTGTTTAAGGGAAAAATTATCGAAACAGGGAAACACGAGGAGCTCATGCAGGCAAAAGGATTTTACTACCATCTCTACAGACTCCAATTTGGCCTCGAAGAAATCACTGAGAGATAGTGGAAATAATAAATGATCTTGCCTCCTATTCTAACGAATGAACCTACTGGTGTCGTCAAGGCGGTGAAAATAAATAGATTAGTCTCACGTTTTATAAAAATTATACAAACTTCCAGAAAAATTTAACCATTGAAAGGACTGTTTGTTTCAATGTAAAATTGGATTCATGAAAGTACTTGTAACTGGTGCAGGTGGATTCATTGGCTCTCATCTGGTCGAGAGATTGCTCGATGATGGATACGATGTGAAAGCATTTGTTCACTACAATTCCCAGGATCGATGGGGATGGCTCGAAGATCTTGAAGGAGAATTTGAAGTTTTTAAAGGTGATATCAGGGACTTTGATAGTGTTTCAAAAGCTTTGAAGGGGGTAAAAGCTATCTTCCATCTTGCGGCATTGATCGGGATTCCCTATTCTTACGAAACTCCTGTGGCTTACATAAAAACCAATATTGAAGGGACTTATAACATTCTTGAGGCTGCAAAACAGTACAGTGAGCTTGAAAGGATCGTTCACATTTCCACAAGTGAAGTTTATGGTACTGCTAAATACGTACCAATAGATGAAAATCATCCATACAATCCTCAGTCCCCTTACGCTGCCACCAAGGTTGCGTCTGATATGCTGGCTTTAAGTTACTACAGGTCTTTTGATTTGCCAGTTACCATTGTCCGTCCATTCAATACATTTGGACCCCGTCAATCTCTCAGGGCGGTTATACCTACCATTATCACACAATTCCTCTCAGGAAAAAATGAGATAAAGATTGGCAATCTTGATACAAAAAGAGATTTCCTCTTTGTGAAAGACACGGCAAGAGGCATTGTGGAAGTTGGTTTGCATCCGAAATCCATAGGAGAAATTTTTAACATCGGAACTGGCAGGAGCTACTCCATTTCTGAGATTATTGAAACAGTTAAAGAAATCACAGGCAAAGATAAAAGAGTTGTTCAGGAGGAAACGAGATTCAGACCAGAAAAAAGTGAGGTGGAGATTCTTGAGTGTGATTTTGGAAAGGCGAAGTCTCGGACAGGCTGGAGGCCACAGTACACTTTTAGAGAGGGACTTGAGAAGACAATTTCATGGTATGAAAAAAATCTACAAAAATTCAAGAATTTTGAAAAATACAACATTTGAAGGAGACCGAAATGGAAGAATTGAAGGGAAAGATTGCTCTTATTGGTGCTGGATACTGGGGTAAAAATATTTTGAGAAATCTCTACGAGCTGGGATTTATCCACTCTGTTTATGATGCCAGTCCTAAAAGGAGATTGGAGCTATCAGAGAAGTATCCCGATGTCAGATTTGTCGACGACATGGAGCAGGTCCTCGATAACCCGGATGTTGTTGGTGTATGCATAGCCACACCCGCTGTGACTCATTATGAGGTTGCGAAAAAGGCCCTCCTTGCCGGGAAACACGTCTTTGTCGAAAAACCGCTATCAATAAGGGTAGAGGAGGCGGAGGAATTAATAAAAATCTCAGATGAGCAGGAAAAAATACTTATGGTAGGGCATATTCTGAACTATCACTCGGCAGTAAAAAAGATGAAAGAGATGATTTCCGGTGGCGAGATTGGGCGAATTTTTTACATTTATTCGAATAGATTGAATATTGGTAAACTAAGAACAGAGG
>CAYNMM010000017.1:0-6956 GCA_964398355.1 uncultured bacterium
AATTCTGCGGCTTTCATTATCAGTGAGTCGAGCCTTTTCAATTCTGCTTTCAGGAGTCCATGAGCGTTGTAAATGTCCTTTGATTTCAAGGAATTGCTGCACACGAGTTCGGCAAAATTGCCCGTTCTGTGTGCTGGTGTGAGTTTTACGGGCCTCATCTCGAAAAGTTTTACCTCTACACCTCTCTTTGCAAGCTGGTAAGCTGCCTCTGAACCTGCGAGACCTGCTCCAATTACGATTGCTTTCATACTGTCACCTCATTAAGTATTTTTGCGAGTTGTTTTGCCTGTTCCCTGCGACTGAACTTTTTTCTAATAGTTTCGTCCAGATTTTTCAACCCACCATTTCTCCAGAGCTTATAAATTTCAATGATCTTATTCTTGATTTTTTCTGGATCATCTGGCGTGACGACAAAGGAGTTCCCAAGAGATTTGATGAATCTGTAAGCATCGGTTCTATCCGGTACGACTCCAAAGATTGGTCGACCCGAGCCAATGTACTCGTAAATTTTCGAAGCTGAAACGTAAGGGAAATTTGCACTTTTATCAATTGTTACAACAAGAACATCAGCTTGCTGAAGGATTTCCGGGATTTTTTTATGGGGTACAAAATCGTGCCAGATGATAGTGCTCTCAAGATGGTTATTTTTGATAAATTCCAGAAGATCTTTCCTTTTTGTGCTGAAGATGTGAAACTCTATCTGGTTCTTGAGCTCGCCAAGAGACGCAATTGCCATAAAAAGGGGTGTCGGGTCGGTAATGTACGAGAATACACCTGTGTAAAATAATTTCAGTTTATTCCCTTTATTGGGTCTCGATGGGGTTTTGAAGTCCTCGGGGTCGTATCCCTGTGGAATGACTTTTCCCGTGCCAGCCCCAAGATTTAATCGTCCCTGCAGGATAGGGTCGTTAACCGCAATGACATAGTCTGAATTTCTGACGGTGAATTTTTCTATTTTTTCAATAAATTTTTTGTGGATACCTGTTGGGAAAAGGCCAAAAGGGTCTTCTGACCATGCGTCTCGATAATCCAAAACTACTGGCTTGTGGGTGAATTTTTTTGAAAGCACAGCGATCAGATGGGATGTTAAGGGTGGAGACGTTGAAAGTATGGCGTCTATTCCCTCATTTTTTATGATTTTCAGGGCAGCAGGCAGAGCAGTGTACAGCCACAGAGCCTTTGTGTCAGGAAGCAGAAAGAAACTCTCGACTCTTACTAACTTTCGTACAGATTTAACTCCTCCAAAATCTTTCCTGGATTTCCTGAATAGCCTCAGAATTGTGTCATGTTCAACCGATGTGGTCCGATAAATTGGCGTTTCTGAGGGGATATCATTAAGTAGGGATGAATCCTCCTCATAGTGCATGAAACCTTTTGATGTGAGAACCACAGGTTGCCAGCCATATTGGGGTAGGTATTTCATCAGTTTGATAATTCGAAGGCTCCCAGCGTAACCGATTGGAGGGAAGTAGTAGGTGATGATCAGGACTTTTCTCATAATTCCTCGTAGAGTTTTTTAACGTTCTCCTCGAAATTTGCCCTTTTCTGAATCAGGTTTTTATTATACCTTATCGCCTCATTCACTAACTCTGGATGGGTAACGGCAAAAATCATTTTCTCGGTTAGCTCATCTGCGTTTCCCGGATCAAAGAGGAGTCCATTCTTCCCGGGTGTAACCCACTCCCTGTTACCTGGAAGATCTGTGACTACGGGAAAACATCCGGCTCCCATAGCTTCAAGCAAGGAAACAGATGTGGAATCTGTTAGTGAAGCAGACAGGTAAAATCGTGCGTTTAGTAGATTTTTAATGAGTGTTTCACGTGAAACTCTCCCTGTGAGTTTTATAAAAGTGTCTTTATCAATCGCGCTTTCAATCTCCTGTTTCAACCTCCCCTCGCTCATCATGATAAGCTCAGCATCGGGATATCTTTTGTGGAATCGTTTAAACGCCCTGACTATGGTTAATGGATCCATGTCAGGATCCAATCTTCTGTGAGTTACAAATAAATTCTGTTTCTGGGTCGTCAGGGAGAGGTCTCTCATATCTTTTTTAAGTCCAAAGGGGAAGATTCGAATTTTCTCGCTGGGGATTCCCCACCTATTCAGGATTTCCTTCATAAAAATGGCATCTACGTGGATAAGATCAAATTCTTTTAAAATCCACGCAGTTAACCTTCGATGAATAACACTTTTTGATGGCACGACAAGTAGGTCACTTCCCCACACAGAGAGAATTTTTCTGCCTTCGATAAATCGTGCAATTAGTCCGTAATTTGAGATAAAATGGGCATGTATGATGTCGGGATTCAATTCTCCTACTATTTTTTTGAATCGAGGGATCAGTGGAAGATATCTTAAGAAATTTTTCCTCTCTACCAACGGTTTTACCTGGTGGATCTCAAAAGAATTCGTGGTTTGGAGTGGTGACTCCGCTGAGGCCACATGAACTTCATGCCCCTGTTCGCTTAAAGTTTCTGCAAAGAGATAGGTGTGGTAAGAGCTAAGATCCGCCAGTAAAAGAATTCTCATGAAAATTATTATAACCCATTTTCCCATGAATGATGTGCATGTCGAGGTTTTACACCTGAGAAAAAAATTATACTCTGCCCTTATAAAATAGGAAAAATCAAAGTGTTGTTTGGGAATTTCTATTGAAATTAAACATGGATTGTAAAAAATTTGACCTGATACAAAAATAGCTATTTCCCTTAAGAGAGTTAAAGACAACATATCAATGGCTAAGTTTTGTTGAAAATATAAAATAAAAAGAGCCTCTGTGCTCCGAATGGCGTGAAAAGATCTTGAAAGGTGGAAGAATAGCTTCCCTCTCATCTGAATGTAACTGAGGAAAAGTACTTCGGAGAAGGGAGAGATGAGTTTGGAAAGATCAAAGGGCATTCACGTAGAAATTTAAAAAGCCTTCCATAAAAACAAGTGGAAAGGATTTAGAGGAGAGCAATGGGATTAATGATGATAAGTATTTTTAAATTCTTGTGATTAGGTTTTTTGACGTAAAGAAGGGCGTATTTTATGGGTATTTAAAATGAGGGAGACATCTTTGGATGGGAGTGGTAAAAACCACTCCGTTTCTCAGGGCTAAAGATTTTAATCTGCTAATCTGGTGGACATGAATTCTTGATCATCCAGAAGGCTCTCCGTTATTGGATCTGATAAAATTTGATTTGCCCAGAAAAACTATGCTATGGCAAGGACATCAGGAGAGTATTTCTGTATCTCAAAAATGGAGAAGAATACATGGATATGAATAATAATCTCATGGCTAAAAATGCAGAAGGATGGACATTTTACTTGATAAAAATTGAGGGTGTAACTTTTTTGCGACAATGCAAAACACGCATTAAAACGCTCAATCGATAGAAGTAGTACAAAAGTAGTGTAAAATAAATGTTACAATACGGAATCCCGCTATAATCAATTAAAATCGGGAAATAGTTCAGATCAATTGTAACCAAAATGTTACATTTCCATGCTTCTTCTAACCGCCATTATTCAGGAAAGAGCTGATAAAAAGCCAGGTTTTAGAATTGGAACAAAAATTGCAGAAAAATTTGGTAATTTTAGGGAGGAGGGAAATGCAGAGCTGGATGGGTGAATAAGAGGGTTACAAAATGTCAATTTACATTAAGCTCTCAAAAATTAATAGTGGATATTAAGGATAAAGTTACGGAGATTTTTGATCTGATACCTGAGGTATATAAAGAAGATATTGAAGTTTATTGTAAGCATTATTTTCCCAAATCAAGTCAATGGAAAAACTTGAATTCGATCAAGGTACATGGGATAAACCAGCCAATATCTCAAATTGAAGCAGAACTTTCTATGAAAGCATTTGAAAAAGGATTTAAAAGTACCAGATTGGATCTTCGTGGTAAATACTCTTACTGTCCGTCTACTACGTTGCATTATTTCACAATAACACCAGATTTGAAAGTTTATAAATGTAATGCAGCGATTGGTGTTAGGCCTCCCATAGGAGAGATTACTTATAATGGAAAAATCGAATACATCTTGGAAAAACTGTCAAATTGGTTGTTAATTAATCCCTTTGAAGATGAGAAGTGTTTGAATTGTAAGTTATTGCCTGTGTGTATGGGGGATGCCCCTTGATAGAATTAATGGGAGTAGAGGGTGTTTGATTGATCCAAACAACTTAGAGAATGTTCTGGAACTGCAAAAAATAATTTTATTGCAAAAAGGAGGTGCATTATGAAAGATATTAGAATGGTTTTTGATATAGACAAGGATTCTCTGAATATCCCTGCCGTTTCCGGTAATATCTATCTGTTTATTTATTGTCCATCGCCGAATATAAGCTGCTCGCCAGGACAAACATTGTACGTTTAATTTCTTATAATTAAACTGAGTAGGGGGCATCCACTTATAGGCAAAGGGAGGTGTTAGAAATGTTGGTAAACATTATACTTATAGTTGTAAATATTGCTTTAAACAGTTCTTTATATTTCAACAAATTTGTTGTATGGCAGGGACCAGATAAAGGTAAACCTGCACCGTCTTACTTAAAAAGTTCCGTCAAGCTTGAGGTCAGAAGTGATGGTTTTTTAATACGATTCAAGTTTAAAAGCTATAAAGGAAAAGTTTCAGCAAGAATAACTACGAGGGACCTCAACACAATATTAAACCAATCCGATGATCTTTTCATCATTTTTTTATCACCTGATTACAGAAATGGTAACACAGTATATGGCTTGATAGTTAATCCCTTGAACACACAATTCGACATGTTGATAACTCCTAACACCCAGACATTCGAATGGGATGCAAACTGGCGGTCGAAAGTGAAAATCACAAAAACTGGATGGGAGGGGGAAGTCTTTATCCCATTTACAATCTCATCCAACTGGGGTGACACCGCAGGAATCTGTTTTATTAGGGGATGTCACGATTCAACAGGATATGGCATTGCGCTGATCGCCGGACTTCACGGAGAAGTTCTCAATTCAAAATATTTCACGAAAGTTAAGATAAATAGAACTTCTTCAAAAAACTATAACCAGATAACTTTTATCCCATCCCTGAAGATTTCTCATGAGGAAAACAACAATGAATTTTCTTATGGTGGAAATGTAGAGTTAAAAATGCAGAATTCGAGAACCAATATTGTTGTAAAACCTGACTATGCGGAAATAGAAGCTGACAGGTATCAGTTTGATCTGTCGAGAACAGGAATTTTATTACCAGAAAAAAGGCCGTTTTTCAAAAATGTTATGAACTTTATAAGTTTACCTGTCCCCTATGGGAATCTATTTTACTCAAGATCCATTGAGCAAATTGATTATGGGGTTAATAGCTATTTTAAATATCATAAGACAACATTTTTTGGCGTTGGCTTGAGGTCTGATACTCTGTCACTCGGTATGATTGAATTAACAACAAATACTGATTACGATAATTTGAACTTTTCTTTCACTGCTTCACATCTTTTTGACAATGTCGAGGATAATTTTTTATATCTTTTTCCTTCATTTTCATATAATTTTCCCAATAAGGGATTGGATTTTAGAGGTAGCCTGAGATATTCTTACGATTTTAAATCCAAAGAATCTATTTATGAAGCGAACACTGGGATGATATATGAACACAGGCAAAATAAGTTCAATATTTCCCTTGAGAACGCACATATCGGAGATTTTACTCCGGCATGCGGAGCACTGTACTTCAAAAATGTAAATTTAACAAACATTTTCTTTAATGGTGTTCATCAGTTCGAGCATAAGTATGTTAATTACATATCCCTGCAGGCATTCAGAGAGAGGATCTTTGATTCAAATAACGAAATAAGAAATTATAAGAGTTTTGACACAGGGGTGGGTCTATTATCTTTGATGAAGGTAAGCTTTTCTCATGTCAAAGAAAAAAGATTGTGGAATGGGATTCTGTTCCAAAACGAGACTTCAGGTGGTGGGATCAGATTTGATTTCCCAGACTTCAATAGCGGTGTGGAATTGAGATACTCTTTTGGTGATTTATGGGGAAGAAAAACGAATATTTCCAGATTTAATTTCTACACAGCTATTAAGAGGGTTTTAAATGTAGAATTGTCAGTTTTCTTATACGGTTTTCGAGACGAGTTTAAACCTTTCCTCATTCTTACACCATTCTCTGACAGTTGCTGGTTTCAATTTGATTTGAGAATGTCTTACAGGTTTAAAGAAGTCAATTTTGTAAGGGTGTTCCTTGAAAGAGAGACGTTTGACAACACTAATACACTTAATTTGATGTATGAGAGAGAATTTCCGGATGTGAATTCAATTTTCTATATTGTGATGAATTCAAAGTATGGGGCAACCTCGAAATACTTCAACTTGCCTTCAAAAAAAGACTTTAAGTGGGCTATAAAATTCAGCTATGCAATCAAATTCGGTCATGTTTGATATTTTGTGGAGGAGGGAGATGGGAGATGCATTAACGTCCTGGGGGAACACCAAAGAAAACCCAGGATGGAAAAAGAAAGTCCCTATTGTTGCCAAAGTCAAACATTTCCTCAACGTGCTTTTTGAGGAGAGGTTCGGTAATGAGTAGAGACACACTTTTCTTGACAGCCGCCTTGGGTTTATATCTTTAATCTCTGGAAAAACTATAGGGAATTGTTATTCTGTAACGGCAGGTTTGTATTGCATCTCTCAGGGCTTGTTCACATTAATACCCATAAAATTTTTAAAAAATGACGGCTATCATGCTATGAAATACATTATTAGAGGTGGATCATGATAGGGGTAATCCTTGCTTTTCTCATCTCTTACGGTGGTATTACCGGGAGGGTTTACGATAGAGAGACCAAAGAGCCTTTACCAGGGGCATCTGTATATATCCCGAGTCTTAAAATTGGTGCCTCGACAAATGAACATGGCATGTATGAGCTGAAAAATGTTCCTGCAGGCGAATACAATGTTGTCTGTTCAATCCTTGGTTACAAA
>CAYNMM010000018.1:0-4484 GCA_964398355.1 uncultured bacterium
TAAAGAAATTTTAGAGAAAGAATTTGTGAAGTAACCTCAATTTAAGCAGGATGTTCATAAAAAAATGTGAGACGTAAGGTAGTGAATTCCTTTGATTTAGTTTGAGATTAAAAAAAATTTTAGATTCCAACATATACCGGTAAGTCTTTCCTGAAATTTACGGAATCTTTTTGTCTCATTACTGTTCAGACTTACAACATACCGTTAAATTTTTCATTCTTACAGGGTATTAGCATGCATCTTACAAACCAGAGCAAATGATTTTTGGTAGGAGTTTATGAAGCACCGGGGATGATTTTTGTGGTGGGGGCATCCATTGGATGCCCCCACCACAAAAATCATCCCTCAACATCTTTCAATTCGCCCTTCAGGAAGGCATCATACGCGGAGAGATCGAAGTATCCATGTCCGGAGAGATTGAAGGCAATCACAATTTCGTCATCAACTTCTTTTGCAATGTCAATAGCAGCTTTTACCGCATGTGCGGACTCCGGAGCTGGCAGTATCCCTTCAGCCCTTGCAAATTCTACTGCAGCCTCAAAAACCTCTGTCTGATGATAGGCGCGAGCCTCTATCACTCCATCCTTATGAAGTAAACTGACAAGAGGAGCCATACCGTGATACCTGAGACCGCCAGCGTGAATTGGTGGCGGAACAAAATCGTATCCCAGGGTAAACATCTTCAAAAGGGGAGTAAGCTTGGCCGTATCTCCATAATCATAGTCATAACGTCCCTCAGTTAATGTGGGACATGCTTTGGGTTCAATTGCAACAACTCGGAGATCTTTTTTCTCGCCGCGGAGTTTATCTCCGATGAATGGGAATGTGAAACCGGCAAAGTTTGAGCCTCCACCGACGCATCCTACAAGTATATCAGGATATACACCTAATTTCTCAAACTGTTGTTTAGTTTCGAGTCCTATTACCGTTTGATGGAGTAACACGTGATCAAGTACAGATCCAAGAGAGTAATTTGTGTCAGGGGAGTTTGCAGCCTCGAAAACTGCTTCACTAATAGCAATACCCAGACTGCCAGGACTTTCAGGATCTTTCTCAAGAATCTTTCTACCGGGCTCAGTTTCTTCACTCGGACTGGGAACAATCTGAGCCCCGTAGCTCTGAATCAGAATTCTCCTGCCGGGCTTTTGAATGTAACTAATTTTTACCATATAGACCTTCACATCAAGGCCAAAAAGGGAGCCGGCAAAAGCGAGAGCCGAGCCCCACTGCCCTGCTCCTGTCTCCGTTGTCAGCCTTTTTATACCTTCCTTTTTGTTGTAATAAGCCTGTGCAACCGCTGTATTCGGCTTATGACTCCCTGGAGGAGAAGTCCCTTCATACTTATAAAAAATGTGAGCCTTAAGTCCAAGTCGCTCCCTTAGATTAGCTGCATAGTAGAGAGGAGTAGGCCTCCACATCTCATAAACCTTCAGAACATCGCCGGGGATCTCTATTTCAGGCTCCAGAGATGCCTCCTGTTCAATCAGTGACATCGGGAATATCGCACTGAGATCCTCCGGTTTCAACGGCTCACCCGTCTGAGGATTCAGCGGAGGCTCAGGGAGCCTCGGCAAATCACTTTTTATGTTGTACCATTTTTTTGGTACCTCATCTGCATACACTTTTCTTGGAAATTTACTCATCATGGAACCTCCTATGGTTTGAATTTCATCTCTGGAACAAGGATATAACTATGTAAAATGGGGGAATATCAGGCTTTGGGGGTACTATTTACCCCCACGCCAGGACCATGAAAGGAAGGTGTAATTACAAATTAAATCGTACATTATAAAAATGTTAAACTCTCACGTCTTCATCTGTCAACAATTTATAGAAGGATTTTCAAGAAATGTTTACGGGAAAAGAGAGGACGGAATTTTTAAAGTTTCCCCCCACAAAATAATGTATCAAAGAGGGAAATCCTGTAATTTTAGATTGCAAGAAAGTTTTCCGAACACATCGCAGCCCATTAACGTGAGTCCCGGGGCTTGTTAAATTAAATCATGTGTTTAGCTACATCGGTGCATCGAAATCCAGTAACAAATCCGTTGAATATGGTCTTTGGTGGATTTAGAATAAAATCTAAAATGATGAAAATATTTTCTGGAATTTTCTTTGCAGGAGTGCTTTTTACTGCTAACCAAACTTATTTCCAGCAAGGTGTGCATTATTATATCCATGTAACTCTCCATCCTGATAAAAAAACCTACTCAGGGAATGAGACCGTCATTTATTATAATCATTCTCCTGATACTCTGAATTTTATATGGTTCCATCTTTACCCGAATGCTTATAGTGACACAAAAACTCCTTTTGCAGTACAGCAGGAGAAATCTGCAAAGAGAGATTTTTACTTTTCAAAACCGGAGGAGAGAGGCTTTCTGAAAATTTCAAACGTTCGGTGTAACGGCGAAAAAGTGGAATATTCCTTTAAAGGAAATGCAATCGATGAAGTTAAAATAAACCTTCCAGAACCCCTAATTCCAGGAGATTCTATCATCATCTCGATGAACTTTCACGGAAAATTCCCAAAGGTATTTTCTCGCATGGGATATTTTGGGAAAGGCTACTTTGCAGCTACTCAGTGGTATCCCAAGGTTGTAGTTTATGACAAACGTGGGTGGCATCCAGATTCATATCTAAATCAGGGAGAGTTTTATGGTGAATTCGGGAAATTTGACGTCTGGATAACCGTTCCTAAATGTTTTGTGGTTGATGCAACAGGTATTTTGAAAGACAATCCTGAGGAAGAGGCCTTCATGAAAAGGCTCGCTGATACAACAAAATATGCACTTTCTTTGGATAAGAAGGCGCGGAAACGATTTATAAAAAAGTGGATAAAGTCCAGACTTGCTGACCTTGACACCTGTAAGACCATGAAAACTCTCCACTTTGTTGCCGATAGTGTTCATAATTTCGCATGGTTTGCAGGTGTCCAATACTTGTTACTCCAGAAGAGGCATAATAATGGTGTTTTAACAAATGTTTTAATCGCTCCCAAGGATATTATCTCATGGAAAGAAGTTCCTGAGTATGTTGAGAAAGCAATCTCATTCTATAGTCAGAAGGTAGGTCCTTTCAGATATCCAAAAGCATCTGTTGTTGACGGCTCCCTTGGCGCTGGTGGGGGAATGGAATATCCAATGATCACAATTGTGGGAGTAAAAAATTTCCCACATACTCATATTCTCGAAGATGTAGTCATCCATGAGGTTGGACACAACTGGTTTATGGGCATGCTCGGTTCAGATGAGCGAGCTTATCCATTTCTTGACGAAGGGGTAAATAGTTATCTCGAATACAAATACCTTACTCATTATTACGGTCGATATAACCTCACAGATTTTAAAGAAATCAACATTATGGGACACCAACTGATACATGATATAGGGTATCTTGATATAGTTTACAACGCCTATGGGACAAAGCTCAGCATGCGGACGGATCAGCCTATGAATCTGCGCTCAGAAGATTTTTCGCCGAGCAATTACGCTATTATCAATTATTACAAAGGGGTACTTCTCCTTCGTGCTCTGGAATGGTATCTCACTCCAGAAGTCTTCTGGAAAGGAATGCATGAGTACTACAGGAGATGGTGCTTTAAACATCCTGATGTAGACGATTTCTTCAAGGTATTCGAGGATGTCTCCGGTAAAGATCTTGAATGGTTCAAAAATGACTGGTACAGAAGCACAAAATTTAATGACTTTGTTATTGATAGATATAAATCTGAGTTTAAAAACGGAGAATTCGAAACCAGAGTGTGGATCAAAAACAAAGGCACAATGAAAGATTTTCCAGCTCCAGTTTTTCTCATCACGGAAGATAATGACACATTGATTGAGAGGTGGAATGCTGATCCTGAAAGGCCTGTAATCTTTCGTCACAAATCCCCGGTAAAACGCATAGAAGTGAACATGAAGCACGAAATTTTTGAGAGTAATTTTTTAAACAACTCTACCGGTCTACCCAGAATAAAACTGCACTTCCTGCCGCAATTACCGGACTATGAACATTACTCAATAACAATTTTACCCTATTACTGGCATGAAAAATATGTTGATGGAACTCGCCTGGGAATTAGTTTACAGGCTGGAAACCCTGTAATAATGCAAAACTTTGGCACCCTGAGTGTGTATTATTCAACAAGGAGCCGAAGAGTTGGCTATCATTTCCAGTTTACAAATCGTTTTCATCCATCTTTTGCCAATTTTACAGATGTCTCCATGGAGTTTATGAACGAGGATGGATTGGAGAGACAGACTATTTCGTTTTTCAACTTCTGGCAGAGGCCGGAGAATGATTTCTTCCATAAAAATTTAGCAATTAGCTTATCCCATTTGAATTTATACGATTCAAACTATTACAATCCTGGAATATTTGAACCCTCACGATACTGGTCCCTGAGAATCAACTTCGGAATTTCGAAAACCACGATGTTAAATGACATAAATTTAATACTTAGAATGAAAGTTGGCTTTGGG
>CAYNMM010000019.1:0-2612 GCA_964398355.1 uncultured bacterium
TAATGGTTCTGGCAATCAGTGTGGTGTCCGCTGCAGGACCTATGGGACAGAGTAAACCAGTGGACCAGAGCAGTAATACCCCGAAGTGGGACACGGGCATGACAAAGTTTAATGAGACAAAAAAGAAACTTGAGGAAATTAGAAACAAAATACAGGAAAGGAGGCAGGAAGTTTTTGAAGCGTGGAAGAGGCACCTCAACGCCTGGATAGAGGTTGCGAAAAGATGGGTGGAAAGAGTTCAGGAGAGGGTCAAGCACCTCAAAATAGGAAATGAAAGCAAGGCAAAGATACTTTCAAAACTTCAGGATGCTGAGGACAGGTTGAATGAAATTCAGCAAGAGATAAATGAGTCACAGAATTACGAGGATCTTAAAGGGAAGGCAAGAGAAATAAGGCAGGTGTGGATGGAAGTTAGACTTGAATTGAGGGCCGCCGTGCACAGTTACGCCGTTGAAAAATACAAAGAGACGCTGGAAAGGTTGAAACAAGTAAGAGACAGACTTGAAGCTGCTGGGGCAGACGTTACGGCACTGGATGAGAAGATAAATGAAATTGAGAAGGCTGTAAACGAACTCCAGAATTGCTGCACTGAGACACCTGTGTTCTATCAGAAAGTGAGGGAGATAAACATGATGTTCAGAGAGGCTTTTCAGATGGTTAAACACTTGGCGAGGACCATTCAACTTGGGTATCACACAGGGTTTGTTTATGCTCACGTGAATGGCAGCTTTGAACTTTCAGGAAACTTCAGCTCCGTCCTGATAAAGGGAGAGGGTGATTTGAACATCCCCGATAGTGCCATCGTAACAAAAGTTGACACTAACGGAGTAAAGGTCGTTGCTAAGGGCGATTTCACAGCAACCGGTAATGGTGAATTCAGAATTCTTGCTCATGGCAGTGGGGTGCTCAAGCTCGATGGTGAGGGCTACTACAGAGTCAAAAGAACACCATCAGAGCCTGTAAGTGAAGAAATACAGTTTGAAGGCAACGAAACCATAACTTTCGGGGTGGTTGAATGAGGGGGAGATTGATTGCCGTTGTCGTGCTATCGGTAATCGTTGCTGCAGCCATTGCAGGTTGCCAGGGTAAAAACAAGAAGGAGACAGAGGCGACTACACCAACACCTCCTTCAATATCTCCAACTATCTCCCCTACCCAGACACCAAGTATCCAGGAGATCGATGATGTGTCCAAAGACCTTCAGGATCTGGAGCAGCTTTTGCAGGAACTCGAAAATCTCGACAACGTCGATTTTGAAGTTTAATTTTTTTAAAACTATCGGTCACCGGGAAAAAAGGGATTTATCAATTTTTGGTTTAAGGGTAGTTTGGAGAGGACCTTCAATAGTTAATATCAATGCCTATGAATGGAGATCGGGTTGGAGTTTGCGAAGATACCCCTAAAAAATAAATAGTTGTTCCAGATACATCTTTAAAATGACTCCTCCCCTTCCCATTAGAGGTAGAAAGGAAGATGTTACCAAACCTCTTGATTTTGATTCCCTTGACAGAGCGATAAACACTGCAAAATCTCTTCTCCGGTATCTCACATCTGGGGTGCCGATCATCAGGAGAGGACCTGGAGGAGAGGTGCATGTAGATGTTCCCGTGATGTATATGGATTTTGCAGTGGACAGAATTCATTATGATCCGAAATCCAGAGCCCCCTCCCCTAAGGGGAGACCTGTCAGAGCGTACGGCGATGTCAGCTCTCGGGATGTGCAGGAGGTGATTGAACGTGTTTTAAAAGAGGCCTACGTTATCGAGGCTGCAGAATTCAGAGAGCCTGAGGACGCGTGGGTGATCCCTGTTGCTTGGAACAGGATCATAATCATTCATGTTAAGGTGTCGAGTAGTGGTGAGGAACTCGTACCCGATTACGGGCTTACAGAGGAGGTAAGGAGACACGTCGGTTAAAAACGCTTTAAACAAGCTGGGTGGTTATGCAAAGAGGGAATGGTTTCTGACTTTCCTGATCCTACTCCTTTCAGCTCTTGCTATACTGGATCCTTCTTTACCCAGCAGGAGTTTGGGGCTGGTGGACTATGGTAGTATAGCGGCAATTTTGTCCTTCCTTGTGGTTTCAAGGGGACTTGAGATCTCTGGAATTTTTGGCAGAATGGCAAAAGAAATTTCGCACTTTTCAAACTCCGAATTTGGAATCCTATCCGTCCTGATAATCTTAACTTCTCTTTCATCGGCGGTTATTATGAATGATACAGCGATTTTTGTGTTTGTACCACTCGTACTTGCCCTATCAAAAACTACAGAAATCAACCTTCCAAAGGCGGTGACGTCAGTCGCCCTTGCTGCCAACGTCGGTTCTGCACTAACTCCTGTGGGAAACCCCCAGAACATAATAATATGGAGAACCTACGGACTTCCAATCTGGCAATTTGTATTTTCCATGCTGCCCTACGTTTTGCTGTGGCTCGTGATTTTACTCGTCTTTGTGTGGGTCGGGAGCAGGAGGATGTTGGAGGTTCATCCAATGCCAAAAATAAAAATTAACCTGACTCTTGCCGCAACCTCTGCCCTGCTACTGGTCATCAACATCGTTTTGGTTGAATGGGGATTTGCTTCAGTTGGGTTACTTCTCACACTGCTTGTTAT
>CAYNMM010000020.1:0-7245 GCA_964398355.1 uncultured bacterium
AAGAAATCAAAAATCCTAATTATCGTGATCTTGGTTTTGAAATTGACGTAAAACAAAAGCTGGACGCTCTTGAGAGGGCAAGAGATGAAATCAGAAGCAAAATTCCGGAAAATATTTTGAGAAAGTACGACATTTTAAAAAAGAGATATGGAAGAGGCGTTTCCCCGATAATCGGGGGCGTTTGTATGAATTGTTTTGTGAAACTACCCATCTCGGTAGTTTCACAGCCACACGATAATAACAAGATAGAAACCTGTCCAAACTGCGGAATATTTATTTATTGGGCATGAAAAGTCTGTCCATAGAGGAAGAAATTCGCATAATAAAGAGGAATACTGTCGATCTTCTTCCACTTGATGAACTTCGAATGAAACTCACAAGGGCAAGAAATGCAGGTATTCCCCTACGGATTAAGTATGGAGCCGACCCATCAAGACCAGATTTACATCTTGGTCACTATGTGTGTCTTAAAAAGCTCAAAGACCTGCAGGATCTTGGTCACAAAATCATTTTCATTGTAGGTGATTTTACTGCAATGATCGGAGATCCATCGGGAAAGTCAAAAACCCGCCCGAGACTCTCAGAAGACGAGGTAAAAGAAAATGCTAAAACATACTTTGAACAGGTCTTCATGGTGCTTGACCCAGAAAAAACTGAAGTCACTTATAATTCTCACTGGCTGGGAACTCTCAATTCCAGAGATGTAATAGAACTCGCCTCGACCTATACAGTTGCCCGTATGCTCGAAAGAGACGACTTTAAAATGAGATTCGAAAAAGAGATCCCCATCTTTATTCACGAGCTTCTCTATCCTCTATTTCAAGGTTATGACTCTTACGCAATAAAATCCGACATCGAGGTGGGTGGAACTGACCAGAAATTCAACTTTGTTATAGCACGCGATATCCAGAAGTATTACGGTCAGGAACCACAGGTTATACTTACAGTCCCTCTAATTGAAGGAACTGATGGTAAGTTAAAGATGTCCAAGTCTTATGACAATTACATCGCCTTCAAAGATACTCCTGAAGATATGTATGGAAAAGTAATGTCCATTCCTGATCATTTGATTCTCAAATACTTCAAACTCGTACTTTACTACGATGAAAATGAACTCAAAAAGATGGAAAAGCTTGTTGAATCTAATCCAAGAGATGCAAAGGCAAAACTTGCTTTTGAGATAACCCAAATTTTTCATGGTTTTGAAAAGGCCAAAAAAGCTGAAGAGCACTTTAACAGAGTATTCCGCCAGAAACAAATTCCGGACGAAATCCCCGAATATCGGCTGGGAAAAGAGGGAGAATTGATCGCTGATATACTCTTCAACTCCGGCCTTGTGAGGTCTAAAAGTGAGGCGAGAAGACTTATTAGACAGGGAGGGGTCAAAATAAATGGTGAACCGATAAAAGACGAAACTTTTGAATTAAAGGGAATTTCAGAACCAGTAGTTATTAAAGTGGGTAAGAGAAGATTCCTTAAAGTTATTCCTTAATGAACTATATCCTTCTTTTCTTAATCGCTTTCAAGCTCCCTCTTGGAGAAAAGGCTATAATGGACGTGTATTTTGGTCCAATTAAGGCCGGTGTATTAAAACTTGAAGTAAATCCCAGGATCTTTAAAGTCCAAGGTATAGACTGTTACCATGTAAAAGTCATCCTGAAATCAAAGGGAGCATTTTCCCTCTTTTTTAAAGTTGACGATGAAATAAATTCTTTTATTGACACTGCCGGTTTTTATACTATCAAATACACCAAAAAACTCCATGAAGGCGACTACAAGTTTTCGAGTACCATGATGTATTCTCCTGAAGATAGCCTTGCAAGATATCCAGATACAACAATAAAAACCCCACCATTTCATGATCCTCTCTCACTGATTTATATAGCAAGATCATCTGTTGGCAAAGATACCTCCCGATACATCTACCATGTGGATAAAAAAACAACAATAGCACTTATTATTCCTGCCGGGTATGAGACTATCAAAGGTAGAAAAGCAGAGAAATTCATTATAAGATTTGAAAAAGGGGGACTCTTTAAAAATGGTGGTGACTTCAACCTATGGGTGGCCGTAGACTCTGCGTTCCACGAGCCTCTAAAAGTTCATTCAAAATTGAAGTTCGGCAGTATCACTGCCTTCTTGAAAAGATACACTCCAGGACTATTTTCCTCAAAACCCTGATTGCATCAATAAATCTTGGGCCAGGTCTGGTAAATAAATCAGACCTTACCTTGAAAATACATCTATTTCTCACCGCACGAATCTTTGCCCATCCGATCCTCTCCTCCACCTGTTCGGGATTTGCCCCAGGATAGCTCAAGACTATCAAATCCGGATTCTTTTTTATAACATCCTCCTGCTTAGCTACGAAATATGACATATTCACGTCTCCAAAAATGTTTTTTGCACCGGCAATATTTATAATGTCGTTTATAAAAGATTTCTTCCCCGGTGTGTATAAAGGCCGGGAAGAGAGCTCAAAAAACAATCCAGGACTCTCAGATGGTCTGGTAACTATGAGACTGTCAAGAATGTTTTTTAAACTATCGATCACGAATTTCGCACGATTCCTGGCCCCCGTGTATCTGCCAACTTCCTTTATCGTCTCAAAAATCCCGTCGATGGATTCGGGAGAGACAGCAATGACCTTCAATCCCAATTTTTTCAATCTGTCCATGATGAACCTTTGCATGGGTAGAGTGACAAAAACATAATCAGGATGATACTCCAGGATTTTCTCTATTTTTGGATGTAGAAGGTCTCCAACTTTAGGCTTCTTCTTTGCCTGGGGCGGATAGTCTCCGTAAATTGTATTTGCAACAAGCAGGGAATCCACATGGAGCAAATAAATTATTTCCGTAACACTTGGAACGAGAGAGACTACCTTTAAACTGGCAAAAAGTACCAATAATATCGACATTTACTCAATAATTCTTTTGAGGAAATCCATGGCATTTTCAAAATCTTTTTCCTGAGGAGGTCTCCCAAGATTCAGTATACCATGGACAATTCCACCTATAGCTTTCTGAATTAAATAAACTCGATCCTCATCTCCTACAAGTTTGACAAGCAATTTTTCATAAATGTCCATCAATTCCCTCTTGTGGAGCGCCCACTCTTTAATGTTTCCGCTATTGTCATACTCGCTAACCTGATTGGATGCAAGGAAAAGAAACTTCAAAAGTTCATACCTTGTCCGGTAAAGCTCCATCTGATGCTGAACAATATCGAAAAAAGATTTATAGGGATCATCAAGATTGTAGTATGAATTAGCAACTTCAAGTAATTGCTTCCACCCTTTAGAAACAAGAGCCTCAATGATATCATCCTTACTTTTGAAGTAATAATAAATCGTAGGTTTCGTCAGATACACACTTTCTGCTATTTCCTCAAGTTTTGTTTCTTTAATTCCCTTGGAAAGGAATAATTTAAGTGCAGCTCCAAGGATTTCCTCTTTTTTCAACGCCCTATCAAGCTCCTTCCTCGTTTTTCCCTTCATGTCCATTAGTATTAAATGAACATTCAATAAAAGTCAACTTACACCTATAACTGTTCGAAAAATATTCTATCACTCACCGTTTCCCATCCTGCAACGCGAGAGTGGTTAATGGGGAGAGCGTTCCCCTTCTTAATCCCCCGCAATGCTATGCATTGCGGGGGAAGTCAATAAAATTACATTTCTGATTTTCCCAAAATCAATTTTTTCGAACAGTCTTACTTACATCTAAAGTGAGTTTATACTATGTAACCTTATGAAATTGAGAACTTTTTTGCATAAATCAGGGGTGGGCTCAAGAAGATTCTGTGATAGAGTAATTAGAGAGGGAAAGGTCACAGTCAATAATGTTGTTGTTAAAGAACCCTGGTTTGAGGTAGACCCGTCCAAGGATGAAATAAAACTATCAGGAGAAAAAATTTCTTACAAAAAATATAAATATGTCACTTTTGCTTTTTATAAACCTGTAGGTGTGTCCAGCACGTTGAATGACAAATTCGCTGAAAAAACCATTGTAGATTATATAAAAGACACAGAAGTAAGGGTATTCCCTGTCGGGAGATTGGATAGAGAATCAGAGGGTTTGATGATTCTAACAAATAATGGCCAGCTTGCAAATTTTCTCACACATCCGAGATACCAGATAGAGAAGGAATATATCGTTCACGTGGAAGGTAAAAAAATTAATAGAGATGTGTTAAAAAAGCTCACAAAAGGAGTATACACAGATCACATGTTTCTCAGGCCTCACAAAGTCCAGCTTTTGTATTCTATGGGGAAACATGGAGTCTTTAGAATTGTACTTCGTGAAGGGAAAAAACGAGAGATCAGAAGGATTTTCAAAAAGCTGGGCTTCAACGTGACTAAACTCAAGAGAATCCGGATAGGAGACTATTTTATGCCACCAAATCTAAAACCTGGCGAAAAAATCAAATTATCAAGAAAAGACATCCAAAAATTAACCCGTACAAGAAAATTTAAATCCTGAGATTTTAACACAAAAATCTTTAACAACTGATGAATGGCTTGATATAACATGATGTAGAATTTACTTTTTAGGACATGAGGGACGTGCTCCTCAAATTTCAGGTGGCTGAGGCACAGGGATATGAGCTGTATAGCTTCCTTGCACAACATGCAGATGGGAAGAACGCGGAAATCCTCAATAGAATAGCTCGTGATGAGCTGAATCATTACAGAATCCTGAAAAAATATACTGGAAAGGACGTAAAACCGCCATTTTTCTCAACTCTTATGATGAAAATCTTATCCTTCATACTCGGATATACATTCATTATAAAAATGATGGAACTCAGTGAGAAGAAAGCAGAGGCCGGTTACAAAACCATCCTTGAAGACATACCCGAAGCAAGAAAAATGCTGGAAGACGAACAAGTTCATGAAGACAGGCTTGTTGCTATGCTAAGTGAAGAGAGAATTGGATATATTGGTTCAATGGTACTTGGCTTAAACGATGCCATCGTGGAATTAACCGGTACGCTCGCGGGTCTTACATTTGCTCTCCGTATATCAAAAATAGTGGGCCTTGCCGGATTGATAACAGGTATTGCTGCATCATTATCTATGGCCGCATCTGAGTACCTTTCACAAAAATCTGAAAGAACCGGGAAAAATCCACTAAAAGCTTCTTTTTATACCGGAGTCGCTTATGTATTTACAGTTGCCCTTTTGATTTTCCCATTTTTTGTCTTTCATAGCCCATACTGGGCTCTTGCACTCTCGCTATTCGACGCGTTTCTCGTCATTCTTGTGTTCACATTCTTTGTCTCGATTGTAAAAGAGGAATCTTTCCGTGGACTTTTCTTTGAAATGATACTTATAAGCTTTGGAGTAGCTATTTTCTCATTTTTGATCGGAATTGTAGCCCGCGCCATTTTGAATGTTGAAATTTAATACTTTAAAATTGAGCGCCTGTTATGAAAAAGATTCTTTTTCTAATCTTTCTAACAATAACTAATCTCAGTGCTACACGCATTCTCTTTGATCTAACAAAGGAAGAAGATGCAGGAAATGCCGACTGGATGATAGACAATGATTACCCCTATCCACAGCCACCCAATCCCGCAACAGGTGATGACTGGATAGGCGGTATCTCGGACTGGGGATTTGACCTTCACTCCATGGGTTACGAGGTTGTAACTCTTCCACCCTGGGGAAGAATCACCTATGGAGACCCTGCAAATGAACTTGACCTCTCAAACTTCGATGTTTTCATTGTCTGTGAACCACAGATACCTTTCACAACGGATGAAATCAATGCAATTCTAAATTTTGTTAGAAACGGGGGGGGACTCTTTATGGTAGCGGATCACAACGCGTCTGACAGAAATAATAACGGCTGGGACTCTCCCCACATCTGGAATTTATTTGAGAATTATTTTGGTATCCATTTTAACGTCACCGGAGATCCTTCAAATTACATCAGTGATAGGACATTTAACGTCTCTGATTCTTTAAGCGACCCAATTGTTAATGGCCCTTTAGGCACAGTAAATGGAATGTCGTTCTATGGTTCAACTGTCATGACGCTAAGAATGTCCATCAACCCGACATTGCGGGGACATGTGTGGAAAAGTGGGGTTTCTCAAGGATCAACTTATGTCTTCCTCGCAACAGGTCTGTATGGCAGGGGAAAAATTGTGGGGTTAACAGACAGTTCACCAGCCGATGATGGTACTGGAAATCCGGGCAACAATCTCTTCGACGGGTGGAATGAATCTGGCGTCCAGAACAATATTGCCATTTTAAACGCAACGCTCTGGCTTGCCAGTACTTCCCCTTACATCATTACCGTCACATTCTTACCGGTTAACCCATCACCAGATGATTCAGTATACGTTACAGCTAATTTTAACTTTGAAAGGACCGAGGATTCCCTATTTTATAGGATGGGAGGTACGTCATGGGTAGGTACATCTCCAGTAAACTCAGATTCATTAGGTTCAACCTATCTGATTCCCCCATCCCAGAGTGAAACTTATGTTAATTTTTATGTCAGGGCCGTGACAACAAACAATGATACAATAATCAGTGATACCTTTACCTATATCACCCGATTCCCTGGCGACACACTCGACATGACAAACTGGAAATTAATCCAGGAGAATAGTTATCGTGAATACATTTTCGGAAATTTAGAGCTCCCCCTAAATTCCATACTTATTATCTCAAGGAATTCTTCAAAGCAGGATTTTGAAAGATTCTGGGGAATATCATTATCTCCCGATGTAATATTTATTAACTCCCAGGGCAGTATTCCGGTAATTAATGGTGATGAGACCTTTACACTCATTAATGCGGACGGGGATACAGTCGATGGACCCACCATATCCATGATACACTATTTATCTTACCAAAGAAGAGATTTTAATGGAGACCCTGGAAATATTAATTCATGGGACACTCTTGACTGGCACCTTGCAACTCCAGGTTACGTCGAATACACAGGGTCAGGAACTTTCATTGGAATATCGGAGATGACAGATCCCGATTCGACCAACGCCTATGTGTACGAATTTGTCGAAATATTTTACGGGAATAGATCTGTATCTATATCTGAGAAAAATCAATTGTCACCATCCATAAAGCTCGAATCCAGTATGATCAGAAAGATTCTCAATCTAACACATCCGGCAAAAAATATAAGAATTTTTAACATAAATGGTCAGGAAGTGCTAAGTTTTCCTGGATACAGACGTGTTTTCAACGTTTCAGACTTGCCAGAAGGC
>CAYNMM010000021.1:0-11782 GCA_964398355.1 uncultured bacterium
TTTTTCTGAATATCTTTGATGTCTGGCTCAACATCAATTATTTGATTCTTAAATCTGGATTCAAAATCCTGGATTTCACCCATGTGCATTTTTTTTACAATTTCCGGGTCTTTTAAAAGGTTGCCCGTCAGGAGAATCACAACTCTATTGTCTCTTGAAATAATTCCCTTTTTAACGAGCTTTCGTAGTCCGGCAAGACTTGCAGCCGAAGCGGGCTCACAGCCGATTCCAGCAGAGTCGAGGTCTGCCTTTGCATCAAGAATTTCAAAATCTGTGACAGTTTCAACTACTCCTTTTGTAAAGACTATGCTGTCCCGTGCCTTTTCAAAGTTCACTGGATTTCCTATACGAATTGCAGTTGCAATAGTTTCAGCCTTTACTGGTTCATAATTTCTAAAATTAGAGATGTAACTTTTGTAAAAGGGAGCTGCTCCATCGGCTTGAATGGTTGCAAGGTGTGGGATCCTTTTGATTATTCCAGATTCAGACAATTCCTTCAGGGCCTTTCCAAAGGCAGATGTGTTACCAAGATTTCCGCCTGGTAGAATTATCCAATCAGGAGGATCCCACTCGAGTTGAGATAAAATATCAATGACAATCGTTTTTTGCCCCTCAAGTCTGATGGGATTCATAGAATTCAAAAGGTATATTCCCATTTTTTTTGAGATTTCAATGACGATTCTCATGGCATCGTCAAAATCGCCATGGACCTGAAATATTGTGGCTCCGTAGGCGAGTGCCTGCGCCAGTTTGCCCGTTGCAACTTTTCCACGCGGTAAGAACACAACAGCCTTGAGGCCTGCTCTTGCCGCGTAGGCTGCCATTGAGGCGGACGTGTTCCCGGTTGAAGCACATGCGACAGCTTTGAATCCAAGTTCACGGGCAAAAGATATCCCAACCGTCATCCCCCTATCCTTGAATGATCCTGTTGGGTTTTCCCCCTCATGTTTTGCAAAAATCTGATTTACATCTGCAAGCTGACGTGGTAAATTGTATAAATTTGTTTTCCCTTCAGGATACGTTATGGGATTTTCGAAATCGAAGACAAATTCTCTATATCTCCAGACCCCGCTCTGGTCAATAGCCTTTTTACTTTTAAGTCTGGAGTCCCATATATCGCGTATCTCTTGACCTGGAAGACCCTCAATTTTTACTTCAAGGAGTCCTCCACAGTCACAGGTGTATCGAATCTCGTCAATAGAGTATTCCTTTCCACATCTAATGCACTTCAGGGTTCTTTTCATGGGATTTCTCCTTCGGTGGGTGTAAAAAAGCATGAAAATTATAAAAGCTTAGTTGCTCCATGTAAATGAACTTTTTAAGGTAATTAAGGAAAACATTTTGGGGTAAGAGATTTTTCAAAACCTCACATAGATTAGTACTGTGGAGAAATAGAAATTACATTACGGAGCGTCTAATAGAAAGTAACTGGTTTTTTTCTGTAAAGTGGTAAAAATTTTCAGTACCCTACCACTCCACTTGACACAACACGGGTTGGTTTGTATAATTATGCAACAAAGATGAAAAAATATGAGAATTTAAATTTTCATACCTTGAAGAAGCTGCTAACCAGCAGCGGAATCTTTAGATTTCCCTATAGAAGACCTTTCTGAGACCAGGGTGTAGTAGAAAATCACCCTGGTAAAGGAGTAGATGAAATGGACGAGTATATTTTTGCAAAAATTTTCAAATCGGAGGCGAAAGGATGGTGAAAGTCGGAATCGTAGGTGCTTCAGGTTACACCGGCTACGAACTCCTCAGATTGCTTGACCACCATTACTCTGTTGAAGTAGCTTTTGCAACCTCAAATGAGTACAAATGGATGCCCATTGATTCAGTTTATCCAACTCTCAGTAATTATAGGCAGCCTTTCCTGTCGCATGAAGAGGCTTTGAGCCAGAATTCCGTGGATCTCGTTTTCCTCGCTCTTCCCCATGGTAAATCTGCTCCTTTCGTGGAAAAATTCTACAAAAAGGGCACAAGGGTAATTGACCTTGCTGGTGATTCGAGATTTAGCAATCCCGCATCCTTTGAAAAATGGTATAATATTCCTCATCCTGCCCCGTCCTATCTTCCAGAAATCGTCTATGGAATTCCTGAAATTTTCAGAGAAAAAATAAAAGATGCTGAAATAGTAGGAAATCCAGGATGTTATCCTACGAGTGTGATAATTCCGCTCTATCCAGTTAAAGATGCTATTGGAGATCATATAATAGTTGATGCCAAATCTGGCGTATCTGGTGCAGGGAAATCCTGTACATCGAAGACGCATTTTGTGTCTGTCAATGAGAATTTCTTTGAATATTCTGTTGGACATTCCCACAGGCATGTGGGGGAGATGGAGGATATTCTTGGTAAACATGTGACATTTTCTGCAGGGTTACTTCCTGTTTCCCGTGGCATTCTTTCAACAATTTATGTGAAAAAGATCAAACCTGTCAGTATTTATGAAGAGTTAAGGAGTTTTTATGAAGATGCCCCATTTGTAAAAATTTTTAAAGAAGCGACAATTTCTCTGAAATCTGTTGCTTATTCAAACAATATTTATATCTCAATTTTTGAAGACGGAAAGGAAGGAATTATTATCTCTGCAATAGACAATTTAATCAAAGGAGCTGCCGGTCAGGCAATTCAAAACATGAACATAATGTTTGGTATAAATGAAACCAAGGGGCTTCCCTCAGGAGGTATTGAATTATGAAAATTCTTGTAAAGGTATCAGGAAAAATGACCAAAAGGGTTAATTTCCTCCCCATTGCGGAGGAAATTGCAGATCTTGTTAATGAAGGGCATCAGGTGATAATTGTCCACGGTGGTGGTAACGAGATAACTGAAATGCTCGACAAGCTCGGTGTTGAAACCAAATTCGTTAATGGCCTCCGTGTGACCACAAAGGAAGTACTCAACGTTGTGGAAATGGTTCTCTGTGGTAGAGTCAATAAGAGACTTGTAAGTGTGATGCAGGAAGCTGGTATCCCATCGATTGGAATTTCCGGTAAAGATGGGAATTTCATTGAGGCTGAAATGTACAACCCGGAGCTGGGCTTTGTCGGTAAGATAAAAAGAGTGAATACAACCATTCTTGAGAATATTTTGAATGCCGGTTATGTTCCAGTCATAGCCCCTGTTGGAACAGATTTAAGTGGAAATTCGCTGAATATCAATGCTGATACAGTAGCCTCATACGTTGCTGGGGCTATGGGAGTTGACCATCTCTTTCTAATCACCGATGTTCCCGGCATCATTAATGAAAAAGGCGAGGTGATAGATACCATTACTCTTGATGAAATTGAAAAAATTTCTCAAGCAGAGTTTATCAAGGGAGGGATGATCCCAAAATTAAAAGCGGCAAAAGATTCTCTTCTGATGGGCACAGAGTTTGTTCACATTATAAACTGGACCGGTAAAGGGTCCATTAAAAAACAGATTATTCACATGGAAAATGGAACAACATTAAGGAGGAGTTATTCATGGGTAATGTAGTGCTTGCATATTCAGGTGGACTCGACACTTCCACCGCTATCAAATGGATTGAAGAGAAGTACGGACTTGGAGTTATAGCTGTGACCATAGACGTCGGACAAGGTGAAGATCTTGAAGCGATCAGAGAAAAAGCGTTGAAGATCGGTGCGAAAAAAGTGTTTGTATTTGATAAGAAAGAGGAGTTTGTTAGAGACTATGTTCTGCCTGCTTTGAAGGCGAATGCCCTTTATGAAGGAGTTTATCCACTTATAAGCTCATTATCGAGACCATTGATCGCGAAAACTATAGTAGATGTTGCTAAGAAGGAAGGGGCAGTTGCAGTTGCACATGGGTGTACAGGAAAGGGGAATGACCAGGTAAGATTCGATGTGTCCTTCAACATACTTGCACCTGAGCTAAAGGTTATTGCACCGATCCGTGAGTGGGGGTTTTCGAGAGATGAACTTATAGATTACGCAAAAGAGAAAGGTGTACCTGTCCCTGTGACCAAGAAGAGTCCTTATTCGATAGATTTCAATGTATGGGGAAGGTCTATTGAAGCTGGAGTGCTTGAGGACCCCTATATTGAACCTCCTGAGGATGCCTTTGTTATGACAGTCTCTCCCGAAAAAGCACCGGATAAACCCAGCTATGTAGAAATTGAGTTTGAGAAAGGTGTCCCGGTTGCTGTAAATGGTGAAAAGAAATCGTTGCTTGAAATCATTGAATTTATGAATAAGGTGGGGGGTGAGAATGGATTTGGTAGGATTGATCATATTGAAAGCAGACTCGTGGGGATAAAATCCAGAGAGGTATACGAGGCGCCTGGGGCATTGAGTCTTATCGAGGCTCATAGGGCTCTTGAAGCTATGGTACTTCCTAAAGATCTCATCTTTTTGAAGCAGAATCTTTCAAATTATTTCGCAAGATTGATCTACTTTGGACAATGGTTTTCACCAATGAGAGAGGCCATCGAAGCCTTTATGGAAAAAACTCAGGAGCATGTGACAGGAACGGTGAGATTGAAGTTTTATAAGGGGAGCATGCAAGTGGTGGGTAGAAAATCACCCAGATCGATTTATAAGGAGGAGCTTGCAACTTATAGTGAGGGGGATAAGTTTGATCATAAAGCATCGGAAGGATTTATTAAGATTTACGGACTTGACCTTGTGCTTTACGGAAGTTAAGCACTGCCTCCTTTCAAGGTTAAATAAATGTGAGGGGCGGGCGCCTTTGGCGCCCGCCCCTCATAATAGACTTTTGTAATCCATTCATAAAAATTTTTGTAAGGAACAATCTTTTAGAACATATTAACATTATGGTCCTCCTTAAAATTTACAACATTGAGCAGTTGTTTCTGAGAACTGATTCCTTATTTGGAAATTCTACATTAGAATTTCACTTTTAAACAAGTTCAGGAGGTGAAGATGTTAGAAGTAATGATGTTACTTATAACTTTTGTGAGACAGCCAGTGCTGGTTGAGTTCTCCATGCCAGTAGATTCATTCAAAAAATTTGATCGGGCGCCAGTTGGAAAAATCTTTATGCAGCCTGACTACAAATCATGGACTTTTATTGGCCCGGAGCCGATCACGAACGAATACTGGTCCGGTGCCAGCGTAAGTGGAAGGGTTACCTCAATAGCCGTTGACCCGACGAATAGTTTGGTGGTGTATATCACAGGTGCACAGGGAGGTGTCTGGAAAACGACAGACGGTGGGACCACATGGACCCCATTAACTGATGGTCTATCATCACTGGCGTCTGGATATGTTACCATAGATCCAAACAATAATTTGACACTCTATTATGGAACGGGTGAACTTCACTATTGCGGGGATTGTTTTTACGGAGATGGGCTTTTTAAATCCACAGACGGTGGTACAACGTGGACGAAAATAGCCACTACGGCACAGGTCGGCACCAGAATTTCAAAAATAGTTGTTGATCCCTCGAATTCAAACCACATATTTGTAGCGGGTAATTATGGCCTTATTGTTTCAACAGATGGTGGAAGTACATGGAGTGTCGCTTCAAGTGTTGGTCAGTGCAATGATGTGGAAATTGATCCTGTAAATCCTGCAAATATTTATGCTTCTTTTTATGGGCAGGGGGTCTACAAATCAACGGATGGCGGATTGACCTGGACCCAGCTTTCGGGAGGTCTACCCACAACGGGATTTACAAGGATTGAGCTTGCAGTAGCACCATCAAATCCGCTTGTAATCTATGCAAGTTTTGCCTCAACCACCTATTCTCTACTTGGACTATATAAATCGACGGATGGAGGAGTAACATGGACACAACTTACAAATACACCGGATTATTTAACTCCCCAGGGATTCTATGATCACTGTATTATTGTTGATCCCCTAAATCCGGATGTTGTCTATGCAGGTGGAGTGTACCCATATCCTGGTAGTACTAATCATGGTCTGGAAATGAGTACGGACGGTGGAGCTACCTGGACAGATATAACCATTGCAAGTGATGGTACAAAACTACACCCGGATATCCAGACACTCGCAATCTCATCTAATGGAGAACTATGGGTTGGAACTGATGGTGGGGTATGGAAAACTGCATCTCCAGGTGTCACATGGACAGATTTGAATGCCACTCTTGGTATAACTCAATTTTACACAGTAGGTTTACATCCAACGAGATCTGACAGTATGCTCGGTGGTACGCAGGATAACGGTACGCCAGGGTACTCCGGTACATTATCATGGGATGAGGTGACCAGTGGTGATGGAGGCCCGTGTTTGTTCGATTGGTATAACCCCGGATATTATTTTACGACCTACATTAAATTTCAGAACATATATGAATATTACAATGGAACGTATCAAACTGATATAGCTGGACCATGGGTTTCTCTTGGAGATCGCGCAAGCTGGGCGAATGGGCCTTTTGTGATGGATCCGGTGAATCACAATGTCATGTATGTCGGAACTTATCGTGTATGGAAAACTGCCGACTATGGAAGTACATGGTCAGCTATTAGCGGAGATCTGACATCAGGAACAGGTGTATTACTTTCTCTTGCTGTCGCACCGTCAAATACAAGTGTTATTTACACGGGGTCAAGTGACGGCTATGTTTTCAAAACCATTGATGGTGGTCTAACGTGGACACAAATTGACGGTGGCCTTTTTGGTTCAAATCAGATAACCGATATAGTTGTAAACCCTACAAATAGTCAGGAAATTTATCTATCACTTGATGCATCAATAGGCTCAAGGGTCTACATGTCATCTGATGGTGGCACGACATGGAATGACATAACCGGTACACTACCGTCAGGATTGAGAGGATTGTCTCTTGCAGTCGATTTTCTCCCGACAGTTCCTCAAATTTACCTTGGTACAGATTATGGTGTTTATTTTACATCAGATAATGGTGCTACATGGTCCCTTGTTGGACCAGGATTACCCAATCTTGCTGTATACGAGTTAAAGATAGATACTGCCAACGATTACATTGTCGCTGCAACTCATGGAAGGGGTGTGTGGAGGACACAGGTAATTTCTACATTGACACGTGAAAACCACATCGGCACTTCTGCGTTTAAATATTCATTCTCAACAGATGAAATAATTTTTGCAGGTCTTGACCCTGGGACTTCTTACAGGATTTATGTTTATAATTCGTCAGGTAGACTTGTGAAAATGAAGTACGTATCTGGGCAGAAATCTATATTGATTAAGACTTCTCCGGGTGTGTACTTTATTAGAATAGACTTTAAAGGAAAAGAAAAATTTATCAAAGCTGTGGTTGTGAAATAGCATGATAATTACGGATTTCCCAAAATGTTAGTAATTTGAAAGAACTTACGAGAAAAGGTATAATTTATCAAATTTTTCAAAAGGAGTGGCCCAGATGGAAAAGATATTGGTTACGAGTGCGTTGCCATATGCTAATGGTCCTTTACATATCGGACACATTGCCGGGGCGTATCTCCCCGCAGATATTTACGTGAGATACAAACGACTTAAAGGTGATGATGTCATTTACATTTGTGGAACTGACGAGCACGGTGTGGCAATCACTATAGCAGCCGAAAAAAAAGGTATAACCCCGAAGGAACTTGTAGATTTTTACTATAATGATATAAAAAATAGCTTTGAAAAACTTGGCATTTCCTTTGATAACTTTTCGCGGACTTCAAAGCCTGTTCATTACAAGACTTCTCAGGACTTCTTTTTAAGAATTTATGAGAAAGGATTTATCTACAAAAAAGAGATAGAGCAATTTTATTGTCCAAATTGTAAAAGGTTTCTGCCTGATAGATATGTGGAAGGGACGTGTCCATACTGTGGTCATCCTAACGCGAGAGGTGACCAATGTGAGAAGTGCGGGAGATGGCTTGAACCAACAGAATTAATTAACCCAAGATGTGCTATTTGTGGGACCACTCCGGTTATTAAAAAGACTTATCATTATTATTTTAAACTTTCTGAGTTTTCAGAGCCATTGAAAAAGTGGCTTGAATCAAAAAATTGGAAAGAAAATGTAAAAAATACAGCTCTCGGATGGATAAAAGAAGGATTGAAGGATAGAGCAATAACGCGGGATCTTGAATGGGGCGTTCCAGTCCCTCTGCCAGAAGCCAAAGGTAAGGTTCTTTACGTATGGTTTGATGCCCCTATTGGATACATTTCGTCGACAAAGGAGTGGGCAGAGAAAATAGGAGAGCCCGATAGATGGAAAGATTATTGGCTCGATCCGAATACTAAACTTATTCATTTTATAGGCAAAGATAATATTGTATTCCATGCAATCGTTTGGCCAGCAATGTTGATGGCTCATGGAGATTTTGTCCTTCCAGATAATGTCCCGGCCAATGAGTTTATGAATTTGATGGGGGATAAAATATCAACCTCACGTGGATGGGCAATCTGGATACCGGAGTTTGTTGATTCCTTTGGACCGGATTACGTGAGATTTGGTCTGGCTTTTGCACTGCCGGAGTATAAAGATTCAGACTTCAACTTTTATGAATTTCAGCAGAGAGTTAATTCTGAACTTGCAGATAATTTTGGGAATTTTGTTAACAGAACGTTGAGTTTTATTAAGAATTACCTTGGTGGTCGCATTCCGGAAGCAAAAAATTTCAAAGATATGGATCTCGAGGTGATAAATGCCATTGAAGAAGCACCATCGAAAGTTGGCTCTCTTCTCGAAAGGTTCGAAATGAGGAAGGCTCTCCGTGAGGTACTGGATCTCTCCAATCTCGCTAATAGGTACTTTGACTACAAGAAACCCTGGGTCACCCGTAAAAGTGACCCTGAAGAGACAGCGAGAACACTTTATCTCTGTGCCTCGCTTGTTAAAACGTTATCAGTTCTTGCAGAACCTTTTATCCCGTTTGGAGCCCAGAAAATCAGAAGCATGCTAAATATCAAAGACAGATTAACATGGCAGGATGCCGGTGAAGTAAACCTACCAGCTGGTCTCGAACTTGGAAAGATTGAGATTCTTTACAGAAAAATAACTGACGATAAAATTGCGAATGAAGTTGATAAATTACATTCCAGGCTGAAGAAGCCTGAGGAGGAAAAGAAAGTGGAGGACAGGACAACGGAAAAAGAAAAAATTTCCTATGACGAATTTCAAAAATTGGATATCAGAATTGGAAAGATTATTACTGCAGAAAAGATTAAAGGCGCGGATAGACTGTTGAAATTAAAAGTGGACCTGGGAGATAAGGTTGTAACACTTGTCGCTGGCATTGCTAAGTTCTATAATCCTGAAGATGTAATCGGCAGAGAGTTGCCTGTCTTGGCAAATCTTGAGCCAAGAAAGATCCGGGGTATATTATCAGAGGGAATGATCCTGGCAGCCGTAGATAATGATGGAAAAGTTGTCTTGTTAAATCCAGATAAAGAAGTTCCACCTGGTACCAGAGTGAGTTAAATAGCAAAGAAAACAAAAGATACTAATAATTTTCTCCCGGATTTTTAATATACTTTCAAATCCTCAATTTTACGGGTTTCTGTTAATTCTCATAACTTTTTTGTCTAAAAATTGCGGGATCACAGAGCCATTACATAAAAAATCGGAATACTAACTCATAGTTTATATATCCAGGGCCACCTGAGAATCCATTCCATTCTGGAAGAATCTGGTATTTAATTCCTCGCTATCTGTTCAAGTATACTTTTTACTTCCTCTACATGTCCCTTAACTTTTACGTTTCTCCAAATATGCCTTACGATTCCATCTGGATCGATGAGGAATGTACTCCTTTCTGTCCCGTAATACTCTCTTCCATACCGTTTTTTGAGTTTCCATGCACCATATTTCTCAATTACCTTGTGTTCTGGATCACTAAGTAAGGTAATTTTAAGATGGTGTTTTTCAACAAACTTTTTGTGGCTTTTGACGGAATCCTTACTGATTCCAATGATAACAGCACCGAGTTTTTCGAACTCTTTTAGATGTTCTGTGAACTCGACAGCCTCTCGAGTGCAACCACTTGTGTTATCTTTAGGATAAAAGTAGAGTACAACCCATTTCCCTTTGAGATCGTGGAGGCAAATTGTTTCCTCAAATTGATTTTCGAGGCAAAAATCAGGTGCCACATCTCCTGTATTTAACATCGTTACCTCCCGAGAAATTATTTGACGTATTTTTAAAAAATTATAATTTTCCACATCCTGAATTTAAAGCCTTTTTTCACTAACGGGATCTTTGTGCAATAGAAAAACGATGTATTTATGCGGGTTTCCAGGTTAGATGACTTATATCAAGCTGAGGTCTTGCTTTAGCTCTTTTATTTCAGTATGATTAATCCGATGTGGACGAAAAGATGAGAGAAATTGTTGTAGAAGCCATAAATAGAAATAAAAAAGGGTGGAGACCCGACCTTCTGAAAAAGCTAAAGAGAGAATATCCGGAACTCTACAAGCAGTTAATTTTCCTTGAGGAGCAAATAAATTCAAAATTAGTGGATGGGGCTGGGGAAAATGAGATAAAACCTCTCATCAAAAGGTGGGAAAAACTTATAGAGGAGATTAAGGGGAAGGTTTGATGGTTGATGCCTCCTTTGTGAATGAGCTGATCAGCAAGATGATAGAGAAGGATGCCTACGAGGGTGTTTTTGTTGCAGGGGCGAAACCCGTGCTCAGAACCGAAGCAGGTATATATAAATTTAAAGAAACTCCACTTTCTACCGAAGATGTGATACAGTTGCTTGTACTTCTCAGACAAAAGTCCAAACTTGCGAATACACCTCTTGATGAGGCAGGAGTGTTTTCCTTCGGAGTAAAAAGATTGGGTAGATTTTCGGTTGAATATCTTCAGCAGAGGGGATCCATAGTAGTTTTTTTGAGACGAATGAGAGATAAAATTCCGGAACTTCGTGATTTTATCCAGTCTCGGGAGTTTCTACCTATTCTTATACATTTGCTTGGGAAAAACGGTTTATTTGTTATAACCGGGACCAGCCAGACATTAAACACCATGATGGCCGCCTCAATCCTTACTTACCTATCGAAAAAGAGAGAGGGGATCATTTATACTCTTGAAAAACCGCAAACACATTTACTTAGGCATGGAAGAGCTATATTTATTCAGAGAGAGATAGGTACGGATGTGGGTAGTTTTCAGGAAGGTATATCACACGCCTTGAGTTTAAACGTTGATGTCCTATATTTAAATGATGTACCCGATGAACTGACTCTGAATGGTGTAATGAGAGCTGTGGAGAGAGGATTAACGGTTATGCTCGCATTCTCATCTGCGAGCATTCCACATGCTTTGATGTATCTTGAAAACACCTCTATGAATACCATAACAGTTAGAGAGTTATTGTCAACTTCATTACTTTGCGTGATAAACCCGATTGATATAGAAAAATCTGGATTAAAATTCCAGTGGTTAATACGTAAAGAAGATGTGGTAAATCTAATTAGACTTGGGAATTTCTTTGAACTCGAAAAATTCATTAAATCGTCGAGATAAATTGTCAAAATTTTTGTAAGTTCTGTTGTGATGATCTTTAAATTTTTGGTTGCGTTTAATTAATTGTGTCTGAAAACACAACCTGGATATAAAAAGGATTTAGGTAAAAAATAGCTCTTTTTCTAATAAATCTCTTTAAAATCCGTGTTTGATTCTTAATGTAAACAACATTTATTTTCGCCTCAACTCTTATTTAAAAGCCAAAGAGTATCACGAGGATCAAAGTGATTTTAATAACTCCCTAAGTATTTTAATGTGGGAATTGGAGTATATTATTTTTAAAACTCTTAATCAGCCATTTGTTTTTACTATTTATGTGATTATGTTAGCTCTTTTAAGGCTTTGGCATTTT
>CAYNMM010000022.1:0-6640 GCA_964398355.1 uncultured bacterium
GGAACCCTGATCCCCTTCCCCATGGGTTTGGATGTAAGTGCTATGCCGAGTATTTTTGAAGCAACTTTTGCATCTTCATAAAAAAACTCGTAAAAATCCCCCATTCTGAAAAGCAATAACTCGTCCTTATGTTCCGCCTTTATTCTTTTATATTGCTTAAGAATGGGTGTGGTTGACATGGAGTTTATATTCTCACAACCCTTCGTAAAGTCTGGTCGTAGATTAAGTATATACCAAGGAAAATTAAAATGTAACCCAGAACTCTGATCGTTCTTATTGCCCTTGGGGATATGTTTTGGGGCAGTATAAGAACGAACGTATTGGGAGAAACTTTGAATTTTCTAACAACAATATTATGCCTCGGGATTTTTTTCAGATAAGTAAAAAATCCCTCGTAATAATCTGTCCATCCTATATTACCAGGGAGTATGCTATTGTTAACGTCCACAAGAAGTAAATCGTCAAATTCTTTGACCTTGTAAAATGTTAGTTTAAAAAAACCGAGAATTCGGTAAGAAATTGAGTCCCCCTCCTTTGGAGTCACGTATGCAGCTACCATTTTACCCTCATAGTGTTCGTTAGGGAAAAACATCCTGATCACGCTGTCCTTGTAATTGATCACCGCTGTCGTCTTTATAAGGTAAATTCCCAGATACACTATTCCGATACCGATGAATATTTTAAGAAGCCTTTTTTTCAACTTTTCCCACCTTTTGCCAGTGACTCAATAATAACAAGTGGGACATCGGCATCGATTTGATCTCCTGGAGAAGCCTTAACTTCTTTCACAACCCCATCAAAATCAGCTGTAAATTCATTCTCCATTTTCATTGACTCAACAATTATTAAGCCCTGACCTTCCCTAACTTTATCTCCGGGCTTCACAAGGACTTTCACAACTTTTCCGGGCATAGGAGACGAGACATACTGAACACCTTCCTCCTTTTTAACAGCACCTGATGCACTGTACTCTTCACCCTTCTCTTCGAGAATATACCCTACACCTTTCAACCATGCATAAAACCTATTCTTATCTTTTGCGATGTAAACTGTATGTTTTTTCCCATCCTCCTGAACAATGAGAAAGATGTTATTTTCTATCTTTTTGTAACGGAATTTTCTTGTTTTACCATCAATGTCAATGATCTTTAAATCCCCGTTACTGTTAATTGTTATCTTAAATTCTCTTTTCCCTGAAACGTATATAGTTTCTTTCATTTGACTATCCTCCAGCTTCCAACAGTCAGCCAGGGATCGTGAATCCTCTTATAAGATCCATCTCCGGAAACCCCATGGGCTGGGAGTGTAGACTCGTCAAATGCTTCGATTCCCATAAAAATTTCATCGGGAATGTCATCTGGCAATTTCCAGTTTTTCATGTTATCAGGGATAAATGTGGTGAAAGTGTTACCCGCTATAAATTCAGGGTGTTCCAGAATATCAATAAGATAGGGAATATTTGTCTTTATTCCAAGAATCACATAATTTTTAAGGGCCTCTATCATGCGTTTTCTCGCTTCCTCTCTGTCTCTACCCCAAACAATCAATTTTGAAAGTATCGGATCATAATAGGGTGGAATATTCATTCCGGAGTAAATACCTGTATCAACTCGAATTCCGGGACCTGAAGGCTCTTTTACGAAAAGAATTCTGCCTGGTGAAGGCATAAAATCTTTCTCAGGATCTTCTGCATAAATTCGACATTCAATGGCATGTCCATGCTGTCTCAATTCCTCCTGTTTGAAAGAAATTGGATTCCCCTCTGCAATGCTGATCTGCTCTTTTACAAGGTCCCTGCAGGTAACCATCTCTGTTATGGGGTGTTCAACTTGAATGCGTGTATTTACCTCCAGAAAGTAAAAGTTTCCATATTTGTCAAATAAGAATTCGACTGTACCTGCACTTTCATAGCCAACGGTTTTGGCTACCCTAATAGCAGTTTCTCCCATTTGCAAACGTTTTTCCATTGTAAGGGCAGTTGATGGCGTCTCTTCTATAATCTTTTGATGTCGTCTTTGAATGGAGCACTCCCTCTCAAATAAATGTACATAGTTCCCATGTTTATCTCCGAGAATTTGGATCTCAATATGTCTTGGATTCTCAATATATTTCTCAATGTAAACGGATTCGTCTCCAAAAGCTGACTTCGCTTCTCTTTGTGCAGCAGCAATAGCACTTTCAAGCTTATCCGGAGAATAGACTATCCTCATACCCTTCCCACCACCACCAGCAGCTGCTTTGATCATTACAGGGTAACCTATCTTTTCCGCCTCCTTCTTGTATTCTTCCATACTCAATCCTGTCGCAAGCATCCCTGGAATCAATGGGACACCTGCATCCACAAGCTTTTGACGGGATTCAACTTTATTACCCAACAATCTGATGGTCTCTGGTCTGGGTCCAATAAAAATTAGACCGGCATCAATAACAGCCTGCGCAAAATCTGGATTTTCTGCAAGAAAACCATATCCGGGATGTATAGCATCGACACCGTGTTTCTTCGCCGCTTCAACAATCCTTTCAATATTCAGATAACTACTTAAAGGCTCAGGAGGCCCAATATACTCAATTTCATCTGCAAGGAGTATATGGAGGGCTTCACTATCCGCGTCAGAATACACCGCAACAGATATAATTCCAAGCTCCTTGAGTGCCTTTATTATTCTAACTGCAATCTCCCCCCTATTGGCCACAAGGACTTTCCTTATTTTTGCCATCTGGGTCTCCTTTTTTCAAAAAATGCATTCATTCCTTCCTGTCCCTCCTCAGAGACTCTTATCTTTGCGATAACCTCTGAAGTGTACGGAATAGCCTCTTCAAGAGACATTTCACCAATATTTCTAATAAGTTCCTTGCAAACCCTGTGAGCATGAGGAGAAGATTTTTTGAGCTCATGTATAAGCTCCTCTCCTCGAGCATAAATATCATCCACGACCTCATTCAAAAGACCGTATTTGAGGGCTTCCCCGGCCGTTATTCTCTTTCCCGTGAGACATAACTCTTTGAGATTTCTCTCTCCCATTCTCTTTAAGAGATACGGAGAAATGACCGCCGGAACAAGCCCGAGTGTTACTTCCGTTAGACCAAATTTTGCGTTTCTAACTGAAATGGCAAAATCAGTGGCAGCTATTAAACCAACTCCACCACCGAACGCGTGGCCATTTACCAGAGCAATTGTTGGCGCTGGAAAAGTGTAAATTTCAAAAAGAAGATGAGCAAGTTCGAGGGAGTCGTTATAATTCTCCTCGAAGCTAAAGTCCTTCATTTTCTTCATCCAGTTTAAATCGGCGCCTGCTGAAAATGATTTACCCTCACCAGTCAAAACGAGGACACGAGGAGTTGATTCTCTTCCCTGCCGGAGAGCCTCTCTCAATTCACTGATCATCCGGTCATTGAAGGCATTGTGGATCTCTGGACGGTTCAAAATTATCCAGAGTTCATCCTCTTTTATTTTATATTTGATTGTATCAAACATCCTGCCTTATTTTACAATTCATATTTGCAATTTTCAATGTTTTTGTACTCCTGTACACGGCTCATTTTTCGCAACATCATAACACTTTTTAAGGATCGTCCGTTTGTGGAATTCAACTGTTGGGAAATACACGATTCGAACTTCAAATCAGTCCAGATTGACAACGAGTTCCCCTGGATGGAATTTGGCGAGCTGACCACATGCTCCTCCCACATCTCCACCTCTGGAAACTCTCAGAGTTACTGTATGAGGTAATTTTTGAAGTCTTCTATAAAATCTATCGATCTCTACACTCGTAGGTGCTCTAAAAATAGCTCCTGGATAAGGATTGAATGGGATTATATTAATCTTTGAAGGGATGCCACTCACAAACTCTTCAAGTGCTATTATATCCTCCTCCCCATCGTTAAAACCGGGAAGAAGCAAATACTCAAATGTAATCCACCTTCTCTTTTTCTCAAAATAGTGAAGAATAGCTTTTTTTAGTTTTTCAAGCGGGTACGCTTTTGCAATTGGTACTATCTGTGCACGTTTTGATTGTATAGCGGAGTGAAGTGATACAGCCAGCTTTACCTGTCTGTCAAACTCAGCAAGCTCGTATATTCCGGGAATAATTCCCACTGTCGAAATTGTAATCTTTCGTGAGCCAAGATTAATTCCAATGTGGGAATTCAAAGTAATAACCGACTTCTTTACCTCATCCAGATTTACAAGAGGCTCTCCCATTCCCATGTAAACTACATTTGTAACCCTTAGACTGGAATCGTTTAAGAAATCTCTCATAAATTTCTGGACCTGTAACACCTGATCAGCAATCTCCCAGAATTTCAGATTTCTTGTAAAACCTAACGTACCGGTAGCACAAAATTTGCACCCCATCGGACAACCCACCTGAACAGATACGCAAACGGTCTTTCGATCTCTATCAGGGATGAAAACACTCTCTATCTCCTTTCCGTCCTCGAGTTCAAAGAGGAACTTAACACTTCCATCCTTTGAGGGAAAATAGGCTTTTAGCTTTAGCTCACTAATATGTCCCTTTTCTTTGAGTAAGTTTCGAGTTTTCTTTGAAATATCTGACATCTTATCGATGTCCGAGACACCCCTTTTCCACATCCATCGGTAAATCTGGGATGCACGAAATCGTGACTCGCCAATTTCAGCCATGAAGTCCCCAAGTTCTTTAATTGAAAGGGATTTGTAATTTATCATTTCGAAAATTTCCTCTCTACGTAAGGGAGTATGTGTCTTTCAATTGTATGGTCAATCATCTCTCTTACAATCCTGTAAAATGACAGCTGATGTCCAATGGGGTCAGGCACCTCTTCACCATCAGGCGAAAACATCTTTGCAACATTTTTGTCACTCATCTCTTTTACTCTCTCAAGATGATATTTTTCCATGCAGTAAATTATGTCCGCTGCCTTTATATCACTCTCTGTCAATCTCTGGGAAAAATGTGGACCCACCCGATACCCCTTTTCTTTCAAGACTTCGACGGCAAATTCATTCATCGGCATTCCACTCGCTGCATCAGTTCCTCGTGACACAACCTCCACATTCAGAATAAGCTCTTCACCAAGTTTGTTTTTCAAAATCCATGCAGCCATCGGGCTTCTGCATGTGTTTCCTGTACAGAGAAAAATTATATCTAAGATTAAGTCTCCACTGAATTTGATCTCGTCACCAAGGGTTCCTTCGATATCCAGCAGAGAGATTGGACCTTTTCTTTTCAGCACGGGCACACTTCCTGACACATCGAGTACAGTTGAAGGTAGCTGCCCACTTGCATCTTCTTCCACGACATAATCGACCTTATCCCCCAGGATGCGCTTCACATCTTTAAAACTGAAAAGTGGAGGCTTTCCAGAAATATTTGCACTGGTTGATGCAAGTGGAAAATCAATTTTTTCAAGGATTTCCTTAACCACGGGGTGATCTGGTATTCTAATTCCCACCTTTTCTTCCTTTGAAATTATCGGAGGAGGAGCATCTGATCCTGCCTTTAATATGATGGTCAAAGGTCCCGGCATAAATTTCTCAATCAGGTTTACAACGCCAGGATGGGAATACTCACCCAGTTTTTCCACCAATTCTACATCCCGCACAAATGCTGTAAATGGTTTATCTTCGGGACGTTCTTTGATACTGTAAATTTTTCTTACTGCCTCTTCATTTCTCGCATCTGCCACAAGTCCAAAAACCGTCTCTGTGGGTACTGCGACCACACCTCCACTTTTTAATATTTCAACAACTTTTTCTATCATATTCTTCTCATCTTGTAAACTGAAATCCCCAGAAAATGGCAGGATATTTGGTTAAAGGAATTGTAAACTCCATGGTCATCCCGAACGGTATTTTTTTGAAATAACTACTACCTCTTTTTCTTTTGAGATCGACCCCAACAAACAGGGCGTTAAACTCTTTAAAATCTTTAATATCGCTAACTTTCACATTATCATAGGCGAGTCTTCTGTAGTCCGGTGCACGGAGTATGGTCCAACCCCAGTAAATTGAGGAATAAAGCGAAAGTCTTCGTGAAAATACAAGGTCACCCCTGAGGGAAATACCCTGGGCTACCGGATGGTAAGCCATACCTGCCATTATTGCACCAGAAAGGAATGTACTTTTTTCATCGAGGAATTGAATTTTGGTAAAAGGTCCTATCCCTTCACCAAATGAGCCTCTAATACCAAACCCAATCCTGTTTGAGGCGCCATAGAGAAGATAACCGCCAACATTGGGATATTCGTAAGCCCCGTTGCCGGACTGTTTAGATTCGTCTCTGGTAGATGCATCAAAATAAAGAGGGATATTTACATACCAACCAGCATTTACATCACCCGGTCTAAGGCTTTCCGCTGTTTGGAACGTTCCAAAGAAGCACCCCTGCAAGAGGAATATGAAAGGAAGTATCAAAAATTTTTTCATCGCGTAAATATGGAGCCCACGACCGGACTCGAACCGGTGACCTCGTCCTTACCAAGGACGTGCTCTGCCGCCTGAGCTACGTGGGCCTAAATTAAAAAGAGCGGGAGACGGGATTCGAACCCGCGACACCCAGCTTGGAAGGCTGGAACTCTACCAGCTGAGTTACTCCCGCCCTTTTAAATGGTGGAGGGGGGAGGATTCGAACCCCCGAAGGCTGAGCCACCGGGTTTACAG
>CAYNMM010000023.1:0-4234 GCA_964398355.1 uncultured bacterium
CTCCTATTTCGTAAGAGCTTGTGGATGACCCCTCCCATAAAACGGGAGGATAGGTTGTGGGCAAATTCCCCCCATGGCAAAAGGGGGGCTATTTGAATCATCTTGGTTTGTGAGAGGGGATATTGTGGTAGAAACATCCTGGATGGATAGTCGTAAAATACTTCTGCATACCATAATTGAGTTTTTTTCTCTCGCAATGAGCTATAAACTCCTCCTCCGCTTCGCGGGGGAGGACTGAGGAGGGGGCAGAAAGAGCAGGTTTGACGAGGTGAGAGCAAAGGATGTTTATTGCCCTCCCCCTCAATCCCCTCCCGCAAGCGGGAGGGAGGTTGGGTATGGACCCTTTCACTTCTTTGAGATGAAATAAAAATAAGCCTTCCGCATTGTAAAAGTAGAGATTGAAAATAAACTCTCCCACTTCACAGGAATAAGTCAGATATGTATCCCCCACTAAATTAATTCTGCACAGAAAAATCACTTCTCAAGGTTCATTTACACCATCATGCTATATGCCTTGACCACACATAGGTTATGATTTAGACTTGGGTATGTAGTCTTTCAAAAGGAGGAGCGAGATGGACCTTGATCAATTCACCCTTGAAGATTTACTTCTTACCGCTATCAAAAGCGAAGTAGAAGCATATAAAATTTACAATGGCCTTGCCAAACAGGTAAAAAATATGGCTCTCAAAGACCACCTTGAATTCCTTGCAGGAGAGGAGAAAAAACACGAGAAATTTCTAATTGACACCTACAAGGAAATATTCCCCGAAAGAGCCTTAAACCTTCCTGACAAAACCCCTGTACCATTGCCGTCAATAGATATACCACATGAGCGCGTGAAGCTCAGTGAAGTCCTTTCGCAGGCAATGGAAGCTGAGCTCGCAGCTCACGAGTTTTACAGGGAACTTTCGAAAAGGTTTGATCATAACCCCGGTATTAAAAATACTCTTCTCGAACTCTCCAGCATGGAAATGGATCATTACAGAATTCTCAAAGAGGAGAAGGAGAAGGCGGAGAAGTCAGAAGACGCTGAAATTGACTGGAGCATGATTCATTTAGGCCCGTAAATGGAGGTAGGTTATGAATAAGTATTACTGGTGTGAAACCTGCGGCAGAATCGTTGAAACTATTAAAGACGGAAGTGGAGACCTGATTTGCCATGGAAAACCAATGGTTCCTATAACAGAGAAACAGGTCAACATGTTTTTGCAGGGACTGGAAGATCTTGCAGAAATCCCCGCTGCGCCGTTTAAAGATTTTAAAAACATTGATGAAATTCTCGATTTTGCCATAAAAGTGGAGGAGGACTCCTACAATTTTTACAAGTATTGGGAGGAAAGAGTTGACACACCTCACATGAAAAAGATCTTCGCAAGTTTTGCCGAGGAGGAGCTGAAGCACAAGAAAAAGATTCAGGATATAAAAGAGGGAAACAAATTAAAACTGACCGAGTCTGGCGGCAAAAGGATCATGGACCTCAAAATAGGCGATTATCTGGTTGATATAAGACCCGGCTCGTCGATGGATTTTCAGGATGCATTGATTGTTGCGATGAAACGCGAAAAGGCTTCCTTTGAATTTTATCAGACCCTCGAAGAAGCCGCTGAAACACCAGAGATGAAAGAAATTTTTAAATTTCTTGCAGAAGAGGAAGCCAAACACAAACTTAAACTCGAGACCATTTACGATGAGTTTGTTTATACCGAATTTTGAACTGAAATTAAAACAAAAGGAGGTCAGGTTATGCTAACACCATTCAAAAACGAACCATTCACAGACTTTTCAAAGGAAGAGAACAGAAAAAAAATGCTCGAAGCCATCAAAAAGGTGGAGAGCGAGCTTGGGAAAGAGTACCCCCTTATTATTGATGGCAAAGAAGTTTACACGGAGGAAAAGTTTAGATCCATAAACCCATCCAACAAGGATGAGGTTGTTGGAATCTTCCAGAAAGCAACGGAGAAAGAAGCGGAAGAGGCATTGCTCGCCGCGAACAAAGCTTTTGAGTACTGGAGATTTGTGCCTCCAGAGGAACGGGCAATGATACTCATCCGCGCAGCTGCCATTGCAAGAAAAAAGAAGTTTGAACTTGCCGCCTGGCAGATATTTGAAGTCGGTAAAAACTGGGCTGAAGCAGATGCTGATGTGGCTGAAGCTATCGATTATCTCGAGTTTTACGCAAGAGAAATGATTAGATATGCACAGCCTCAACCCCTCACTGCTATTCCCACCGAACATAATGAATACTTCTATATCCCGCTTGGCACAGTTGTAGTTATTCCTCCCTGGAACTTTCCACTTGCTATTCTGCTTGGCATGACAACCGCTGCACTTGTTACCGGTAACACCGTTGTTTTAAAGCCTTCAAGTGATGCAGCTGCCGTGGGTTATCACTTTGTCAAACTGATGGAAGAGGCGGGTCTTCCTAAAGGTGTACTTAACTTCGTTACAGGTCCGGGAAGTACCGTGGGAGACTATCTCGTTCAACATCCCAAGACCCGCATGATCGCATTCACTGGCTCAAAGGATGTTGGACTCAGAATAAATGAGCTTGCTGCCAAGACCCAGCCCGGACAGATTTGGATTAAAAGAGTTATTGCAGAAATGGGTGGCAAAGACGCAATCATTATCGACGACGAGTATCCGGACCTCGAAGACGCTGCCAATGCAGTGATTGCATCAGCATACGGATTCCAGGGACAGAAATGCTCGGCTCTCTCAAGACTCATAATCGTTGAGAGCATCTATGACAGGTTCATCGAAATGGTCGTTGAGAAAGCCAAAAAGATTGAAATAGGTCCTGCCAAAGATAATTACTTTATGGGACCGGTGATCAATCAGACAGCTGAAATGAAAATCCTAACATACATAGACATTGGAAAGGAAGAGGGTAAATTGATTCTTGGTGGAGAGAAGGCGCCAGGAAACGGTTTCTACATCAAGCCAACGATTTTTAAGGATGTACCACCTGATGCGAAAATTGCCCAGGAAGAGATATTCGGACCGGTTCTTTCGATTCTGAAGGCTAAAGATTTTGACCATGCTCTGGAAATAGCTAACAACACCATTTACGGACTGACAGGTTCTGTATTCACTTTGAACCGTGATAAGATAGCTAAAGCAAAGAAGTTGTTCCACGTTGGAAATCTTTACATCAACAGAAAGTGTACGGGAGCTCTGGTGGATGTACATCCATTTGGCGGATTCAACATGTCAGGAACTGATTCAAAGGCTGGTGGCAGGGATTACCTGCTACTATTTATGCAGGCGAAGAGTGTATCTGAGAAGTATGCATGAGATAGGGACAGAGTAAGGTTGTAAAGGGTGAGGGGGCGGGCGCTTCGCGCCCGCCCCCTCACCCTTTAAGTTGAACCCATATCTTCATGGAAAGTGGGGGAGTTCATCCCCTGCTATCAGCGAAGATTTTCACTTACAGTCTTTTTTTCGTGCCCCGGGAGAACTTATTTAAAGTCCCTTCTTATTTTTAGAGCTCATATTTCTCACACTTTCTGGAGTAATCAAATATTTCCCTCCCACTTTGCGAGAGTTATCACATCCAATCTCCTCCCCCGCTGTGCGGGATGGATCACCCACAATTTCCCCTGCTATGCGGGAGGGTTCACCCACAACTTCCCCTCGCTTGTGGAAGGGTTACCCTCAACTTCCCCTCCCACGAAGTGGGAGGGGATTGAGGGGAGGGCAAAAGAGCACTCTTTGCTTTTCCCTGCCAGATCAGCTCTTTTGCCCCCTCCTTAATCCTCCCCCAAAGCAAAGCTTTGGGGGAGGGGTTTGAGAGTGTCTCCCCGCAAAATGGGGGAGGGTTTGGAGTTTTCTCCACGAGGCGAGGGAGGGATTTGTCGGATGTTCTTCAACACCTTGCAAAGCAGCATGTGAGAAGGTTTCACTTACCAATCTCCTCTTCCACTTGCATAAGTATCCACCTCCAGCCTTTCCTCCCACTTTACAGGAAGAGCCACCATCAATCTCCCCTACCATTTGCGGGATGGATCACCCACAATTTCCCCTGCTATGCGGGAGGGTTCACCCACAACTTCCCCTCGCTTGTGGAAGGGTTACCCACAACTTCCCCTCCCACGAAGTGGGAGGGGTCAGCCCCAAACTCCCCTCCCACGGAGTGGGAGGAGATTGAGGGGAGGGCAAAAAGAGCACTCTTTGCTTTTCCCTGTCAGATCAGCTCTTTTACCCCCTCCTTAATCCTCCCCCAAAGCAAAGC
>CAYNMM010000024.1:0-23016 GCA_964398355.1 uncultured bacterium
CACTATTTAAGCTATCGACAATGTTTTCGAGGTCCAGCTTTGCTCTTGCAGCTTCTGCCTTCGCTCTCTGGGCCTCAATTTGCGCATTCTCAAGAACTCTGCTGAAATACGCCAGTATTCCTCCAAATAGAAGATTTACCACAGCCTTCAGGGTAACAAGTGCATATATATCAAGCCTTCTAAGCTTGATCATATCCATTTCCGACACAAATCCCTCTATCGGCGTGTTTATACCAAAGTAATTTATCCCGGCAATCACATAGATCGAAACCACCACAAGGAGGGTAAAAATGATAACTCCTTCACTACCGAGTAATCCAAAAACCTCTACAAGGAAAAAGAGGTAAAGATATAGGAATTTGCTAAAAATCCCCCCTGTGAAAAATATCAAAACAGTAAAAATGAAATAGTCAAGGGAGATTGAGAGAATTAGATGAAGGTAATTGTACTGATTTTTCCTGTAATTGTAGTAAATGTACTGTGTAGCGAAAACCACGAAGAGGAAGAATAATAGGAGAAAAGGTAAGAAATGCGGAGCAACCTTTCTCAAGTAGTTTGCTGAAAAAGCGATGATTACACTTACGAGGAAAATTCTTGCAAGAGAAATGAGTCTTAGTGTATTAAGAGTGTCTCTCCTTATGAAGAATTCGTGTGAAAAAAATTTCTCCCGGTCAAGTACTTTCATCTAATTGCTGAAGCAAGATTAAATATTGGTAGATACATTGCAAGTAAAATTCCGCCTACAACTCCACCTATGAAAACAAGCATAACAGGTTCTATAATTGACGTAAGGGCTGATGTTGCAGCGTCCACCTCTTCTTCATAAAAATCTGACACTTTATCGAGCATATCGCTCAATCTTCCTGTTTTCTCACCAATCTCTACAAGTTGTGTAACAAGTGGAGGAAATACCCCACTATGTTTTAGTGGATCAGCTATACTTTTCCCCTCTCCTACGCTTTTTCTGGCTTTCAATATAGCATCTTCAATAACGTAATTTCCGGCGGTCCTGGCTGAAATTTCAAGTGCGTCGAGAATTGAAACTCCACTATTCACTAAAACTCCGAGTGTTCTTGTAAATCTTGCGATAGCATTTTTCCTGATGAGACCCCCAAAAATCGGGATTCTCAAAATTATCCTGTCCCAGATTTTCTTTCCACCTTCTGAATTTTTCCACTTTTTAAAACCATATCCCAAGCCGATTCCACCAATGATTAAATAAATTATATTCTTTCTCAAAAAATTGCTTAAATTCATCACAAACTGGGTTGGCCCGGGCAGTTTCATCCCAACACTCTCATACAGAGAAGCAAAGGTTGGTATCAAGAAAATTAAAAGTATCAAAATCACTATAATTGCGATAAAAAATATTACCACAGGATATGCCATAGCTGATTTTATTTTGGAGCGCAACTTATAAATCTTTTCGTAATGCTGTGATATTTTCATAAGCGTTTCGGCAAGAATTCCACCAGTTTCGCCGACCTCAATCATACTGATTGCAAGTGGACCAAAAATTTTTGAGTATTTTTTCATGGATGATGTGAGTGTTTTACCCTGTTCTACTTCTGTACGGATGTCAATTAGAATGCTCTTCAACTTTTTGTTAGAAGTCTGTTCAGAAAGGATAAAAAGGGCTTCAACCACAGGAATTCCAGCGTTTAGCATTGTTGAAAATTGCCTCGTAACGACAGCAAGATCACGATATGATACCCTTCCAAAAGAGAAAAATCCTCCAGGTTTCTCCCTGATTTCAAAAACACCGATTCCTTTTTTTCTTAGTTTTTCAACCGCTTCGTTTAAATGTCTGGCTTTTACAGTTCCTTTAACAATCTTTCCGCCCTGTGTACCTTGCCATACATAAGTTGGCATTTTACCTTCCCATAGCCATTGTTTGTCTGTACATTCTCTCCAATTCTTCTTTGTTTGGAGAATTCATTATAGCAACATCATAGGCAATCAACTTTCTCTTCAATAATTCGAGCAATGACATATTCATGGTTCTCATACCGAGTTTTTTATTGGTTTGAATTACTCCATAAATTTCATGAATTCGCGACTCACGGATCATGGTTTTAATCGCTGGAGTTGCAATCATTATTTCAGTGGCAAGTACCATGCCTTTACCATCAAGTCTTGGTAGGAGTTTTTGTGATACTGCACCTCTTAAAACCTGAGAAATTTGAATCCTTACCTGGTCCTGCTGGTGTGGTGGGAATACATCAATTATTCTGTTGACTGTCTCGGCAACAGAACTTGTATGAAGTGTGGCGAGTACAAGGTGACCCGTTTCGGCTGCAGTCAAAGCCGCCTCTATGGTTTCAAGATCTCTCATTTCACCAATCATGATAACATCTGGGTCCTGCCTTAAGACATATTTCAGGGCATTAGCAAACGTAAGTGTGTCCTGGCCAACCTCTCTCTGAACGATGATGGACTTTTTATTCCTGTGCAAATATTCAATAGGATCCTCCACTGTAATTATATGGACAGCTTTTTCTGTGTTTATCTTGTCAATCATGGCAGCAAGTGTAGTCGATTTTCCACTACCTGTGGGACCTGTAACAAGGACAAGGCCGGTCTTGTGGGTTGTAAAATCGAGTATGGGCTGCGGTAAGCCGAGCTTATCAGCTGAAGGGATCTCTATAGGGATTCTTCTTACGGCAAGTGCTACGGTCCCCCTCTGGAAAAAGGCATTTGCTCTGAAACGGCTTAACCCGGGCACCGAAATAGCAAAGTCAAGCTCTTTCTTCTCCTCCAGCTTCTTCTTCTGTACCTCAGTTAAAATGTTATAAACCATCAATCTGGTATCATTCCCATTTAACGGGGGATATTCCAGCATTGGAACGAGTTTTTGATTAATTCTTAAAACAGGAGGAGCACCTGCACTTAAATGCAAATCAGAGGCCTGCAATCTAACCATTTTTTCCAGTAATTCCCTCATAGTGACTGCCATCTTACTCCTCCGCTGTTACTCTTATCACTTCATCAATCGTTGTTAAACCTCTTTTCATCTTCAATATTGCAGCTTCTCTTAACGTAATCATACCCTGTTCGATTGCCTTTTCTTTAATATCATTCAGAGGAGCTTTATTTAAAATCATCTCTCTAATTTCAGGTGATATTGTCAATACCTCGTAAATTCCCACACGTCCCCTATACCCAGTCCCGTTGCATTCACTACAACCCTTCCCTTTATAAAAGGTCCAATCTTTCACCTTTTCCGGATCAAGCCCAATTTCTCTCAAGGCTTCCGGGTGTACTTCTGTTGGAACCTTACAATTTGAACAAACTTTCCTCAGCAATCTCTGGGCAACAACAAGGTTTAGGGAGGAAGCGACGAGATACGGCTCTATCCCCATATCAATCAATCTTGTAATAGCACTTGGAGCATCATTCGTATGAAGTGTCGAAAGTACGAGATGACCTGTAAGAGCTGCTTTGATCGCAATAGACGCAGTCTCGTGATCCCTGATTTCACCGACCATAATAATATCTGGATCCTGCCTCAGGAAAGCCCTCAATGCAGCTGCAAATGTCAATCCTATATCCTCCCTGATGTTGACCTGATTTATACCGGGGAAATCATACTCCACAGGGTCTTCGGCTGTCATTATATTCACTTCAGGCTTGTTTAAAATTGATAATGCAGAATACAGTGTGGTCGTCTTTCCACTTCCTGTCGGTCCAGTAACGAGAACCATACCATACGGTCTTCTGATGGCCCTCATAAACTCCTCAAGTGGTCTCTGCTCAAAACCGAGTTTAGATAAGTCAAGCGTAAGTGCCGATTTGTCCAACACTCTCATAACCACTTTTTCACCAAACAGAGTCGGGAGTGTAGAGACCCTTAGATCTATAGTCTTTCCATTGGGTAATTTCATCTTTATATGACCATCCTGAGGCAACCTTTTCTCAGCAATATCGAGATGCGACATAATTTTAATCCTTGAGACAATAGCATCTTTCAGCTTAACAGGTAAAGAAGATACCTCTTGCAGTACACCATCGATTCTATACCTTATCCTTAAAGATTTTTCATAGGGTTCAATGTGAATATCGGAAGCATGTTTTTTCACTGCATTGATAATTATTCCATTCACAAATTTTACCAGCGGGGCCTCTTCAATCATCTCTCCAATTTCTTTCTCGGTTCGTTCATCCTCACCTGCACCAACAACCTGCACGAGTTCGTTCTCGAGATTGGATGTCATTAGATCGAAATCTCCCCCATAGTAACGTTCAATCAACGCATCTATCACAGAGGATCTCGTTATATAGGCCTCTGGATTAAGTCCAGTTAAAAACTTTATATCCTCAAGATGTGCAAGGCTCTTTGGATCGTCAATCAAAACCCTGAGGATTTTCCCCATTTTAGAAATAGGAATGATTCTAAATTTCTTAACAAAATCGGCTGGCAATATTTCAAGAACTTTTGGATCTATAGAAGAGACTTTACCATCAAATTTTTGAATTTTCAGATATTTCGAAATGATATCGAGAAGCTCATCCTCTGTGAGGAGACCAAGATCAACAATGGCTTTTTTAATACTCCCCGCAGTCTTCGCCCTCTCAAGCACCTTTTTTGTATCTGTCAAAGGTACTTTCCCCAGTTTAACCAGTAAATTTAGAAGTGTCCCATCATTCACTTTTTATCCTCCAAAAACTAATTTTAAAATTTTCTAATGTTTGAGGCAACAATATCTGTTGCAAAAACCAATCTAACATCCTGAAGTAAACATTGTTAACCATTTACTATTTCCTTTATTACAAAGCTCTATTAAAAGAGGTCAAAAATTCCAATTTTTTCTTTCTACAGGTATCTTTAAACGTCGTTAGCAAATCTGGAAAATATATTATGCTGTGATTTATACTACTTTACAATGGAAAGAGAATTAAAAGAAATCTTTGGAAACAGGTATAAGACATCACCGGTAGAATTAATTGTTTACGAAAGGGACGCTGGAATTGACACAGGGAAGCCAGATGCGGTTGTTTATCCGGAAAATGAAAATGAGGTAAAAAAGCTCGTTCAAATTGCAAAAGAAAAAAATTTGAAACTTGTTCCCAGAACCTCTGGTACAAGTCTTTCAGGTGGACCTGTACCTGCTCAGGGCGGAATTGTGGTGAAATTCAGTAGAATGAAAGAAATACTCTCAACAGATTTTTTTGAAAAAAAGACGACCGTACAACCAGGGGTTATTAATCTTGAACTTAACGAGTATTTGAGCGACAACGGATACTTTTTCCCGCCTGATCCAGCAAGTCAGAGGGCGTCAGCAATTGGTGGGAATGTAGCAGAAAATGCAGGAGGTCCATTGTGTTTCAAATACGGAGTAACAAGCCATTACGTTCTTGGTATGAACGTGGTTCTTCCGGATGGGGAATTATACAAACTTGGTGGACACGCACCCGATTTCCCCGGTTATGACTTGACTGGGTTCTTTGTAGGATCCGAAGGAACCCTCGGAATTTTTACCGAGTTCATATTGAAATTTAACAAACAACAACCTTCAAGGGGAACATTGCTTGCAGTCTTCGATGATCTTGGTGACGCGGCCAGAGGAGTATCCATGATCATAGCGCGTGGATTAAAACCAGCAACCCTCGAGCTGATGGATAGGAATATGATCAGGATAGTTGAAGATTACGTTAGAATTGGTCTCCCAACAGATGCTGATGCTATTCTTATAATTGATGTTGAAGGATATGAAGCGAGCATAAAACCACAGGCGGATAAACTGGTTCAAACTTTAAAAGAAGCAGGAGCAAGGAATCTAAAATTTGCCGTTGATCCGGAAGAGAGAGCTGCAATATGGTTTGCAAGAAAAAGCGCAGCAGGGGCAATTTCGAGACTAAAACCATTCCATTACATCGTCGATGTGGTGGTACCAAGAAGCAAGCTACCCGTCCTTATTAAGAAAGCCCGTGAAATTGTTGAATCCTATGGACTTACATCCGGAACACTGGCGCACGCTGGTGATGGCAATCTCCATCCTGAAATACTCCTCGACCTCGATGAAGAGCAGATTAAAAAGGCAATAGAAGCAGCCAGAAAGATCGCTACACTCTGTGTAAATGAAGATGGCACAATCACTGGAGAACACGGTGTTGGACTCGAGAAGAAAGAATATATGAATATCATGTTTACCAACGATGAACTACGTACAATGAAATCTCTGAAAGATACCCTTGACCCCCAAAATATCATGAATCCTGGAAAAATTTTTCCCAACACGCTGAATGGCAGAACAAGAAAATTTCCGGATTATGTAGAAAAAATATCTCACGCGGTAAAAAATTCTGTGAAAATCCAACCTGTGGGAAATTCAACACGTGTGAAACCCTTCACCGAGAATACCATCAAAGTTGAAGAGGGGATTATTGAATTTCTCCCGGAAGACCTCATGCTGGTGGTTAAGGCCGGAACGCGGATTGACGAGATTAAAAAATTTGTCAAAGAAAACAACCTATACTTTCCACATAGTGCTCCATCGGAATTTTCCACAATAGGAGGAAGTATTGGTCTTAATCAGAATAGTCCTGAATCATTGAAATATGGTGCTTTAAGAAACCGAGTTTTGGGAATGACCATCATACGTGGAGACGGAACACCACTCAAATTCGGGGCGAAAGTCATCAAGAATGTCGCTGGATATGATGTCCCCAAGTTGTACTTCGGCTCCCTTGGGACACTCGGTGTAATTGCAGATGTTATTTTAAAACTTGAGCCCATCCCTCAGGTTGTTAAACACTTTGAATTCAAATCTCCAGATCTTGATGAATTCAGAGAAGTCCTTAAAGAAATCCATCAGCGCTCTCTCCTTCTCTCGGCAATGGTACTTTCAAAAGATGGAACCTATTATCGCATGAATCTGACAATCGAGGGACATGAAAAAGATTTTGCTGAGGAAATTAAAATCCTGCCCAATGTACTTGAAGAAACTACGTTTAGCCCGGTGGAAATATGGCGGGAGAGAGTATTTTCGAGATATAAACTCGGTCTTGCATTACGGGCTATCTTTATAAATCTTGACACCCTCCTTAGCGCTCAGGACACGATCATCGATTGGGGCAATCAGGCAGTCTATACATCAGCAATTACAGAACGAACAAAGCAAATGGTAGAGTTTGGCGATGGTTATATTTTTTCACTACAGGAAAATTTAATCTATCCGGAAAAGAGATACCTCAAACTTATGAAGAAGATCAAGACATCTCTTGATCCAGAAGCCAAATTCCCAAATTACCCGATATGAAGATCCCGGTAATTTTTGGGCCCACAGCCTCAGGAAAGACCAAACTCGCAAGCATCCTGCTGGAAAAATCAGATAAGATACACTTTATTGTTGCGGACTCACGAAAAATTTATCGCTATATGGATATAGGCACAAATAAACCGCCGGAAAATCTCCGGAATTTTTTCTCCATGATCGACATTAGAGATCCTGACGAACATTTCAGTGCAGCGGATTTTGCGAAACTGGCCGAAATCGAAATTAAAAAAATTATATCTTCAGGAAAAATTCCCGTTATTATTGGAGGTACAGTACTTTACCTTAAAGCTCTATTCGAAGGTCTGTTCGAGGCACCACCAATTGACAAAGAGATAAGAGAAAATCTCAGAATCCGCCTAAAATCTGAAGGAATAAGAAATCTTTTCGAAGAGCTAAAAAAACTTGATCCCGAAGCTGCATCAAGAATTCACCCCAATGATTGGTTCCGTATCCTTAGAGCCCTGGAAGTTTATTACCAAACAGGAAAAACTATCACCCACTGGCAGAGAGAGAAAAACCACAAAAAGACTGAATTCTACCCTATTTATTTTGGTCTTTACAGATCAAGAGAAAATCTCTATCAGCGAATAAACCAGAGATTTGACAGGATGATGGACGCTGGCTTTCTCGATGAGGTAAAAAGATTACTCGCTATGGGTTACACACCAGACTTACCATCGTTAAACACCATCGGATACAAAGAGCTTATTCAGTATCTCTTGAGTGAAATTTCACTTGAAAGAGCCATACTGATCTCAAAACGAAGAACGCGAATACTTGCAAGAAGACAAATCTATTTCTCACGAAGTCTGAAACCACCGGTAAAGTGGATCTCGGTAGAAAACGATTACAAAGATATACTTGACCAGCTAAAAACATGGATAGCTTGATAGAACAATATCTCACATTTTTGCTACTCGAAAAGGGGTTATCAAAAAATTCTGTTAACTCTTACAAAAACGATCTCGAAAAGTTGAAAAACTTCTTAAAAAAACGTCACAGAGAAATCGACAGAATTGAGCTTAACGATCTAAACGAGTTTCTTACAGAACTGGAACTTAATGGATACAGTTCATCAACGAGATCAAGAATAGTCTCAGCAATTCGAGGATTTTTCCTATATCTCACCACTGAGAAAGGACTTGAAATTAACCCGGCTGAATTGCTTGAATTACCCAAAAAAGAAAAAAAACTCCCGGATGTACTGACTGAACGTGAAGTCGATGCCCTACTTTCTACCCCGGACGTATCAAAACCCCGTGGGATCAGAGATAGAGCATTACTTGAACTACTCTATGCCACTGGTATGAGGGTTTCTGAAATTTCTTCATTGAAACTTGGATACATTGACCTCGACCAAAGATTCATAAAGATACTTGGAAAAGGATCAAAGGAAAGATATGTTCCATTCGGTGAGATTGCAAAAGAATGGTTGATGAAATACATCAAAGAGGTAAGACCAATTATTGACAAAAAGAAGAACGATTACGTGTTTCTCAATATGAGAGATGGTAAACCATTATCTCGTGTGAGTATCTGGAAAATAATAAAATCTTATGGAATTCTTGCCGGGATCCCTTCCAGAAAATTATATCCACACATCTTGAGACACTCATTTGCAACTCATCTTCTTAGAAATGGATGTGATTTGCGAACTCTCCAATTGATGCTCGGACATGCATCTATAGCTACAACGCAGATTTACACCCATCTTGATATAGGCCATCTCAAAAAAATACATAAAAAATACCATCCACGAGGCTAACTCAGAATTTGCATTTGAACCGTTCTTTTGTTACAGCAAACTTTTTTCTTTGTTTATAGAAATTAAAGAGTCTACGCAGGGACGGGTTCATTTTCGGAGAGGGACAAAAAAGTCTTCCCCTATTCCGGTAAGAAAGGAAAATAAAAGGTTCTACTAAAAACTTCTCATCGCTAAATCTGTAAAACGGTTTCTCTACCTTATCCGTAACAAAAAGGAATATCTTTACATTATCAGGTTATTCGCTCAGATGTTACCATCGCTGGATTTCAAAGAATTCTTTAACGATTCGGAAACTTTAAAAAGGGCATAGAATTTTGTGGATAATGTTTCAGGGGCGAAAGCCCATCCAAGGACCACCCCCTCCTGACTTTTTGGGTTGCCCTGGGGATTTTTTGTGCCCCCTTACCTCCGAGAGGTAGATTGGATTAATAATAACATTAAATTCGAATCAATTCAAATTTTTTAAAAAATTGCAATTTTTAAATGAGGGGGGCTCACACCATAAAAAGGTAGGGTTTCCATTTTTCATCCGGGATTCTTTCACCATTAAGAATAAAGAGGAAATAATGAGGTTTGCGGGGTTTTCTAAGAAGTTTCATACCTGCCTCTTCCGGGGTACGATCTCCCTTCTTATTGTTACATCTAAAACACGCACAGACAAGATTTTCCCATGTATCCTTCCCTCCATACTTTTTGGGAATTACATGGTCTACGGTCATCGGTCCTTCTTTTGTACCACAATATTGGCAGGTGTAATTGTCTCTTTTGAGGATATTCTTTTTAGTGAGGGGGATCTCTCTTCTTCTAACCCTTACGAAATATTTTAACTTAATAACACTTGGGCGGGGTATTGCGAGCCTTTCGGCTCGCAATACCCCGCCATCATACCTGTGAATTATCTCAGCCTTTCCAAGGTATACAAGTGTTACCGCTCTCCTTACTGTACTTACATTTAAAGGTTCATAGTTCCCATTTAAGACAAGAACCCTACCTCTGATGGACATTATTCGATACCAACATACTTCCTATATGCAAACTTCCTCAGCTTCTCTGCTCTGAGGAGTTGCTTTTTAGCATAGTCTTTCCACTTACCGGCACCTTCTATCTCAAGTACCTTTTTAAAATACTTTATTGCCTCATCATAGTTATCCATCGCATCTTTATAATACTCCCTGATCCTCTCCTTTTTCGCTTTTTTGTAAAGCTGTCGTCCACTGTAAATGTAAGTATCTGCAAGAAGAGCGTATGCAGCAGCTTTTAACACGGGATCAGGAATTTCAAGTGATATAGCCTTTAGCAGGATCTTCCTTGCTTCCATTTGATCATGCTTTTTATCGAGTACAACGGCAACTTTTTTAAGGTAAGGATACGGACTGTTTGGGGCAAGTTCGATAGCCTTGTCGTATGCCGCTATGGCCCCATCCACATCTCCTTTCATAAGAAGGAGGTCACCTTTTTTCATATAAAGAGTGTAGTCATCAGGTTTATTCTGAATCAGTTTATCGTAATACTGTAAAGCCTTATCAACATACTCTGCCCTCTTCTGGGGATCCTGAGTTTTCTTTGCAAGCATTTCGTACCCTTTGGCAAGATATGTGATTAATTCAATATCATTGGGTGTCTTCGGCAAAACTTTCTCAATATAAGGAACAGCCTCATCATATCTACCCTGTTCAGCGAGAAATTTGCCATAGGATTTGTTTAGTCCTGGATTATCAGGATCCTTTGCAAGGGCTTCTTTATAAAGTTTCTCGGCCTCAGCCTTTCTACCAGCCCTATCAAGCAACTTTGCAAGGCCATACCTTGCATCATTATTGTTGGGATCAACCTGGAGGGCCTTTCTGTAAAAATAAATTCCAGAATCAACATCATTTTTGTAAATCCCATACATAAATCCAAGGCCCTGCCAGCCCCTTGAATCCTGGGGATTTATCTTTGCTATTTTCTTATAAACCATTGCCGCAGAATCGTAGTAAATCTTCCAGGTTGTATCCATTGTCAAAGTCTGTGCCTTCTGAAGATACGCCCACGCAAGATTCAGATACGCTGGGACAAAGGTTGAATCATATTCTATGGAAACCTTGAAGTTTCTGATAGCGTCATCATATCTCTTCTTGTTTAAATAGTCCTTTCCAACCGAGAACCAGATCTTCGCTGAATCCGGCGAATAGGTTCTCTTGTGCTTCCTCACCGTAACTCTTGTACCCTGCTGTGATGCTGTTGGTGCACACGATGTCATATAGAGTGCTCCAAGTATTACCATAGCTGCTATCAGCTTCTTCATTTTTCTCTCTACCTCCCTGGGAAATTTTTTATTAGTGTAACCATCCCCACCACCCAATGTCAAGGTTAATTCCTAATGTTTGAACTTCTCAAATAACATTTTTGATATGCTCCATAGCTGAAGCCATTAAAAATTTCCTCATCGATAAACTGTCTGGAATTCGCTCACCACCAGAGAGCTTAAAGCTCAATCATGTCGATGTATGGTTCAAGGGTCCGGAATAATTCAACGGATAAGCTATCTGCTACCATTAATCCTTCGAAATTTAACGCACAGAACCTTTCACCACATACAAAGAAATGGCTAATTCTTTCGTTTTTCGAAAATATAAACTCTGCAAGTTCCCTGGGAATCCCTTTCGTGGTCCTTATATAAAGAAATATTCTCTCCAGTAAAAGGGCCTTAACGTTGAGATAATCCTTTTTTAGAGGTGGGAAATTCCCCATTGATAGGGCGCGGATATATCCTGATAAATCTGGATTATTCTGCCATCTCAATGGTTCAGGTTTATAGACAAATGACGCAGATGACGGTCCGAGGCCAAGATACTCCCCATGATACCAGTAAATTCTATTATGCATGGACTCGAAACCCGGTATAGCAAAGTTTGAGATCTCATATCTCCTGAAACCAAGACTGGATAACATCTCATCCCTTGCCCTGTACATTTCACGAAATTTATCCTCGTCTGGCATTCTGATTTTCCCAGTTTGCACGAGCCTATGTAAAAGTGTTCCAGGTTCTACTGTCAGCGAATAAGTCGAAATATGTGTAACTCCTTGATTTACAGCCCATTCAATAGATTGCATAAAACTCTTAATCGTCTGTCCCGGAATACCAAAAATTAGATCTATATTGATATTGGGAAATCCCTCTTTATGGACTATTTTTATTGATTTTTCGGCCATTAAAATATTGTGTGCCCTCCCAAGAAACCTTAGCTCCGCGTCGTGTGCCGATTGGACACCGATACTCACCCTATTAATACCGACTTCTTTCCACACTCTCACAGTATCAGAACTTATAGACTCCGGATTTGCCTCAATCGTTACCTCGATCTCAGTTTCAAAATGGAAATATTTTTTCAACGCCTCGAAAATTTTCCTGACCTGTTCGCCATTGAGAATTGACGGTGTTCCCCCACCTATGTAAATGGTTGTAAAAGCTCTGTCCCGAAATCTACCACTGTAGAGTTCCATTTCTCTTATCAAAGACGAAATATATCTCTCCTGCAGATCTGAGCTTACTTCCGAATAAAATCCACAATAAATGCACTTTGATCTACAGAATGGAACGTGGATATACAGACCAATTTTGTCAGAGTATCCGGGTAATTTCATCCTGTGGGAACTGTGGCAGATTAACGAGTTTATTTCCATCCAGCATTTTTATACCGAAACCAGCCTCTTTCACTTCACCAATAACGGAAACGTTAAAATCATGGCAATTTTTAAGAATTCTATCAACATAATCAACTGGTACCGTTGCAATTAAGGAACCTGAAGATATGAGTCCGAGAGGATCAAAGGAAAATATAGATGCAAGTTTTTTAGTGTATGGGTGAACAGGTATCCTTTCTTTAAAAATCAGCATTCCAACACGAGAAGCAGTAGCGACTTCGTACAAAGCCTGGGCAACCCCTCCCTCTGTAGGATCATGCATGGATGTTGGTTTTACCATACTCTTCAAACATTTAACGTCATCGAGGATTAAAATTCCCGGATCGACATGGAAATTCCGCATCTGGTCTATTTCATGAGGAGAAAAATAGTCACCGAGATTCTTTTCCCTGGCGATAATCGATGTACCCTCCACACCTGCAAATTTCGTCATAATTACAGCATCCCCCGGCTGAGCACCATCCTGTCTAACGAGCTCTTCCTTTTTAACAAAACCCAATATAGTCCCGGAAGTTATAGCATGATCAATGCCAACCGTGACTTCTGTATGTCCCCCAATAATGGAAATACCAAGTTTCTTTGAAATTTTTTTTATCTCTTCAAAGATTCGTTTTACATCTTTCTTCTCAGTTTTTCCTTCTGGTAATAGTAAGGTTAAGACGAGATATCTTGGCACGGCTCCTGTAACAACTATGTCATTTACATTCACAGCCAATGTGTAAAAGCCTATATCTTCAGTCACAAAGGTAATGGGATCAGAAGAAATTACAAGATACAGATCACCAATGTCAATAACTGCACTATCAAAACCAATGCCGGGGCCGAGGATAATGGATTTATCACCTGGATCTGTCAAATTCTTGAGAAGTTCAGTAAGAAAATCAGGGGAGAGTTTCCCTGCCTTCAGCTTCATTACTGGTAAATAACTATCTTGTCTCTAATTTCAGGCTTTGTTAATCCAAAGCTAATTCCGTATGCAATTATCCTGAGATTTGTTACCTCAGACTCTTTGGCAAAGATAAATGAAGCACCTATACCTATGCCAAGTGGGTCACCCCTTTTGAGATTTATAACGCTCTCAACTTCAAGTTTTTCAAGATGTCTCTCAAAATCAGTAATGGAATCGATCTTTCTTCCTTCCCTCAAAACCCTTCCATATGGAGTGTCCTTCAATACTTCATACCCCTGCTCAAGTGTCTCTGAATTTTCGAGAGCCGTCAAAACTCTCTTACTCAAGGTTCCGTTACTAAGGTAATGAATCCTACCAAGTGGCTTCAGTCCATCCTTCAACACAATCAAAGTTGCAATAATATTTCTTACATCAATTAATCTCTGAAGGATACCTTTAACAATCCTCTCATTCTCACTTTTATCTGAAAGCTCTCCAATAGCCCATGAATAAAAAGATTCTTCAATCAAGTATTCAGAAAGATGAAGGTTCCCGTCTCTTACAGCTCTAACAAGGTCACGGGTAATTGAAAGAGGAAGTTTCACACTCCAGGTGGCAATTGTATCGATAATCTCAGATGCATCTTTGGCAGTTACAAGTTCATTCAAACGTGCACGGTCAAAAATAAATGCGGGAACAAGTGAATTCTTTATCTCCCTTTCAGGGATTCCCTGAATCTTCCCCCGTATCAAAATTAGCAGGTTTTCTATGTCATATCTCATTAATAGAATCTTAAACAGTCTCTGTGGTTCCCCACCAGAAATTTTCAAAATCTTCTGGAACGTATTCTCCAGATCCTCCCTCAACGCCTGAATAAAGCCATCTATCAAATTCTCTGTCTTTGGCATTCTTGCAAGAACGCCTCCGTAAGGGGTGTTTTTAAGAACCGTGATAACTGACTCAAGATCCGGTTGATTTAATAACTCATTGTAAATTCTTTCATCCAGCAATCTGGACTTCATCCCCCTGATTCTCGCATTAATGTATCCGTAATCGTCAATCATGCTCTGTATTTTAACATCCTGTTAAATACCTGTCAATTTCAGAAAATCGAGTCAGGTCATAGTTTCATCTATTCCTTCCATCTCTCCTCAGAGTGATACAATTTTTATCAAGACACAATTTACTTTATATTTTTTAACAATGAAGCGAACACTTTTTCTGCTACTTTCTGCACTATTACTAAATGCAAAGAATATCACTATACTCACAACCTCAGATCTCCAGAGTACAATTATTCCCTTCCAGACAAAGCATGGTAGATTCGGTGGTCTTGCAAAAATTGCCACAATTAAAAAGATCTACGAAAGCAAAGGTGGCGTGGTTCTTCTCATATCTACGGGAGATGACCTTTTTGGACCATTTTATACAATTTTCCATGGCAAACCGGAAATAGAGGGAATGTCACTTGCAGGATACGATATTGTATGTCCCGGAAACCACGAATTCGATTACGGTATTAATATTTACAAAGATGCCCTAAAGTTCTCAAAATTTGATATTGTTTGCTCAAATCTTGACTCTTTAGATGAATCTTTAAAGAAAAGAATCCATCCGTGGATCTTAAAATCTTATGGAAACATAAAAATAGGATTCTTCGGTTTAATAACCCCTGACCTCCTGAAGTTAACGAATCCTGGAAATGGAATTTACATAAATAGTGATCTCATGAAGGTTTCAAAGAAAATGGTAAAACTCTTAAAAAAGAAAGGGTGTGATCTGATTATAGCGATCACTCACACTGGATTCAATCTTGATAAACAGATTGCTGAAAACGTCGGTGGAATCGATTTTATTGTTGGTGGACATGACCATGAATACATTTTCAAAAAGGTTAACAACACTTATATTATCCATGATGGTGTCAGGGGAAAATTTGTAGGGGCTCTCTCTTTCAACTTTGATGGGAAAATTAAAAATATCAGATGGGACCTCATTCCCGTGGACTCTTCTGTCAAGCCAGATACGCACATAAACTCACTGATGACAAAATACTGGAATCTTTATAAATCAAGATTAAATACAGAAATTGGCCTTACAGAAATACCCCTTGACGCAAGAAAATCAGTTGTAAGAACAAGAGAATCCAATCTCGGTGATCTAATAGCTGACTCGTGGTTGAGCTGGTTTAATGGTGCAGACGTAGCACTTGTCAATGGAGGGTCCATTAGAGGAGACTGTGTCTACCCCGCAGGTCCAATAACTTATAGGACCATAAATAGTATCTTACCATTTAGAAATGAAATCATGGAGGTAGAACTCTCTGGAGCTGAGCTAAAACAGGTACTTGAGATCTCAGCCTCTGCGTTGAAAATTAAGGGTGACCGTGTTCCAGATTCGTGCAGGGCAAGTAGTGGTGGATTCCTTCAAATCTCTGGCCTTAGAATCATCATTGATACCACAAATCCACCATTCTCAGCTATCTATGATGGTAGAAAAGTTGCGAAAATTATCTATCCTGGCAAAAGAATCGCTCAAATTCTGGTTAAAGACAATGGTAAATGGCAAGAAATTGATCCTGAGAGAACTTATAGAGTGTTAATAAATAAATGGATGTCCCACGGGGGTGACGGCTACTTTATCTTCCTCGATAAAAAGTGTAAAAACACGACCGTCGTCACAACAGATGCTCTGATAAAATATATAAAATCTCACAAATCATTATCACCAAGGCTTGATAGGAGGATAAAATTTTTTCCTTGACCCCTGGACCAACCATTCAAACTTCTATATACCCAATTGATTCACTTTAAATGGCTAACATTACCCTAAAGATTTAAAAAGACAAAAGATTAGCTATAAATGGACATGATTAATTACGAATCTATGAATAAAGCGGGTGTGCTATCCATCGTCAGAATTAATGGCAATATCGAGCATTTCTTCCTTCGCTTTGATGATGAGCATCAAGGATAGGAGCGTCTCCTTAATCCACCTGTTTTCCTGCAAACATTCCCCTGAGGATCCTGTTGTGTCTAAGATGTAAAACTTATCCAATTTCCTCAAAGCTTAACAGGGGTGAAAATACGTGAAGAGATGCTCGTACAACTCATGAAAACCATAGGAAATGTCAGCCATGAAAGGGGGCGGCATTGGAGGTAACACCATTATCTGAGATGGATAGAATATGATGGTATTCGTTGATTAAGAGGATGGTAAAGGGATTCGCGGTATGGAACCAGAGGATATTTCACGAAAAACATTACTCATTGATTATAAAAAATTTTGAGCCACTCCAATTGAACTTATCATTGAACTATTGTATAATTACCAAAATAAAGAATTTTGCAAAAATAAATTAAGAGGAGGGTTTATGAATTATCTACTCGCAATAATGTTTCTAATAATGAGTACGGGATGTGTTCAGGCTGGACCGGGTGGAGGAGCTCCTGGTATGCCTGTTTTCTGGGGGCCGGGGGCAGGAATACTGATCTGGTTTATACTGGGAATAATAGTTGGTTACATAATAGGTCAGTTGTTACACACGGGGCGTGAAAAAGGAAGCTACGAGAGGGATCTTGAGCAGAGGATCAGAGAACTTGAAGAGGAGATTTCACGACTCAAGCGTGAGATCAAAGAGAAGTAAAGAGTTAGGGGGCGCGGCCTTCGGCCGCGCCCCCTAACTAAAATTTCCTAATCCTTATTCTCCTTCTTTCTCAGTCTCTGTATTTTTCTTGATCCAGTCTTCAAGAATTTCCCTTGCCCTGAAGTCAGGGATCTGTTTGGGTGGGGATTTAAAGAAGTAAGCTGAAGGTTCAATTATCGCTCCTTTCAGTCCCTTATCCTTCGCGATTTTTGCCGCTCTAATTGCATCTATCATCACTCCGGCAGAATTTGGAGAATCCCAGACCTCGAGCTTGAGCTCAATGTTCAAAGGAACATCTCCAAAGGTTCTACCTTCAAGTCTCATGTATGCCCATTTTCTATCCTTGAGCCATGCCACATAGTCTGATGGTCCAATGTATACGTTATCCTCACCTATGTCGTATGGGAGGAGCGATGTCACTGCCTGAGTTTTTGAAATCTTCTTTGAATAGAGTCTTTCTCTTTCAAGCATATTCAGGAAATCCGTGTTACCACCGACGTTGAGCTGTGACGTTCTCTCCAATTTCACTCCTCTGTCCAGGAAGAGTTGAACAAGCGTCCTATGAACAATTGTGGCTCCAACCTGGGACTTAATATCATCCCCAAGTACAGGAAGACCCGCTTCTTCAAACCTCTTGGACCAATATTCAGAACTTGCGATAAATACTGGAATCCCGTTAACAAACGCAGCTCCTGCCTGAAGCGTCTGCTCAACATACCATTTGGTTGCTTCCTCAGAGCCTACAGGGAGGAAGTTAACAACGACGTCAACTCCCTCTTCACGAAGAATTTTTGCGACATCATCTGTTGGACCAGGCGCTTTTTCAATAATATTCGCAAGGTATTTACCTATTCCATCGTGCGTCATTCCGCGATAAACTTTGGCCCCAAGGTTTGGCACATCTGTGAACTTATATGTGTTGTTTGGGTAAGCGAAGATCGCCTCTGAAAGATCTTTTCCCACCTTTGTCTTGTTGATATCAAATGCACAGCAGAATTTGATGTCGTTGATATGATATCCTCCGAATATCACGTGCATTATTCCCGGAATGAAGTCGTCCGGGGATGCGTTTCTATAATAGTAAACACCCTGTACAAGACTTGATGCGCAATTACCAACACCGATAATCGCAACTCTGATTTCTCCCATATCTTAACCTCCTTATTTTTCAGAAAGTATTTTTTTCAACACAAACCATCTTTCGATGACTGTATAAAATGTCAAGATAGCGAATACAGCCATCAACGGGATAAAGTATTTTTCCCCAATAAGGGATGCAAGAAATAAATATATCATCCTTCCGGAGCGATCCATCAACCCCGACTTTACGGAATAGCCCAGTCCCTCACCACGAGCGCGCATGTAACTGACAAGTATGGAAAAAACCAGCGAGAAGTAAATCACAACGAAAGCAAGCGTATCAAAACGAAAATAGTAAATTAATCCACCAAAGATGAAAAACTCCGATGCCCTGTCTATGCTTGAGTCAAGCAAAGCTCCTCTGCGAGAGCTTTTACCTGTTGCCCTTGCAACTTCCCCATCGATAGCATCAAAAAGACCCGATGCAAGTATTAATATCCCTCCTGCAAGGAAATCTCCTCGTGAATAAAAGTAACCAATAAAAATAGTTATAAGAAAGCCGGTAATACTCAGCGTATCCGGAGACACATTGAGCGTTATCATTAATTTAACAAAGGGTCTAAGAGAAGATTTCCCCTTCTTTTTCAATGCGTCAAGACTCATCTTTTCCTCTTAAAACTATAACAAACTCACCCTTTTTCTTGATCTCGCATGACAAAATCTCACTCAGTTTCCCAAACTTCACCTCTTCGTGGAGTTTGGTCAACTCCCGACATAGAGCAACCTCTCTATCACCCATTATATCTAAAATTTCATGGAGAGTTCGCTCAATTCGGTGAACCGATTCATAAATTATAATAGTTCGATCCTCATTTTTCAAAAATTCAAGCCTCTTTAAACGCCTGTTTTTCTTCCTCGGGAGAAAGCCTTCAAATACAAATCTATCGGTAGGTAATCCAGACACTGAAAGAGCTGCAATAACTGCCGATGGTCCAGGTACTGGAACAACATTAACTCCTCGAATTCTGGCCTCTCTCACAAGTCTATAGCCAGGATCGGATATACCTGGGGTCCCCGCATCAGAAACAAGGGCAATATCATGACCACTCTCAAGCAACTCTATTATCTTCGGAATCCTTTCCCTCTCATTGTGCTCATTGTAAGAAAGGAGCTCATTGGAAATACCATAATGGGTTAGTAGTGGACGTGTTCGCCTCGTATCTTCACATAGTATGAGATCAACTTCTTTTAGCACATCAATTGCACGAAGAGTGATGTCCTTCATATTTCCAATGGGAGTGGCTACCACATAAATTTTGCCCGGCATCACTCAATTTTCATGTATTTTTGATAACACTGTCAATTGGTGTATCATTTATTGCCTATGAGGAAAAAGTTTGAAGAACTTGCCCACCAAGAAGGCTTTGATCTCGTAAGTTTCCTGGCACCCGGGAATTACATGACTGCCAATGCTTTCAAAGATTGGCTTAATAAAAATTTCCATGGTGAGATGTCCTACATGGAAAAACACCTCGATGCTATACTCAATACTGATAAAATTTTTGATGGTTACGGAACCGTTATTGTCCTCGCTGCTAACTATTTTACCTTTTCACTCAAAAAATTCTGGAATGACCCGTCAAGAGGGTTAATTTCAAAATATGCGTGGGGCAGGGATTATCACAAAGTTTTGAAAAGGAAACTGAAAAAAATACTACGGGAGACTGGAGTAAACGGAAGGATTTACGTTGATACAGGACCTATCCTTGAGAGAGAACTTGCGTATAGAGCTGGTTTTGGATGGATTGGGAAAAATGCTATGTTGGTTAACAGAAAATTGGGCTCTTATCTTTTCCTTTCAGAGGTAATTATCGAGGAAAAGTGGGAAGTTGATGATGAAAGATTTGTGCCGGATCTCTGTTATAATTGTACAAGATGCATGGATGCATGCCCAACAGATGCGATCATAAAGCCCAGGGTTATAGACGCTACAAGGTGTATTGGATATTTGACTGTAGAATATCGAGGGATAATATCTGAAGATCTGATGCAAAAAATGGGGAATTGGGTCTTTGGGTGTGACATCTGTCAGGAAGTCTGTCCATACAACCAGAAAATAATCCCCACGAGAATTGAAGATTTTTACCCACGAGAAGGACTCCTGGCTCCTCCACTCGAAGATCTTTTGACACTCACCTATGAAAAATACGAGGTTAGATTCCAGGGGACACCGGTTAGACGCTCCCGTTATGAAGGATTTATGAGAAACGTTATCATTGCATCCGGAAATTCCGGGAATAAAGCATTGAAGCCTTTGCTTGAAAGACTATTAAAGAAAAATGTCGAACTCTGGACTCCCCATATCAAATGGGCACTGGACCGCCTGGGATAATTGAGGTTTTAAAATCTTAGAAAAGACTCTCAACTTATTTACCAAACATCTGTAAATTGATGTTGGGATAAAAAAACGCTGAAATACAAACAACATCTCTACCCATAGACATCAGAGATACTTTTGATGTCTTGCCTGAATGACTTGCAAGATCATTCTCTCACATTTATTTTTGAATAAAATATCTGGTGGGAGGTTTAAAATGCCGATTTACGAGTACGTCTGTCTCAATTGTGGACGTAAATTTACGCTATTTAAGTTAAATATAGTTGATAAAGATGAGGATAAATGCCCCCACTGCGGTAGCACAAATATAAAGAAACTCGTATCAAGGGTTAAGTTTATGCTTTCAGAGGATGAGAAACTTGAAAGACTTGCTGATCCTTCGAACTGGGGCGGACTCGACGAAAATGATCCGAGATCTATTGCGAAATTTATGAAAAAAATGGGGAGCGAACTTGGGGAGGATCTGGGACCTGAGTTCGAGGAAGTCGTCGACAGACTTGAGGCTGGCGAATCGCTTGATGAGGTGGAAAAGAACATGGAAGGCGAGGACTCCGGGGAATCATTTTCCGAGTAAGTGTCAAGTCTGTTCTCATTGAAAAATTTTTTCTTGCCCCTGATACATCATTCAAATATGAAAATACACCTGAATTTTTTACATCTGTGAATCCTCCAAAGGTTACATCAATAAGTTCCATTTTTCTACTATTTTAATCTTAACCAATTTAATCGGAATATTTAAAGTTCACTTTTTGACCAGACTTAAAGTGACCGTGTTACGTTTATAGGGGATTTATCATATATTCTGGGTGACCTTGATGATTTCTTTTTAAACTGTTATTATACGATAAAAATTCAAACAGGAGGTCAAAAATGAAGAAGGTCCTGTACAGTGCGATCCTGGTAGGAGCACTAATTGTTATAGGAGGTTGCTCTACAACAACCGAGAATGAAATCTTACAATCACCGGGTACACTCACGTATCAGATTGTAGATAATGGGTATGCGATTCAGCTTTCGTGGGATGCTGTTTCCGATGCAGATGGTTATTATGTATACTTTAACGACGCAGCTGTTGATACGATAGATGACAAAGATAGTACAACGATTATTGTGAACCAGATCGGTGTGTACAAAGTTGCTGCCTATAAGGGAGACCTGGTAAGTGATCCTACGAATAGTCTTGACTTTAGACCTGTTGAGACTTCAAATGTGACAATTTATGATGCAAGTGTTTATTCTGATACGACACATCCATCGGGTGCGGGTTGGGACGTCACAAATGGTACGATGTACGTCTATCCACTCACAGGCCACTGTGATGTTGTAGATCTTTATTACTATCTCGGAAAGATTAATGGGATCCAGATGTCACAGGTTACTTGTCCAAACTCACCTGATTCAACATTCTTCAACCCTGTCAATCCCCTAAGATATACGGATGTTGACAGTATCACTGTTGAGCCAGCATTGGGTCAGTTTGTGGCTAATGTAAACGATGTTTATACTGTTAAAGTTGTCACAGCTGATCATCATGTGTATTACGGAAAGTTGCAGGTTGTTGGTTTAAATACCACAGATCACTCTATAACGTTAAAGGTTGCTCTTCAGACTTATGCTGGTTTGAAAAGAGTTGGGAATGCCGCAAAGTGATGTGAAGTGTGGTGGGGCTGCGCTTTGCGCAGCCCCACCACACTTCACATCCTGAAAAAATTCCTCCTCATAAATTCACCGTCAACCTACCTTTGAATGGGACTTACACCTTAAAATCTCCCCCACGAGAGTTTCTTTATCTTGGAGAGTACCTGCTCGACACCGCTTAATTCAACCACCACCATACGCCACTGCTATTGGAACCTACACCACATTTAATACATCTACTCAAACCAAAAAATATAAGTCGATGTATCTATTTTCACGTCATCTTTTTCCCTCCAATTTACATTTTCCCTCCAATTTACATGATGTTGTTCAATCCAACCTGAATTTTTCAGTATGTTTTGCAAAATCACTGTTTTTCAATATTCATTGGTCGGAGAACATTTCTCCTGTCTTAAAAAAGATTTTTATTTAAGAGGGAGCGACCTCGAAAAATTATTAATTAACCTCCATTTCCCTCTTACAATTTGTGGGAAAGACCATCTTTATTTTCCTTCTTATTTTCCTTCCTGCCTGCGAGAAGATCCACCTACAGCCTCCCCTCCCAAGAAGTGGAAGAGATTACATCCAATCTTCTCCCTCGCTTGCGGGATGGAATTGAGGAGAGGGCGAAAAGAACAC
>CAYNMM010000025.1:0-3205 GCA_964398355.1 uncultured bacterium
AATTTTTTCAGGAGAAATTTACGATCTCCTGAATATCGCCAGCGTCTTTTATATAACCGGATTCATAGGTTTTCTCGGTCTGGGGATGCTTTACATCTGTTTTAAGCGATATTAAAATAAAGCCACTATGGCTAAAGATTATAGGATACTTGTGGTTGTAAATAGTGAAATTGGACCCGGTTTTAAACTCTCCGGTGTGGATGTAGTCTCTCCATCAACGGCACAGGAAGCAGAAGCAATCATAGAAAAGGAAATGCAATCCGACAGATATGGAATTATCATACTCGATGAAAATTTCCTTGAAAAATTTAGTGAAAAAACGAAAAATGAAGTACTCGACAGCGTCGTTCCTCTGATCGTTCCAGTTAATCTTTCCAGAGTCAGTCAGGAATCACCGGAGGAATATCTTGAAAACGTCGTAAGGAGAGCTGTAGGTTTTCAAATTAAGGTAAGAGCTTGAGAAAATTTTTAATATTTTTTCTCTTATTGATACCGATCTCCCTTGTTGGTATCAGTGTCCTTGAGCTTTCTTCAATAAACAAATTTTACGCATCCAGGCAGTTATTATGGACTGCTATTGGACTTTTCATCCTTGCAATAAACTATTTCATCCCTTCTAAATTTTATAATCTTCTATCGCCATTTTTTTATGCAATCGGAATTCTACTACTTGTGATCGTTCTTGGTCTACCGTCACACGGGCCTAAACGTTGGATACACCTTGGATCATTCTATTTTCAACCATCGGAGTTGGCGAAACTTGCTTACATCTTTTTTATTGCAAGGCTTATCAGTAAAAACCCAAGACTAACTGAAAAACGTGTCATTATCCTTTTTGTTTTTACATTCATCCCGTTTGCTCTTGTGTTGATTGAACCTGATCTGGCAACATCCGGGAGTTTCATATTTTTATTCACGGTCATCTCTTTTCTTGCTGGTGCAGATTTAAAAATATTAAATTACATCATACTTAGCCCGGTTGCAGCGATTTTTTCATTCAAATCCTGGGCCTTCATGTTTTTCCTGATCGCACTAATTTTTTATTTAAGATTGATGAAAATGTCTGTACCGTACACACTGATTTTTGTCGTTTACATCATTTCGGTTGGCCTTTTCTCACCTTATATCTGGTTCAAGGTGTTAAAGCCATATCAGAGAGCAAGGATCGTCGCATTTCTTGAACCTGAAAAGTATAAAACCGGTCCCGCCTGGCAAATTCTTCAAGGTGAAATTGCGCTCGGTTCCGGAGGTTTGACAGGTAAAGGACTAAAAAAAGGTACCCAGAAGGGGCTTTCCTTTCTTCCTGCAGCTCATACAGATTTCATCTTTTCCAGTATAGGAGAGGAGCTTGGGTTTGTGACGACCTCCTTCATCCTTACAGCACTTTTTATTTTCTCAATGTTAATTTTTTATATTGGATATCGCGACAAAGACATCTTCCGAAGGATCGTGGCCATTGGAGTCTCTGCCTATTTTGTTTATCACACAGTCCTGAACATCGCCACGAATCTTGGTATGTTCCCCGTCTCAGGTATTCCACTACCATTTTTGACTTATGGGGGAAGTCATTTACTTATCGAATTTTTGATGCTCGGGATAGTAATTAGAATTGTCAGGGAGCAGGGGATGAAAGAGTTGAGTCTAAGTAATCAAGTAATTTTTTGAAATCATCAGGTATTGGGGATTCAAACTCCACTCGTACAAGTTTTGAGGGATGAATGAAAGACAACTTCCTTGCATGGAGAGCCTGTCTCTGCATGATCTCGAGCATCTTCTTGACCTTCGGAGCCTCGGATGTGGGAACGACATTAAAAATTTTTCGTGTACTCCTACCTGAATAAGTTGGATCACCCACGATCGGGTAACCTATGTATTCAAAATGGACTCGTATCTGATGAGTTCTACCTGTGTGCAGTTTTACTTCCACAAAAGTGGCAAGTCTGCCATACCTTTTCAAAACCCTGTACTCGGTTATTGCAGGTTTAGAATGGAACGGAGTTACAGCCATTCTTTTTCTATCAATGGAATGTCTCCCAATTGGAGCCTCGATGATACCCTGATCCTGGGGAAGAGCACCCCAGACAACAGCCCAATAGGTTCTCCTCGCCGTTTTATCCGCCATCTGTGAGGCAAGAGAGCGCAGGGCCTTATCTGTTTTTGCCACAACAAGAAGTCCGGAAGTCTCCTTATCCAATCTATGAACCACTCCGGGACGAGTTTTATCTGAAGTCTGCGGCAAATCCCTGTATCTATATACAAGAGCATTTATGAGCGTACCTTCCAGATTACCTTTTGCAGGATGGACAACCATGCCGACAGGTTTATCAATTATAACAACATCTTCATCTTCGTAAATTATAGGAACATCGATGTCCTGACCAATGACCTGTGGCTTTGGTTTTATCTCAATTTTTGCGTAAACAACATCCCCTTTCTTCAATTTGTAGCCAGGCTTTGTAGATTTGTCGTTAACAAGCACTTTTCCATCTTTTATAAGTTTCTCTACCTGTGAACGGGTTAGGCCAAGCCCACCCCGAACAAGATAAACATCGAGTCGGGTTCCAGCCATTTTCTCTGAAACTATTCTTTCAAACACCTTTTCCATGGGTGGATATTATAGGGTTATAATTAGCCACTATGAATTACTATGAAATCCATTTCGATGCAAGGGGAATATTTCTCAAACGATTAAACAGATTTGTTGGACTTGTCGATATAACCTGGCCATTTGGAGAAGAGAAGGTCAAAATCCACATACATGATTCAGGGAGACTCTCGGAACTTTTATTCGCTGGAAATGAGATACTCTTAAAAAAACCTGAGCGTGAGGAAAGCCGAAAGACAAAATGGGACCTCGTAGCTGCAAAATTCGATAACCAATGGGTTTTGACAAATTCTGGATTGCATCGAAAAATTGCAGAGTGGATATTTGCTCGTGGAATACCATTCGGAGAGTTGAAATCGATCACACCGGAAATTAAAAGAGGGAATAGCCGCCTCGACTTTCTGCTGAAAAATTCATCGGATGAAAGAATCTGGGTGGAGACAAAAGGTTGTACACTCACTCTCAATGGAAGGGCCATCTTCCCTGATGCACTGACTGAAAGAGGGAAAAGGCATGTTGAGGAATTGATTGAATTGAGAAGATCGGGTGCGCGGGCAGCTATCGTTTTTCTGGTTATGAGACGGGACTCCCTGTGTTTTT
>CAYNMM010000026.1:0-4846 GCA_964398355.1 uncultured bacterium
TTTTTCAGGATAATGTGTAAATATGCAAAATTTTTGTATATTTTCACACCTTGAATGAAATGAACAAATTAACTTTCCTCCCCCACGCCTTTTTAAGGCGTGGGGGAGGAAATTTTCATTGTGAAAAAATATATACAAAATCCTGCATATTTATACATTACCCTGAAAATCATGGGTAATGTCAGCTGCAAATGGTTACTCAAAGCCACGGAGATTAAAAATACCCTGCAGAAATTAAACCTACCATACACGGAGAAGTTAGTTGAGAAGTCGTTTAAAATGTTACTACATTTGGGGAAATAAAAGGGTAATGAAAAACGAATATACTCATTTTCACGGAATTTAGTGCGTGGAGATGTTTTTATGAGAAATAATGTGGTAGCAATATAGGGGATTCGGTCTTCCCGGATACTGGAATTTTCTCCAGATGGGTTAATGTTGGCTCTCTGTAATCAATATTCTTTGATAATTCGGCGACAAAATTCCCCACCCTCCGAGCAAAGACGAAGACTTCAAGAAGGGAGTTTCCCATCAATCTATTTCTCCCATGTATCCCTCCCGTAACTTCGCCTACTGCAAAAAGATTTTCTACTGATGTCTTTCCATTGCTGTCAATTACAATTCCTCCATTTTGATAGTGTAGTGTGGGATAAACTATAACGGGGAATTTCCTAATATCCCATCCAAATCTTTTAAATTGGCGATACATCGCGGGAAATCTATTTTTTATATAACCTGGACCTTTAATTTTTTCGATTATGGGTATATCAAGCCATACGCCGCATTTATCGTCAATGACCACACCCCTACCTTCAAAACATTCTCGAATGATAGCTGAGCTCACAAAATCTCTTTTATCAATTTCATTAACGAATCTTTCGCCATTCGCATTCACCAGCTGTCCACCCTCTGAACGGATAGCCTCAGTAACAAGTAATCCGAACATTTGTGGAGGATACACAATCCCTGTGGGATGAAATTGGAAAGAATCAAGGTCCCTAATCTTTGCTCCCAGTCTGTAAGCGATAACGAGGCCATCTCCAGTTGCACCATAATGATTGCTTGTTGGAAATCCCGAAAGATGAAGTCTCCCGCTCCCCCCTGTGGCTATTACTGTGACTTTAGCCTGAATACTAAAAAATTTCATATTATCATAGTCCAAAAATACTGCGCCTGCACATCCACCTTCCTTATCGCTCAAAAGTTCTACAACTGGTGAAAATTCCAAAACTTTAATATTCCTCTCTCTGAACTCGTCTATCAGGACCCTCATAAGTTCTAATCCCGTATAATCTTTGGCATAAACTAATCTTTTCTTTGATGCTCCACCTCCCTTTTTTAAAATGAACTCCCCTCTTTTATCCTTTGAAAAGTTTACCCCCAGTTCCTCAAGCCAAGCCAATATCTCTGGGCCCTCTTCAACCATTATTTTTAAAAGATTTTTGTCATTCTTGTATCCACCTGCTTTCAAAGAGTCCTCAAAATGCTTAACTGGAGAGTCATCCTGTCCAATTGCAACTTGAATTCCTCCCTGTGCCATGATGGTATTAGAATCTCCCAATCTCAGTTTGGTTACTAATGTCACCTCTGCTCCAGCGTCGTGGGCAAAGATTGCCGTCGTAATTCCAGCTCCGCCACCGCCTATGACCAAAACCTCGGTCTTAAAATCTGGTTTTATTTTTTTAAAGGATTTTAAATAACTTTGACCCTCCAGGATATCTGCTATCCCTTTTGCAACTCTTTCTCCCTTGTTCGGTCCCCATTTCAGTTGAGTAAAATTTTCAGGAATAAAATCGGGATGAAATTTCTTTATTATCTCTTGCTTTTCATCCTCATTATGAATTGGCGGTGTGCTCTCTAACCTCTCTTCTCGTGTTGATTCAACTATTTTCATAAAGTCTTTAATATTTTTGGGCAATCTTTCTCCATTCATTGTCAAATTTCCCTTCCTTAATTTCTTTTATCCTCTTTGCTAAAAGTTCTGAGCGTTTGAGGGTAAGCTTTACAAACTTTCTTCTGACGAATTTAGCAATTAAATTTGGCGCTATGTCAGCAGGGCACTTCATGGCACATATACCGCAATTTATGCAATCGAAGGACCAATCAACCACCTTATCAAATTCTCCTGCATTAGCCTTAATTATGTATCCCATGACATTTAAATTCTGTGGACACACTTTATTACAGGTGCCACAAGATATGCATTTTTGTGTATCTGGATAAATCTCCAGCAGAATATCGTTAATGTCTTTAATTTTATTAAAGTCGTATAACATGCTTTTGACGGGGAAAAACGGAATCTGGGCAAGATGCATTCCCTCTCTTACCTGTGTTTGGCAGGCAAGTCCAACATGTAGTCTCCAATCCTCTTCCTCAATTCTGAATACCGTTGCGCAAGCTCCGCAAAATCCACCGAGGCACCCCACTCCTCTAATGGTTTTATACCCTATAAACCATAACGCCTGAAGAATGGTTAATCCCTCTGGAACCTTATATTTCTTTCCCATTACACTAATTTCAACCATTTTTAAGCACCCCTGGAAGGTCTTCCAGAAAATTAACGACTTTTATACCACATTCTTTTAATAATTTCAGTTTCTCGGATGGGGTCCCCTTTCCTCTCTGGACAATTGCTCCTAAATGTCCCAGAGATATGTCTCCTTTTATTTTATCAACAAATTTACCAGCAATGTATGCAACTATGGGTTTCTTTAAGCCTGTGGTTTTAACAAACTCTGCAAGTTCCTCTTCATATCCAGTTCCTGGCTCGCCAAAGATGACAACTGCCTCTGTCTCTGTATCATTCCAAAAATACGGTAAAATGTCTTTAAATGATGATAAGACCATCTTTTCAGTCCCCATAGCGACAGCAGTAGAAACGCCCAGGTCATTGTTTGAAAGAATGTAACCAATTTCATTGATAAGTCCATTGCTACGGCTGATTACACCTATGCTCCCCTTTCTGTAAATAGTCCATGCCATAGCACCGTTAATGTTCCCCACCATTCCCACTTCTGGATTGATAATCCCCACTGAATTTGGTCCCAGAATCCTCACTCCCGCCCCTTTTGCCTCATGATACAGTATAGAGATGTCTTTTATTGGAACATACCCAGTAAGGATTACAATTAATTTTATTCCCGCCTCTATGGCCTCTAAGACTGCCCCCAAGACATGTAAAGAGTGAACTGCAATTACTGAAGTATTTATCTCTGGATATTCTCGAACTGCTTCCTCAACACTATTAAAAGTATTCACCCCTCTGTAAGTATCCAGCTTTTTAAAATCATAACATATACTGGCGACGACATCGGTGTTGTAGTTCAACATATTTTCAATCGCATCCCAGCCGCGGGAGGTGCATCCTCCTTGAACCATTATATGAACATTTTCGTCAATAAGAATTCCCATAAACTTCCCCCACCATTTCACGAACACAGTCTTTGATAGAGGTATCTCCATGAAAAACCTTCAATTTTAAACCTCGTAATCCCTTCAAAATGTCTTTTGCTACATCTTCTATAGGTCCAGCTATTCTCACTATGATTGGATAGCGTGGATGGAGATCCTTAAGTGCCCGCACAATCCCCGTGGCAACCACCTCTATCCTCACATCTTCAAGTGTTGCCCCCATAATCAGCAAGCCTTTAATTTTTTCACTTGCAAGGAGTCTCTTTAAAGTCCTGTAAATCTTCCCCGATGTGATAGTCCCTCTTAATTCAATATAATTGTAAGGCTTACCACCAAGCTCATAGATATAATCAATGACCACGAGACTCAAGGAGCCACCAAAGGTAAGAACCGCAATATCTCCATCAAATAGAATAAAATCTCTCCTGATTCCCCTGATATTTTCTAAGTTTAGAAGGTCCGCCTTGAATTCTCCCTCTGAGAGAGTTTGGGATTGTATCCCCCTTGGAATTGTATGAATCTCGGGATGCCGTCTCCAGGCTGAAATATCAAATATGGATACAACATCAATCACATAATAATCTCCATCCTTGGATTTGGCGAGCGGGTTTATCTCTATCATCTGGAAGTCGTAGTCTAAGAAAAACTGGTAAATTTTTCTGACCAATTCTACTAATTTTCTATCATCTCCGACTACTTTAGAAAGGAAATTCCGTATTTTCCATCCTGCATTGATTCCAATGGGCAGGGAAAGGCTGTTTAAGCCGTCTTCCACCCCTTTTACTCTCTCTTCAATCTCAACTCCGCCATATTTACTGAATACTAAAACAGGGGAACGCTGGACCGTGTCATAATAAAAGGAGAGATAAAATTCATCTTCAATGTCAATTTTTTTCTCCACAAGAACACCGATGATTTCCTCATCATACAATTTTGATTCAAGGATAACCTCAGTGGCGAGCTCGCCCTGTTCGTATTTCGATACAAATTTAATTCCACCTGCTTTTGATCTTTTCCCTGCCAGTGTTTGGGCTTTTACAACAGATTCTCCCTGCTCTTCAACGAACTCAGCAGCAAGAACTGGATTATTTGTGAATATCCCCTCAGGAACTGGTATCCCATACTGTCTCATCAAGGACTTTACCTCAAATTCATAAAGTCGCATAACGGATATTAAAATAAACCGATTATCCCACAATCTCAATGGCTATTTCGGATAGTTATCACAATGGTTGGAGATATCCTTTAAAAACCTCATTTTGAGAGAGTCCTGTCAGATCGATGGAATTGGCTAATTTTAAGGGCATCGTTATGAAAGGGATGTCATAAAGCGTCTTGTAAGGGGATGAGATAACCATTTGGTATCGTGCGAGGCTGTTCAAAAATATCTAATTTTGCTAAACACTCATGGGGGGAGTAAATTGGAGCTGATATT
>CAYNMM010000027.1:0-6231 GCA_964398355.1 uncultured bacterium
TCTGCCCCCTCCTTAATCCTCCCCCGCGAAGCGGGGGAGGGGTTTGTTTGTCATTGCCAGAAAAAAACTCAATTATGGTATGCAAAGGTATTTTACAACTGTCCTTTCTGGGTGTTTCCACCACAATATCCCCTCTCACAAAGCAAGAGGGTCAAACCGCACCCACCTCCGCCATGCGGGAGAGGTAACTCACAAACTTTCTCTCACTTGCGGGAGGGGCCACCTATAACCTCCCCCCACAAAGTGGGAGAAGCCACCTAAAAACTTTCCTTCCACGAAGTGGGAAAGCCCACCCACCCCCCCCCCCCACGAAGGGGGAGGGATCACCCCCAGACTCCCCTCCCGCTTGCGGGAGGGGATTAAGGGGAGGGCAACAAAACCTCCATCCGTTTTTCCCTGTCAAATCTGCTCTCTCTGCCCCCTCTTTTATCCTCCCCCACGCCGCAAAGCTCTATATAGGCAGAGAAGAATATTTCCTCACAGCGTTAAGCCCTGTTACGAGAATCTGAGAAAAATCCCCACCTTACAGCAGATAAAGAGGTTTGAGAAAAATCCTCCACAGGACCAATGCACTCTTATAAAGGCGGTTAAAGACTACTCTCCCCTTTCCCTGCGGCATCTTTTCGAACAGCATCCAGAGACTCCTTGAAAAAGTGGACTTTTGTATCTAAACTTTTTAAAAATTGGAGGTAAGGATAATGAAAACAATCTTTGTTCTGGTTAAAGAAGTTCCAGATCCGGCTGGTCTCGGTGTTTCAAAATCAAAAGCACAGATATTTGAGCGTGAAAAGAGAATAATAAACCCGGCTGATAGGTATGCGCTTGAGCTCGCCCTCCAGCTAAAAGACAGCGAAGGCGCAAAGGTTCACACACTCACAGTGGGCAGCGAATCCACAGCCTCAACCCTGAAGGAAATCTACGCACTTGGTGCTGACGAAGTTGTCCTGCTAACATTTGAGAATGACCTCGCTAAAAACCAGATCGCATCTGCAATTGCGAACTACCTGAAAGACAAAGAATTTGACCTGATCCTTGCCGGGAGTCATTCAACGATCAACGGTGTCGGTGAAATTCCTCAAAGGGTCGCTGCCGAGCTTCAGCTACCTTTTGCAGGCTTGATCGAAAAGATTGATAGTCTCGATGGCAGAATTGTTGCTACCGTTAAACCAGAATCAAACAGACCAAGACGACCATCGGCAAAGATGATCCTCCTCTCGAGGAAAAAAGAGGTTGTCGTAATCAAACCTGATTACGAACTACCAGACCCGGATGTGATGAGACTTGCAACTGAGCTCCCCTGATGGAGCCAGTTTACATCGAAGCCTTTGAAACAGGGAAGTTAAAAGAAAAAGTAGAAGCGGCACTTGAGCTTCTCGACCCCTGTGTAATCTGTCCCGTCGCCTGCAGGGTAAACCGTTTTGAAGAACCGGGTGATTGCGGAGTCGAAAGACATGTCATACTTTCTTCTTACGGTGCACACTTCGGTGAAGAACCCGTACTTGTCGGCACAAATGGCTCTGGAACTGTATTTTTCGGCGGATGTAACCTGAGGTGTGTTTACTGCCAGAACTACGACATAAGTCAATTAAGATGGGGATCTGTGGTTGATCCAGAAACCCTTGCTCGTGTGTTTCTCGAAATACAACGAAAGGGCTGCCACAACCTTAATCTCGTTTCCCCAACGCATGTCGTACCCCAGATTCTCGAAGCCCTTTTGATTGCTGTTGAAAAGGGCTTTAAGCTGCCAATCGTTTACAACACTGGTGGGTACGATCACATTAGAACACTGAAAATCCTCGATGGTGTAGTTGACATCTACATGCCAGACATGAAATATGGGGATTCAAAGAACGCCCTTAAATATTCAGGTGTAAAAAACTATTTCGAAGTCAACAAAAGAAATCTTAAAGAAATGCACAGACAGGTCGGAGACCTCATCGTGGAAAATGGGCTTGCAAAAAGAGGCGTCCTGATCAGACACCTCGTCCTGCCAAATGGTATCGCCGCTTCTGAAAAAGTAATTGACTTTATCGTTGACGAAATATCCATTGACAGCTGGGTTAACATAATGGATCAGTATTACCCAACTTACAGAGCCTTTGAATTTCCGGAACTATCAAGAAGGATAACCCAAAAAGAATATGCCGATGTCGTCAATTATGCCCTGAAAAGGGGAATACACAGGGGGATTCCCTTTGATTACATCACCTGATAAAAAGCATCAGTCCGCCAACGAAAATCATCGGCACACCGATTATCAATCCAACGCCCGTGAGAGAAAATATCGTCCCTACAATCACAAGTACAAGACCAATGGCTTTCCTTATCGGTCTGACCGCAAATGCAAGGTAAATACTGACAAGTATCAATACGAGTCCAACGATCGAAGACACTTCCATACCCTCTAAATTTCCTTCAAAATTTTCTCTACGACCGTGTAGGGAGTTTCTTTCCCAGAGACAACATTGTCAACGCATCTATCGATAAGATCCTTCCACCTGCTTGACAGGAAATACTTGTTCCAGAGTTTCTCCTTAATGGACTCCGTAATTTCCCTTTTGACCCTCTCACGCCTTTTTTGCGCCAGTATCCCCTTTTCTTTTAGATAGTTGTAATGCTTAAAAATGGCTTCAATGAGCTCATCAATCCCCTCACCCCTTGTTGCAATTGTTCGGATCACAGGAGGCCTCCATTCCTTGCTGGAATTACTCATGGAAAGTACTGTTCTTAGCTCCATTTCAAACTTTTTTGCGCCCTCTCTATCAAATTTGTTGATGACAAAAATATCGGCTATTTCCATCAGGCCCGCTTTCATTGCCTGAATAGAATCCCCCGATTCAGGGACAAGTGTAACGACGACAGTATCAGAGGCATTCATAATGTCCAGCTCAGACTGTCCCACTCCCACGGTTTCAATAATGATGATATCAGATCCAAAGGCATCAAGGAGATCTGCGACAGCAACGGTTGATTCTGAAAGTCCGCCAAGACTCCCCCTTGATGCGAGACTTCTGATAAAAATTCCCCTTTTCATGGATTCGTACATCCTGTACCTGTCCCCGAGCAGTGCGCCGCCGGTGAACGGGGACGAAGGGTCTACTGCGATAATTGACACCTTTTTGCCCATGTCGTGGAGTTTTGACGCAAGGACATCAACGAGTGTGCTTTTCCCCGCGCCCGGTGGTCCCGTTATGCCAATCCTGTAACCTGATCCAACATTTTTGAAAACTTTTGAGAGGATGTAATCCCTTGCCTGGGGATCATTTTCAACGAGGCTGATAAGACGGGAGAGTGAGCGGACATTACCCTTGGAGAACTTTTCGAGGAGATCATCAATCTGGGGCATAATTAAAAAGTGCCGGGGGCGGGACTTGAACCCGCACGGGATTAGCTCCCACATGGCCCTCAACCATGCGCGTCTGCCAATTCCGCCACCCCGGCGAATCGGAGTTTAGTATAATTTTCCCTGATAATATTGTCAAGAAGGCGACCCGCCCTCTTTTGTCCTCAATTCCTCTATCATCTCTTTGAGCTTTTCTACCTTGAGTCCCTCAAGCCTCTGCTCGTTCATCAGCACTGCCGGTGCCCTATCACCGCACCCGATACACTGCACGATCTCGTACGAAAACAGCCCATCTGCCGTAACCTCGTTCTCCTTAACACCAAGCTCACGGTTGAAATAATGAACCAGATCAAGTGCACCGTTTATCATGCATGTAAGCCCTGTACAGATTTGAAAGTGGTATTTACCCACTGGTTTTAGCTTGAAAAACTGATAAAAACTTGCAACAGAAATTACATGATCAAGCGATATATCCAGCTCCTCGGCAACCAGACGGGCTCCGTCTTCGCTGACATAACCGTACTCTTCCACAACCCTGTGAAGCGCAGGTATCAAAGCCGTCTCTCCCTTCGAAAATTCTTTCTTAATCCTTCTTATGTCCTCTCTTAACTTTTCCATCAGTATGGCCCCGGTAATTCAACATCCGCCCTGAGAGGGAAATCCTTTCTCAGAGGATGACCGGGAAAGTCATCCCACAATAGGATCCTTCTCAGGTCAGGATGTCCTTCAAACTCGATACCGAACATGTCATAAACCTCTCTTTCAAGCCAGCCTGCGCCCTTCCACAGCTGGGTCACTGATCTGATCTTCTCACCCTCACCAACAGGTACCTTCACGCGTAACCTCTCTTTTGAATTCAGGGAATAAAGTGAGTAAACAACTTCAAATCTCGGTACCTTCGGATACCAGTCAACTGCCGTAACATCCACGAGAAAATCTATGGAGAACTCTGTACGCAGATAACTGAGAAATTCGATGTTTTTCTCAGGCTTGACCACTATGGTCAGCTCTCCACGAAACTCTTTCACTTCCAGTATATCATCACCAAAATCCTTCTTTATCTTCTCAATGTCAACCATGGCTTTTACTCCAGCTGTAAACCGCCTTTAAACCAGACATAGAGGAGTCCGATAAAAAGGATCAAAACAAAGAATCCCATTTCAATTAGACCGAGAATGGCAAGCTTTTTCACGAGAACTGCCCAGGGGAATAAAAATGCGACCTCCACATCAAACAGCAGGAAAAGAAGCGCTACAACGAAAAATCTCACAGAGTATCTTCCGGGCTTCAAACCTTCAGTCCGTATCCCACATTCGTATGGCTCATCTTTGGCCTGGTTTCTCGATTTCGGACCAAAGACGGCTGAAAGTAAAATAATTGCAAGGGATACAGTCAATCCAGCAACGAGCATTAAAACAACTGGCAGATAGTTATCAAACATAGTGCCTGAATTATAGCCACAAATCTTTCGTTATGTCAATTTGATGACCTTTTTATCCTTAAACTCTCTCCCGAAAGTCATAATCCCTCAAGTACATTTTCAAAGAAGTTCCCAAAAATTCGCTATCCCCACTCTCATGACCGGAAATTTTAATTGCCACCTATAAATCTCAGCAAAATATCATTCATGACTTGACATTGGTCAAATCCAGCACACCCATAAAACTCGACCAACTTGAAACTACAAAAACGCAGTATTTTCGCCACACCGGGATAACTTCCTCTGATACAGGCTCAGAAAAATTTTTGATTCCAGGGCTTTACTTATGCTTTATACTAAATCACTACCATTTGCACACTTGTGCCATTGAGTTATAGAATAATCAATTAAACTATATAGGGTTTAAGATGGTAAAAGACTTAAAAATCACTCTTACTTTTCTCAAAGCAGTCATACCGACAATCTTCATCCTTGCAGGCGGACCTATAGGTGGGCTCCTGGGCGTAATAGTCAGCTCCCTTTTCCCGAACTTACTTGGAGTTGGAATAGACAAACTCATTGAAAAACTCGAGCCCGGTGAACTTAACACATACTTTGAAGAAATCAGTGAGAAAATTTCCAGAGAAGTCGTTAAAAGAACTGTTGAAGAACTTAAAAACTACATTGAAGGACTTAAAGATGTTGATAGCGAATCAAAAAACTGGTTGATCAGAAAAGTGGAGGGTATGAAAGACCGTAAAGATCTTATTCCTTCTAAATTTGAAACATTCAGTAACATTTATTACGAGCCTGTTTACGAGTATTTCAAGAAGGATAAACCCGGAAACTTAGATGAAAATACCATAAAGGACATTGCAAAACGCTTTTCGAATGTAGCTCTCGAGAAATTGAAGGAAGTTATCAAGAGTGATGATGCACTTGCAACCATAATTTCATTTATCAGGTATATCGCTGGCTCTCAGGGCGTAGATGATGAAAAACTCAAGGAGCTCCTTGAAGAAAATAGGGCTGAAATTTCTGCTATCATATCAGAAACCATTGAGACGCTAAAAGAGAAATATGACGAACGCATCTCAGAAATTGAAATAAGACTCGATAAACACGAAAAATTAATTGAGAGCCTCTCAGTTGAAATAAATAAAATCAAAGCCACTGTGGATAGACTGGATGCCCGGCTGATTAGAATTGAGAGCAGTCAAATTTATCAAAAGTTCAACCCGGTTTTTGACTTCGGCAGGGCTAACATAAGTGAGGAGGAACTGAAGAAGGCAGTAAGGCGTGAGGGGTATTTAAAATCTTTAAAAGACATATTAAATGGTGAACAACACATCGCAGTTGTAGGCATACATGGCATGGGAGGAGTCGGGAAGACATTCCTTGTGAAGCTATTCCTTACAGAAAATGAAGAGCTTTTGAAGAAGCGATTCGAGGATGGAATTAAATGGGT
>CAYNMM010000028.1:0-4737 GCA_964398355.1 uncultured bacterium
AAACTTCCTGTCATCTGGAAAGAGAGCATTGCTGTGCTGGTTCACCATCTCGTATGTGCGTCTCTTTGACCAGTTTTTGAGAGCCTCGGGGAGATTACCATCGTCAATGATTTTCAAAAAGAAACCAGTGGGGTTCTGCGGCTTTTGCTTGTCTATGTATTCAAGAGCTCCAGCAATCATGTCCCAGTCTTTATTCTCCAGGATCTCTTCTATCAAGCGGTCAGGTAACCAGAGGGCCCTCAGTTCGCCCATGAGGTAGTCTCTGATTTCGTCCTGGGCATCCATAGAAGCGAGTTTTACATGGGGTTGACGGAAGATAAAGACATCTCGATCCCTGTCATACTCGTAGGTAAGAATCTCAGCCTTCACAAGTTCGTCGAGGGCTAAGAAAAGATATTTGAGAGAAGTTTTTTTTCTCTTGTGTGTGATGTAAGTTTGCAGTGGAATAGCATAGGCGAGTTTTTTAAAGCCAATTTGGATTTCTCTATTTTCTCCGAGTCTTTTAGCGAGTAAGAAGTGAAGCCGCCTGGCAAGGGGTCTTTTAAGTCGCTGGTGTTTCTGGAAATCGAGGTATTTATAGTAACCTGAGGTTATCGATTCGACTATTTCCTTACTAAAGACTACATAAGTAGTCTCTCTTGCCCTACTTTTGGGTAAATCTGATTCCTTTTTCCAATACGAGAATTTATCGAGCATTCTGACCACGTTATCTATGTAGATCCCGCCTTTCCTGAAAGATTTAAGAAACTCATAGGTAGTAGCGGCCAATCTTTCAATTGAAAGTTTAAGTCTTGCGGTGTTGTTGGTATTTAATACCTCTCGCAATTCAGAGATGGTGAAGTGGACTTTTTCAGGGAAAATGCCCGTCTTTTTCCATTCTCTCGTTGCCTTCCATAGGAGGTAGAGAAAGACTGTGGCATCAAAAGAATCGGGCATACCCAGAATAGAGGGGATTATAGCTATGCCTCTGTCCTTTGTTATCCAGTAAGTGATTTTTTTATCTGGAGGGAGAGAAAAGTTGTCTTTTGGCGTAAAGAAGGGCATTTCCATTATGTTGCCCTCAACGGCAATGAGATCTTTTTGGTCAGTTTCTCTATTCGTCATATCATCTCCCATGCTGGTTGAGTGCTAATACTGTCTGAAATTATATATATATATAGGGATTCCGTCAATATAATTCAGCTTCTATGCCCACACGAGTTCAGCTTCTATGCCCACACGAGTTCAGTTTCTATGCCCACACGAGTTCAGTTTCTATGCCCACAGCAGTTCAGTTGAGGGGTCTCAAACGCAGTAGTATCAACGGTTTCCGAGCCCCTTAAAATATATATATATAAAACACTTCTTTAAAACATTTTTTTAAAACAACAACAACAACAACAATATAGGGATGATGATGGTGATGTTGTAAATTTTTAAAAATTTACAAAAATTAAAAATTTTAGATAGAGGGAAAATGCTTAAAATTTCAATGACTGACCAGTCACTATCCTCATTTAAGGTGAAAGAAAAGCTTTCTTAGGAGGTTTTTGTCAAAGTCTGAGGGATCATCTGGCCAGAAAGCTTTTGATAGATCCACGATAAAACTCCGCTCTACATTCCCAGGTTGGGGTTGGTAGAATTCATATCCCCGGATAGTTCCCTCATAGAGTTCAAGAGTATCTTCCATGTAATACTGGAGATATAGATCCCATTCTTTGCTGAGATATGAAGAAGGAGGATAAAAAAATATTTCTCCCTGAGTAGTATCCTTCAATTTTTTGAAGGCTTTGCGGTAGTTGTTTACAGAACCATATATCACGATCCCATTGAAAACTTTATGCTTGACGACAAGATTCTTGGTCACAGAGACAATTTTATCCATAAGCCTTTTGATGTTTCTATTCTGCCCACTTTCGTATTCTACTCCCCAGATGCTCATTTTTTCAGTGCTTTCCTTGAAGGATACAAAGACAGCGTCTGTAGCTGGCTGAAATCCGAGTCTAAAAAAGGAATACTCGGAGATGTAGCCTACAGGTTTTTCACCTTCTACCTCTTCCCATTCTTCTCTGATTTCAGATGAGTAATTGTCCCAAAAATCATATTCCCTATCTTCGTAAATCGTGAATATGTAGGGTTTAAGTTCCCCCTTTAAGAGTTTGAGAACAACTTCTTGGACTTTGAGATCATGGTGAAGTTTTGCCCAGTTGACGGTTTTTTTGTTGCGTCTTGTAAGTTTTGCAATGAGCTCCTGAGTTTCATGTGACCACATGTTAAACTGTTTGTTTGAGAGAAAAAGTTCCGAAGTAAAGTTCCAACCGAAGGTAGAAAGTTGAATTACCGAGGCAAAGTATTTTTTCTGACTCTCTATTAATCCGAATTTTCTAAGTCTTGCCACACCCCGAGGGGAAAGAATAGTCCTGAGGATTTCATTGGAGGTGTATTTCCAACCCAGAAGCCAAAAAAGTGCCCGTAGATATTTTATTTCTGCTACTCGTCTGCGTTCCTTAGGGTCTTTTATCAGCATGCCAAGATTTTATACCCTATGCTGCAATTTCTCAAACATTTTCTCGTTAAAATTTCTCGTTACATAAGCATATTACGAAAACTTAACAGTTTTGACAAGTTTATTTAGATTTATAAATATTTGCAAAAAGAAAAAAAGAAGTATTATCAATATTTTTGATGTTTTGGTAATTAGTAAAAATGTTATAGATTTTCTTAAATTTTGGTAGTCGATGGACAAGAAGGGAATGAAAAATTTTGTTACATTAATTTTTTGAGAGGATGAAATTGCTGATATAAAGAGGAGTTTAAATTTTTGGGTGAGAGAATTTGTTGTAACAGAAATCTGGTATTTGTGTAACAGAAAATTGGGTTGGTTTGAGTATGTGAAAGTGGCATGGTAAAAGGAAAAAAGGGATTTAGTGTAACAGTGAAAATAAGTTATAGAGATGATGGGGATTTTAAGGTTCGTTTGCAAGAAATATCTGTTACAGATCAAAAATAGATTTTTGGTAGTGGTGAATGAAAATTGAGTATTTAAGGGAACTGCGGAGGGGGTATTGAACCCCCTCCGCAGTTTAGCCCCCCCTCCGCCTCGCCTTCCGGCGAGGCTACCCTTTGGGCAGACCCCAACCGCATTTTTGCCTCGCAAAAGCTCGGCAAAAATGCTGGTTGTGGTTAGCTGCCCAAAGGGTAGCCTCCCCGTCCCCTCGCCTCGTCCACGCCGGCTTTTGCCTAATGGCAAAAGCTCGACGTGACGGGCGAGGGTCGGCTCGGCGGAGGGGGGGCTATGTTTTTTTTGGTTTTTCAATAATTTGGTGAGTTTCCATCTCTTGTAAAGAGACTCAGACGACTTTTTCCCTCTTTTGTTTCCATCCCTCGTAAACCTGATGGAAGGCATTTTCCGTCAGGCACAACGTTTTTGAAAGGAGGTGATAATATGTTGTGTTTGCTGGTGGACATAGTCACTTTGATTTTGGAATTTGTGAAGCTGTATAGGTCCAAGTGATGGCCAGAGCTAATGGACAGTGGGCGGGAAAATTTTCCCGCCCACTCCTACCTGATATAGGGTTATTTTACGATTTTGCTGTATTCGTCATGTGTTCCTATCCAAACCCAGATGAAAATATCTCCTCTTTTGACAGCAAGAGCCCTGTAGTTATCGTTTATCCTAACTGACCAGAATTTACCTACTTTTTTGAAATGCAGAGAGGGATGTCTGGGATTTTCTTTTAGGAGAGTAAATCTTTCTTTAGCTTGCGCCTGCACTTGAGGTGGTAAATTTTGAAATAGTCTCCAGAATGTTCTTGTTACCTTGTGGTTCACAAATCCAATAATTCGCCTTCTCTAAGTTCTTTTTCAGCCTCTTCAATCAGGAAATCAAGTTTACCTGATTCTGAATCTTTTTCTATTTGCTTATCCCAGAGTTCCCAGTCTCTCTCAATGATCCATTTTCTCAATTCCTCAAATTCTTTTGGAGAGAGTTTTTCTATGGTGTCTTTCAGTTCTTTTAAATCGTGCATAAACTATACCTCCAGCAGACTTTATTTTGGTGCAGAAAGCAGGGTTTACGCAACCCCCTCCTGCCCCAGGGATGTCCGAACCCCAGCTCCCTGGGGTTTTATGTAAAAATGGCCTCAAAAATGCTCGTAGAGGCGTTCAAACAGTTTGAGGCAATATATGATACCTCTCATCCCCGTAAAAGCTCTCTACGGGCACGAGAATGGCTTTCAGGGATATATTTTTCGTGGTTACCCCAGGGAGAGGGACGACTCCCTGGGGTAGGAGGGGGTGGTTCAAAAGGGTGAAAATACCCCCCTGAGAGCTAATCTCGTGCCCGTGAAGGGGCTTGAAAAAGAAAACAGGATTTTAATACCTCTTGAATTTTTAAGGGGCTTTATTTGGCGTTTATTTTGGTCTTTTGAATTCCTCTATAGCTTTCTGCAACATTTTTCTTGCTTCGTCGGGATCTATTTCCTTTTCCTCTCTCTCCTCTTCCAGTTGTTTTCTTTGGTAAGCTTTTTCAAACTTGTATCTCAGGAATCTGTTTTTGAGGAAGCCGTCTTTAAGGTCAGAGAAACGCTCCTTGAACTTCTCCAGGAACTCCTTGACAAACTTCCTGTCATCTGGAAAGAGAGCATTGCTGTGCTGGTTCACCATCTCGTATGTGCGTCTCTTTGACCAGTTTTTGAGAGCCTCGGGGAGATTACCATCGTCAATGATTTTCAAAAAGAAACCAGTGGGGTTCTGCGG
>CAYNMM010000029.1:0-3224 GCA_964398355.1 uncultured bacterium
ATTCGCTGAGTAGCCGCATTTTTCACAGATAGCGAGTGAGTCTTCCCCCGCGTCAGAGACGACCATAAATTCCTCTGATTGTGAACCTCCCATAAGACCTGAAGAGGCCTGAACAATTGTGTATTTAAGTCCACTTCTGTCAAAAATGTTGATATAAGCTTTTCTGTGAAGTTCGTAGCTCACATCGAGACCATCGAAGTCCCGGTCAAGACTATAAGAATCCTTCATTATGAACTCTCTTACACGGAGCAAGCCAAATCTTGGTCGAGGTTCGTCTCTGAACTTTGTTTGTATCTGATACCAAATCTGTGGTAGGTCTCGATATGAGCGGATTTCATTTCTTGCAATATCAGCTATTATCTCCTCATGAGTTGGCGCGAGTGCATGATCTTTCCCTTTGCGGTCCTTCAGTCTGAACATTTCGTTGCCAAAATCAACCCATCTACCGGACTCTTTCCAGAGATCGGATGATGTCAGTGCCGGCATCAAGAGTTCCTGTCCACCAATTGCATTCATTTCTTCTCGAATTATTTGCATGATCTTTAGCATAGACCGCCAGCCGAGCGGTAGAATGTTGTAAACACCGCTCTGATGCTGTCTTATAAAACCAGCCTTAACGAGTAGTTTATGAGACCTCGCCTCAGCATCCCTTGGCGCCTCTTTTAACGTCGGTATAAACGCTTTTGACCATTTCATAGCTGTTTATTGTAATGAATTACGTTTAATTATTCAATTTTTCCACACTTGTGCAACTGAAGTCAAAGTTGTAAAATCCTATCCATTAAAGTGGAGGAAATTTATGATCATCGCCGGTCTGATGTCAGGAACATCTGCTGATGGAGTCGATGTCGTACTTGTTCGGGAATCAGGAGAAAAATTTTCACTCGTCGCCCATCATTTCCGACCATATAGTAAGGATCTGAGAGAAATGGTTTTTAACGCTATGAACAACGAAAAATCAAATGTCTCCTTAATATGTCAGTTGAATTTTCTACTTGGAAAAGAATTCGCCATTGCTATTCGGGAGGTCATGGACAGAACCGGAATAAAGCCTGAGCTTGTCGCATCGCATGGCCAGACTATATTTCACATTCCTCGCCTTGATCCATCGAAAGGGTGGAATGTAAAATCTACTCTTCAAATTGGAGAAGCTGCGGTTATCGCCGAGGAGATTGGCGTTCCGGTCGTGTCTGATTTCCGTGTGAGAGATGTAGCAGCAGGTGGTGAAGGTGCTCCCCTCGTACCTTTTGCAGATTACATCCTTTTTAAAAATTATGGGAAATCAGTTTCGTTACACAACATTGGGGGAATTTCCAACCTTACATACATACCCAGGGAGGCGAGTGAGAATGATGTAATCGCTTTTGACACCGGGCCCGGAAACGTTCTAATAGATATATTAATAATGAAGCTTTTCAAAAAAGCGTTTGACAGAGATGGTGAGATTGCAGCACGTGGACATGTTCATTTCGATGTTGTAGAAAAGTTGCTTGGACATCCATACTTTTCGGCACCACCTCCAAAGTCTACTGGACGGGAGCTCTTCAATGAGGAATTCTTGAGGGGAATTGAGCTTCCGCCTGAGGATTTTGTTGCTACGATCACATTTTTCACAGCAAAAACGATCGAGATTGCGTACAGGAAATTTATAATTCCACACGGACTCGATGAGATACTTATTGCGGGGGGAGGTGCATATAACAGAACTCTGATGAAGTGGATAAAAGATCTACTGGCCGAGATTCCCATTTATACATTTGAAGAAAAAGGGCTAAATTCAAAGGCCAGAGAACCAATGGCATTTGCAATCCTGGGCTTCTATGCCTTTAGAAATAGGACAAATAATTTGCCTCAGGTAACAGGTGCAGCCCATCCGGTTGTAATGGGAAAGATCAGTTTTCCATAAAAGGAGACACTCAAGATCCTGATACCAATAAGTGAAGTACACATATTTTTCTACCAAGCTTTATCCAGGATGATGGAAGTTTTTTATCTCGAATCCCTTACGTAAGCTCAAATTACGCTGAGAAACTAAATCTATATTTCACTTTTTGTTAACGATGTGAATCGCTCTTTTGTGGATGAATTCTGCTGCTTCCATGATGGCTTCTGAAATTGTTGGGTGTGGATGGATTGTGAAACCTATATCAAATGAAGTAGCTTCGAGTTCCATAGCGAGTGCCAATTCTCCTATTAATTCTCCTGCGTGGGGTGCTACGATTCCAGCTCCAAGGACGACATCGGATCCTTTTTCTACAATAATTTTCACAAATCCATCGTAGTCCATCATGCCAATCGCTCTTCCATTAGCAGCGAGTGGGAATCTACCGATTTCAATCTCGATCCCCCTTTCTCTCGCTTCACGCTCGGAGATACCAACAGTTGCAATTTCAGGTGCTGTGTAAACGACTGCAGGGATAACCTTATTTTCGAAAAATGTATTCTCACCAGCAGCATTCTCCGCTGCAATAATGCCCTCTTTATGAGCTTTGTGGGCGAGCATGGGCATTCCTCGCACATCACCCACTCCAAAAATGTGTGGTAAATTCGTCCTCATGTTCCCCGAAGTTTTTATAAACCCTCTGGTGTCAAGCTCAACGCCAATTTTTTCGAGTCCAAGGCCAGCTGAACTCGGCTTCCTCCCTACTGAGAGGAGGATTTTATCTACTTCAAAAATCCTCTCCTCACCCTTAATAAGAGCTTTAACCCTTACAGGGCCACTTCCTTCATACGATATAGCTTTTGATGAGGTGTAAATTTCGATCCCCATGGCTTTCAGATTTTTCTCAACAACTTTAACAAAGTCGGCATCAATCCCCGGAAGGATCTGATCCATGAGCTCAACGACAATGATTTTTGTCCCAAGTCTCGCGTAAACGGTTGCGATCTCAAGTCCTATAACTCCACCACCAACGATTAGCATACGTTCAGGTAGTTTATTCACCTGCAGAGCCTGGCTTGATGAAATTACAGTTTCATTGAAGTCAAAACCTGGAATTTCTACTGGATGGGAGCCTGTTGCGACGATTGCATTTTTGAATTTAATCTGCTCACCATTGTCAAGAAGGAGAGTATTCTGGTCGAGAAACCTGGCCTCTGCCTTTTTGTGCCCTACATTGTTATGCTTGAAGAGAAATTCAACTCCTTTAACCAGTCTGTCGACAACCAAGTTTTTCCAGTTATTCAGCTTCTCAGGCTGAATTTCAGGGGCCTGGAAGATTATT
>CAYNMM010000030.1:0-69002 GCA_964398355.1 uncultured bacterium
GATGGAGTCCCGCAAAGCGGGAGGGGAAATCGTGAGTAAAGCTCCCTCAAAGAATTTGGCACTATGGAGGAACTCCCTCAACCTCCTCCCCTGCAATGCGGGGATTCTTTTTTTAATTTCCTCCCCCGCAAAGCGGGGGAGGATAAAGGAGGGGGCAAAATTCGCCCTCCCCTCACTCTCTCCCGCTTGCGAGAGGGGATGAGGGGAGGATAACCACAGTCATTGTCAACTTTATTGTCAACCAAATTTAACTTTGTTTTTGTCAACCTGAACGTGGGGAAATAATGGTCTAAACTCGTTTGGGACATTCTTAACCCAGATTTTTATATCCGTTCATTTGCAGGAAAAAACTCTTAAAAGCTCATCCAGAAATCCCTGTCCCACTGTTTCAACTCTCCTAAGATCAAAGATAGCTTCCCGAAATTTCCCTTTTATCGGTTCAACCAATCCTTTCACCTGTAAGCGGGATACCAATCTACCACCAAGAATTTTTACGATATACCTTTCAATTTATTCATGGGGGAAATCCTACTTTTTGCTAACCCATTATTTATTATTTTTGTCAGCCATATTTTTGAAAATTTGAAATTGGATCACTTGTGAGGTGTAGATTCATTTATTTTGTTTTTCTCTATGGAAAGTTTAATTTAAATCTGCATCTGGATTTTTGAGGATTTTGTCACAGGATCGCGTGTTACAATAATTTGAGCTGGTACAAGTTCCCTGAACTTTCGGACATGTGTAATTAGTCCGACAAGTTTTCCAGTCCTTTGAATTTGTTCAAAGACCCGTCCCATTGCGTCCTGGAGGTCCTCGTCAAGTGTACCAAATCCTTCATCTATGAAAAAGAAATCAATACTTTTAGTGTTTCTCCTTTGAATGTAGAGTGAAAACGAAATTGCAAGTGAGAAGGATACAAGGAATCTTTCCCCACCGGACAAAGATTTCGTTGATCTCACATGACCTGTAAAAGAATCAAAGATCTGAAATTCAATTTCATCACCTTTTGTACCAACAATCTTCAGTCTGCCACCAGTCAATTCCAGCAAAAAATTATTTGCCTCGTGTATAATCTCTGACAGATAGAATCTTGAGACAAATTTCGAAAATTTCTTGCCGTGAAATAGGGTGTAAAGTTCTGAAAGATACCCCTCAATTCTTTTATTTTCTGAAATAGCCTTCGCAAGTTCCTTTTTCTTTTCGAGTTTTGTCTTTCCCTCCTCTATCATCTTGCCAATTTCGCCGAGCCTGAAGTTCATGAAATCCAGCTTCTCAGAAATTTTCGCCAGATTTTCCCTTGTTTCATCTGGCTCTTTTTCGGAAAGCTCCTTGATTGGTAGTTTCTGGAGCTCTTTATCTGTTCTATTCAACCTCGCCTGGAGATCCCCAAGGTTTTTTTCATAATCCCTGATCCATTTTTTGAGTTTTTCAATCTCCTGCTCAGGCAGGATTGACCTTTTCAACTCCTCAGTCGTCATATTAAGTTTCTTTGCAGTTTCTTCAAGCTTTTCTATATTTTCTTTCAAATTTCTCTCTGTTTCTGTAAGAAATCCCTTATTTTGCGTGAGTTCTGAGTCCAGTGCCTCAAATTTCTTTTTAAGATTCTGGAAATCTGAGAAAAGTCTCTTTTTACGGTTTTCAAATTGAGTAAGCTCTTTTTCGGCAATTTTCAGAACTTCACCAGGTAAATTGTCCCCGATCAACTCTTTTATTTCGCCTTCTACTCTCTGGATAAGTTCATGGGTTTGCTTGAATTCAGCCTCGGAAATAGTAAGTTTCTCTTTTATTTCATGAAGATCTTGAAATTTCTCGTTTAAGGTGCGTTCCATTTCCGTCAGTTTCTCGATCTCTTTTTTGCAGAGTTTTACCGTATCTATCTTTTTTATAAGACACTCAAAACCATGGCATTCAAACTCTTTCGCAATTTTTTCGCCCTCATTTTTCAGATTCTTAATTTTCTGAAGGATCCTGGACTTCTCTCTTTCATAGTTTTCCTCAGCAATTTTAAGGTCTTCTTTTAATTTCCCGGCCTCTGTTTGAAGCTGAATAAGTATTCTCTCTTTTTCGTAGAGTTTTTTGATCTCGTCTTTGAGTTTTTTAATCTCTTTGTCCTCAACCTTTTCTCGTGCCGGGTTGGGATGGTGAATGGATCCGCAAACCGGGCACGGCTCACCCTCTTTTAGGTCCTGAACAAGTGTAACGGCAAGGTTCATGTGTTCCTTTTCTTTCAGGAGCCTTTCAGTCTTCTCCTTTGCATTAACCGTTTCGTTCAGAATTTTTGCAAGGGCCTTGATCGGGTCCTCCGAGTCTTCCGGAAGCCCCGCACTTTTTAAAATGTTTTTAATCGCGGAACTTATTCTGGACTTCTCTTTCTCAAATTTGTCTTTTAACTTTTTAAGCTCATCCTCTGTGTGGATGTACTCAGTTTTTAAAGAACTTATACGGGATTCAAGACCAAGGAGTTTTTCATCCTGAGGTGAAAGTTTAAGCCTGACAATTTTTGACTTTACATCTTCTAAGTCACTTTTGATTTTACTTAGATCCTTCAACTGCTTCTGGTATCTACTGACATCTGCATTTAAACCACTCAGTTTTTTTCTGAGCTCCTGAAGAGTTTTAAGCTTTTCTTTCGCTTTTCTTGCATTTTCAATCCTGAGTCGGAGCTCCGATTGAACTTCAGGGTATTCTCTGTGGATGAAATCTTCCCACTCCTTTTTCTTCTTCTCAAATTGTGGTTTGAGACTTAAAAGCTGAATTTCCAGACCGTTTACTTTGACTTCAAGTTCAACCTTTCGTCGCTTTGAATCCTCTATTGTACTGACAAATATGGCGTAGGGAGACAGTTTTTCGGCGATTTCAAGCTTTTCTCGAAGTTTTTTTATTTCGGACTCCTTCTGTTTTAGACTTTCAATTTCTTTTTCTATTTCCTTTTTTTCACTCAAAAGTTCCGCAAGTTTTTCAAGGGTTTTTAGTCTTTTTTCCAGTTTTTCTCTCTCTTCTTTGAGTTTTGCAATCTCTCTTTTAATTTTTTCTTGTTCTTCGATAAGTTCCTTAATTTTTTCTTCAGTCAAATCTTTCATCTCATCGTAAGATTTCTGGAAGGTTTCGATATTACCTCTTACAACATCTCTTCGAGTTTTCACTGCGTTAAAAAGTTTTTCACCATAAATATCGGTGCCAAAAATTTTCCCCAAAATCCTTGTCTTCTCTGCCGGGCCGGCATCGAGGAATTTTGAGAATTTTCCCTGTGGTAAGATTACAACTTTTGTAAAGTCATCAAAATCCAGCCCGATGATTTTTTCTCGGATGTATTCATTTATGTCCCGTGCCTTATCAGCCAGAGGTTTCTTTGAATAATCAACATACTCATACAAAGCCTGGGTTTTGGCGTTTCCGTTTACAAACTCGCGATAGACTTCGTACAATCTCCCGTTCATTTCAAATTTAAATCTAACGTAAATCCTGCCAACTGACGGATTTGTCACCTCGGATATGGAATTTAGTCTGTCTGTTCGGCTATAAAGCGCAATAGTGATAGCATCGAGGATCGTTGTTTTCCCGGCACCGGTTTCACCAAAGATGCCAAAGATACCTTTTTCGTGAAGTTTTTTAAAGTCAATTCGTGCTTCATCCGTGTAACTGTTTATACCACGAAAAACAAGTTCAACTGGTCTCATTCCTAACCTCATTTAATATTTCAAGATAAAGCTTTATAAGATCTTCGTCCGGCTCTTTATTCATTTGCTTCTGGTAAAATTCAATGAAGAGCTCTCTATCTGTAAGTTTCTCTGGTTTAATTTTCGAGAAATATTCATCTTCCGTGTCAGGAGGACTGCCAAATGTGATTCCAAGCAATTTGCCTTTCAGTCGTTTTAGAACCTCTGAAAGTGAAGTTTGGTCATTGAGAGGTCTGGATATTTCTATGAAAATCAAACCCTCTGGTTCTTCAAGATTTTCAAGGGCATCCCTGATAGTTTCAAACTTTTCAATTCTTATATACTCCTCGGGTAAAATTTCTATAAGCTCCCGCTCAAATCTGCCATCATATAACTCAAAAACTGTAACGTACTTGGCAGGAGATACCTCAACTTCTCTCACATTCATGGGAAATATCGAGCCAGAGTAGAAGATTTTCTCATTAATCTGCTGAGTTCTGTGCAGATGCCCAAGTAGTACGAGTGAAAATTGCTCGGGTATCCTTGATGTCTCAAATGTATAGGATGATCCAAGAATAAGGGTTTTCTCGGATCCCCCGAGTATTCCTCTGTCCACAAAGATATGAGACACAAGTATTAAATGATGCTGCTCGAATGGAGAATTTTTTGAAATGAGTGTTTCAAGCTTCTCATTGTATGAAACTGTCTTATCGAGGAGTGAGTTTCCCGTGAAAATTTCGTTTAGTCTTGACTCTGACACATAGGGCAGCAGGTAAAATGTGGCGCTTTCTCCTGTAGGAAGCTGAATATTAAGCCAGTTCCCCTTTGACTGAGCAGTGAAATATTTTGATTTGTATTCGCGGTTTTGAATAATTTCTGCACCGGGCAGGTGCTGAATCAAAATACCAAATTCCTCAGAGAGAGGTTTTATGGCTGCAAGTCCCTCCGGAGAATCATGATTGCCTGATATGATTATCACCGCTCTCTCACCCTTACGAGAAAGTTCAAGGATTGTTCGGTTGAATAGTCGACGTGCCTCATTGGGAGGATTGTAGGAATCAAAAACATCTCCGGCTATAACAACAACGTCGACTCTTTCCTCATTTGCAATTTTTACAATTTTTTCCAGTAATTTTTCCTGCTCTCCAAGAAGAGAAAAGTTTATCTGAGACTGTTCAAACACTTTGCCGAGATGCCAGTCAGCGGTATGAAGAATTTTCATTTGCTACCTCCGTACTCTACACCGCAAAATTCTTTGTACGGGCAGTATTTACAAAAATTAGCGTCTGAATCATCCATTTCAAACGGTATTTCTGGATTATAGATTTCATCAATAATAGTATTTAATGCCTCCTTTAATCTGGATGCAATCAATTGTCTATCAACGCTGTTTGAAGGAAAGAGCCTGACTTCATTCTCCTTTCCAGTTCTAAGCGTTATGAGTCTGGCATTAACCTGTGAGTAATCGGAAATTTTAAAGTGTCGCATATATAGTTCAAGATAAACAGGTAACTGGAAGCTATCGGTAATTTTCTTCGCAATTTTTCGGTCAGAAATGAGGGCTATTTTCTTCGCATTTTTGGGTTTAAATGGTTTTTTACCTGAGATAGATTCACTTTTATAGTCAGTGATAAAAGTTTCATTTCCTATCTTTTCAATCCTGTCAGCTCTGCCTACAAACTTCACAGAGTTAAGGCCAGTATTGTATTCGCCAAAGAGATTGTATTCAAGAGCAAGGATTATCCTCTTTTCTCCACTTAATTCGTTTTTCTCCCTTCTTAGAAAGTTCAGCAACAATTTCTCAGTTGCTCTTTTAACGAGTATGGCCATACCCCATTTTTCTGGAAAATTTTTTTTGAATTCTTCATCAATCACGCGAAGAAGAGTTTCCTCCGTTAGAACGTTCTCATAATCTGCCTCCTTCCCTTCCAATATTTTGTAAAATCTATAGAGAATTTTGTGTGCAAGTCGACCTATTTCAAGTTTTTCAATTTCATCGCTAACTTCTTGCTTTCTTAGTCTCAGAACATAGGTATAGTAGAATCTCAGTGGGCATTTAAGGTAGGTATCAATGGAAGTAGGGCTCAAGACGGCCCCTCTTAGTATTTCCAAGATCTCGGGTGTTTTTTCTATAACCCTTGGCTCGAACTTTCTCAAGTTCAGATTGAAAAATCTTTTCTCGACGATTGAATCTTCAAGGAGTTTGCCTGATTCTTTTTCATTCTCCCATATTAACTCTTCAATGTATCGACTCCTTGAAGTTTTCTTATTATCGATGTAAAGAAGGAATGCATTCTCTGATGAATAATAGAGTCTTTTGAAATGGTACCTATATATTTCTTCTGTCCTCCGATAGTCAGGAAGACCAAGATTCAGTCTAAGTGGTGACGGTAAAATTGGATTAATCTCAGGTTCACCAGGCACGACCCCTTCATTTAAATCGAGATAAATAATGTTTTTGAAATTTATACCTCTGGCTTCAAGGGAGCCGAGAACCTGTATTCCTTTGACCGGTGTACCTTCAAATGCAACCCTTGCTTCTTTTAATCGATAAAGAAAGATGCCAAAAATACTGTGACTATCAAATTTCTCGTCTGCAAAGTAGAATTCACCAATCTTTCGAACAGTTTCATAGAATTTTTTCATAAATTCAAGGTTTAGACTATAACTACTTAAAGTACTATGTTCGAGTAGGAAATCGGCAGAATTTTGAAGTGCTTTTTTAAGTTTGTTAAATGTATTTATCTCCTCAAAACTGTAGAAAAACAAATCAAGAACCCTGATGAACTTTTCAATTATCTCCTCATAAATTCCCGGGTCTTTTATAACCATGGAAATAGACCTGAAGATTTTTTCCAGCAACGAATTGTCATGAAGATCAATAATCACAACTTCATTATCGTTTACAAATTCTTCAAAAGTGTGAACTGCAATTCTGAAGGGAGTAGTGTCACCTTTGATCTTGATATTTTTTACAAACGGATGTGTTAAAACTTTCAAAACATCGCGTCTCAAATAGACATCAGTTCTATTATCTTGTGCTCTAAAAACAGATTCATACAGCGAAATAAGAGGAGTTCGTTTCAACGGATATCCCATTGCAATATTGAAGTCACGGTCAAAATGGCCAACAGACTGATAGATCAAAGGTATCAAACTCTCAGTTTTTGGTACAATTATTGCCAGTTCACCCGGTTCGTTTGTGAGATGAGGAATCAACTCTTCTAAAATATCTCTTACCTTAGCCATCTCAGAATGCAGGTCAAATCCGGCGAAAATTTTTGTACCGGGGTTTCTGGCTTCTTCTTTCACTATTTCAGCAGGGAAGGCAAGACCCTTTTTCACATCCTGCAAAATAGTCCAATCCTCCGGATTCCCCTGAAAGACAATAATTCCTTTTTCTGCATCGAGGATTCGCTTAACAATTTTTAACTGGGAGGCCGTGAGGGCGAAAAAACCACCAAAGATTGTGAATTTTTCTGGTATTGCTGTGTTATCCTCAGCTGCAAGTCTATAAAGTAGACCAGGGGAATATAAATTTGCGTCGATCAATCTCTCATTGTACGTGTCTTTGATTTCTTTGATGTGCTCCCATATTTGAATTATCCGATTTGGAATTATATCCTCGTCCAATTCAACATAATCCCTGATTTGTTCCAGCTGTTGATCTTCTACAAGCTCTTGATCAAGTTCATTAAAGAGTCTGTACAGGTTAATTGCCCACGGATAGAATTCCTCGAAAGAGGGTACCTCCACAAAATTGGAAACAGTTTCATAGATTATCCATGCGGCATTCAACGGATCGATGGGTCTTTTTATCCCATACTTGTCAAGCACAAGAGTCTGAATAAAATTGTCGGCCTCGAAAATTTTAGGTGGATAGAAAGCACCACCAATCTTCTGAAAAAGGACTTTTCTTAGGAAATGGCCGGGTCTTTTACCAGGAAAAACAACATTAACATCTGATAAATTGGATCCTTTTGGTGCCTTTTCGAGTACTGCATTAGCCACATATTCTATAAGATCTGAATGGATTGGTATGAAAACGACTCTTTTCACTTTTAAACCTCCACCACCTTTACGTCATCGAAATAGATAATGTAGCCCTTCACTTCTCTGTCAGGATGCAATTTTTCGATAGTTCTCACATACTTGAGTACTTGATGTTTGTGTTTTGAAATTTCCGGTTCTCCAGTTTTAAACTCCACAACCTCGATCCTGTTGTCTCTCACAACGATCCTATCGATTCTTAGATGTTCACCATTTTCACTGAAAATTTCCTTTTCCGTGTAAATTTCTCCGCCTGAAAAAAATTTTTGGATTACAGGATCTCCAAAGAATGTTTCAAAGCTTTTTAATAGTTCATCTTCATCAATACTTGAAAAGCCAAGTTCATGAATTGTTGTGCTGACAATTTCTTTCATGTAGGTGAGGAAATGCAGTTCTCCAGGTTTAAAGCTTAGTGTCTCGATCCTGGCAAGAACCCTGTGAATTAAATCTCCCCTTCTAACCGGCTCTTTTAACTCAAAAGGCTTTGTAATAGTATTCGCAAGATGATCGTACCAATTTTTCAGCTTATATCCAGCCCATGAGTACCGTTTCTTTCTTCTTCTTTCACTTTTCGCGGGTGAGTTTACAGGTTCACCGTACTCAGGAAATTCTTCGAATAGTCTCTTAAAATCATTATTCTGAGGGAAGTACACATATAGCTCTGATCTGGCACGGGTCGCAGCAACATAAAGGCTATTTAGCTCGTCAATGGTTTCGAGAGCAATTGTCTCTTTGTGAATTGAGTCAAGTATTTTGTTGAACTCAGTAAATATTTTTTCCGATTTAAAGACGTAGGATTTATCTCCTCTATTGTAAAATTTGATGCTCCTTCTACCTCTCCTTTTTGAACGTACAGGCCATGTAACCACAACATCAAATTCGAGTCCTTTGGCGCTATGAACCGTGGAAACAACCACAGCGTCACCATTCTCGGGTGTATCCAGACTGAAAATATCTCTCGGAGCATTGTGAATTCTCTCGAGTATATCTTTCAGCGACAATGCACCATTTTCTTCAAGGTTGTACGTTATTTCCATGAATTTTTGTATAAAAGCCTCTGCCTCTGTGTAGTTCTCAAAAAGTTTTAACTTTTCTGTTATCTGCCATAAGAGATCATAAGGTGGTAAATAGCCCACAGATTTGAAGAGTTCGTCAAGATACATCTCCCAGATATGCGGGAAATCATTTCTAAACTCTCTATAGAGCGGATTTTCCTGTAACTCCCTTTTCTGAAGTAGCCAATCTTCAAATTCCAAGTGTGTGAGTTTCTCAAAAGGTTCAGATGAAATAAACTTTGCGAAGGATAGATTGTCCGGGGGAAAATCCAGAAATTCAAGCAAGTTTATGATTGCCCTTATGACGTAATGATTTCTAACATCAAGATTTGCTCTTGAAATAACTGGAATGCCTTTCATCAACAGATATTTGGAAACAAACTCAACATGGGCATTTGTTCTTAAAAGAATGGCAATATTACTATAGCCAAATCTTTCAATTAGGTCTGGCAAAATCTCCTCCAGCCATTCGATAAAAGACTCCTTCTCATTTTTTCCGGTGGCAACTTTTACTCTTATATAGCCTCCATCCTCTTTGTTTGGATCCTGTATAGAATCTTTGTAAACATCCTTCACACGTTTAAATGTATCCAGATCGAGAAGAGGAGCAGATCGTTTTCCTTTATCAGGGGCTGGCTCAGTTAACTTTTTAAGATTCTCGACCCGGAAGACTTTATTATTGTAGTCAACTATATTCTTCCTGCTTCTCCAATTTCGTCTTAGAATCAAAGGATAAATTGTAAATCCAGGGAACCTTTCTGGTGGAAATGAAAAGGTTCTGAAGGAACTTCCCCGATATCTGTAAAGAAGTTGCTTGAGATCACCGACATAGAAAAGTGAACCGCCATTAGCAAGTGCATTCTCAATGAGAGGCTCTATGTTTGCCCACTGTAACTCACTTGTATCCTGAAACTCGTCAATTAAATAGTGCCTGATACTCTCACCAAGTTTGTAATAAATCCATGTTGGACTTGCTTCCTCCAAAAATCTGTTAATCCTAAGATTTAATTCACTAAGAAGAATTAACCGATTTCGCCTCTTTAACCTTTCAACTTCCTCTCTTGTGAGTCGATAAAGCTCAAAGACATTTTTTATCCCATGCGTCATGGTAGAAATGGAGAGTTCCCCCAGTTTTTTCTCCAACCTTTCTCTAAGTTTTGAATCTTTGATGCCTTTGAGTATCTTTCTCTTGGAAAATGTTTTAAGGATGTTTTCAGGATTTCTGTCACCTCTGAGAATCAGCTTCAAACTCTCTTGACCCTTCTCTGAAATGGATACAGGATTGGCAAGGATTTCTTTTATGACATCGATTAATTCCTGTACGATTTTTTCAAGGGACCCTGAGGGGAGCGTTTTAATCTCCATTGAATAAGTGTTTTCAAACTCGAAGAACTCCTGGATCAAATTTCTTGCTTGATCCCAAGGCCTAAAATTATCGTTAATGGATCTATCGATAAATTCAAAGAAGACCTTTTTTATTCCATCATCCTCAGCTACTCTTGAAATTAAGTGGGAAAATGCAAGATCAATAATTTCGGTATAATTTGAAACGATTTCGTATTCAGGGGGAAGTCCAAGTTCATAAGTGGATGCACGTATAATCAAGTTTACAAAGCTGTCAATGGTTTTAATCCTGAACTCGTCATAGTTTGATATGATGTGATCAACCAATTTTCCAGCTTTCTGGATCAAATTTTTGGTGGTAGTTATGCGTTGAATCTGATCAATAAGCTGTTTATCGGATTTTAGATAAATGGATTTTAGGAAGAGGAGGATTCTCCTCTTCATTTCTTCGGTTGCTGCGTTTGTGAATGTAATAGCAAGGATCTGACCCGGTGAATTATCTTTAATGATATCGGAGAGAAGGAATTGGAGGAATCTCAATGATAGGATGTAGGTTTTACCACTTCCAGCGGAGGCGTGGACCTGCATTATATGAGGGAATTTAAGCTCTGAATCTTTAGGTAGCTCCTGCAAAGTCATGCTGTTTATAATGATAATGTTGAGGGGTGAATATTGGAATTGTTTTGGAGAGGGGGATGGTGAGGGCGGCGCCTAAGGCGCCGCCCTCACCTATTCATTCTCATGCAAATTTTTCAAAAAGTTTATCGACTTCCTCTTCAAGCTTTTTGACATGGTCCGCAGAAGTCTTCAGTGCAGCAAGCTCCTCATCCGTAAGCTTGAGCTCAAGAACTTTCTCTGCCCCACCTGCTCCAAGAACTACTGGAACTCCTATAAATACATCCTTTATGCCATATTCACCATCAAGGTAAACTGATGTTGGGATGACCCTCTTCTTGTCTCTGATGATAGACTCAACCATGATAGCAACCGAGGCCCCCGGAGCATAGTAAGCACTTCCAGTCTTGAGAAGTGATACAATCTCTCCACCGCCTTTTCTTGTTCTCTCAACAAGCCTATCAATCGTTTCTTTATCCAACAACTCTGTAATAGGGATTCCAGAAACAGATGCAAATCTTGGCAGAGGAACCATCAGGTCACCATGTGTTCCCATAACCATAGCCTGCACGTCTTCAGGTGAGACACCCAGTTCCATAGCGATGAATGCCCTGAATCTTGTTGCATCAAGGGCACCGGCCATTCCCATAACTCTGTTCCTCTCAAATCCAAGCACCTTATAGGTTGTGTATACCATTGCATCAAGGGGATTTGTGACAACGATAACATAAGCATTAGGTGCATATTTTTTAATCTGTTCTGCTATTCCTTTGACAATGTTAAAGTTCTTTTCGAGAAGGTCTTCACGGCTCATTCCTGGCTTTCTTGGAAGTCCCGCTGTGATTATGACAACATCAGAATCTTTGATGTCTTCATAGTTGTTGGTTCCTTTAGCAAAATAGCTATAACCCAGAAGTGGAGCAGCCTCAGCCATATCAAGAGCTTTGCCCTGCGGCATTCCCTCTACGATATCGACAAGAACAATGTCTCCAAGCTCCCTGGCGAGCATTTCTCTAACAGCCTGCTCCCCCACGTGACCTGCTCCTATCATTGAAATTTTCTTTCTCATTTCATTTTACCTCCATTTAAATTTTCAATTATATTTTATTCCATTAAGCGAATATGTTCAACAAATTTAAAGTATTCGAAATACAAATCATGAAGGATTTTTTTAAGTTCTACCTTGATTTCGGCAAGAGATTAAATCAGTATCTCTCGACCGGATATCTCCAGTCCTTATCAAGGCACATCTTGGATAAGCGTGTTATTGTTGGTGGTTTCCTTTTATGCTCAGAACGAATTATTCTTCGATAAATGTCTTCAACGGATTCAATATCCAGACCGAGAATTTCAGATGTTTCACGTACAGATAGTTCAAGTTCAACAAGAGCGTAAAGGACCCTGTCTATTTCATAGTATGTGTGTCCAAGCTCTTCCTCATCCGTCTGCCCCTTCCATAGTCCTGCAGACGGTTTTTTTCTTATTATTTCGGTCGGAATCCCTATATACTCTGCGAGTTGCCAGACCTGAGTTTTATAAAGGTCACCTATTGGATAGATGTCGGCAGCCATGTCACCGAACTTGGTCCCATAGCCAAGGAGTAATTCTGTCTTATTTGATGTTCCAAGTACTATTTTACCTTCGTAATTAGCGTACATGTAGTTTATTATCATCCTGATTCTCGGCTTCACATTCGCGATCGTTAATTTTGTCCTGAAATCATTTAAATCCTGTGAAGGTAGCATTTTTGTAAACCATTTAACGGCTTCATTAATAGAGATGTATCTGTAGTTGATACCCCTTGATCTCACAAGATTTAAAGCATCTTCGATATCGTTCTCAGGGGATATTCCTTCTTCAGGCATAATTATTGCGGTTAAATCGTCTCCCAGTACCTCATGGGCAAGTGCCACGACAAGAGAAGAATCTATTCCACCAGAAAGGGCTACAACACCTCCATTCGCTCCAATCTTTGAGATACGAGTTAAAATTGATTTTTGAATAATCTTTTTAAAGATTGATAACTCTTCTTGATTTAATCTAATATCTATTTCCTGGTTCATAATTGCATGTCCTCGTAGGCATTTAAAAGTTCTTCAAGGATCTCCCTTCGTACCTCTCTCACCCTAATGTCACGTCTCCTCAACCTTTTGGATTCTTCAAGATCTATTTCCACAACTTCAATGAGCTCTTCAAGTAGCGGTAATTCCCTGACAATTTTTCCTGAAGCGCTCAAAGCCATACTGCCCCCCCAGTAAGTAACACCATCCTGTATGCCTGATTGATTTACAAAAACTGCTGGTAGAATATTGTCTCTAACTCTTTCACGTAGAAAGTCCTTCCATAAATTGTTTTTATCCCGGTCATAAGGAGAAGCCGAGAGTACAATCAGGATTTCAGCTCCACGGAAAGTTACGGCTCTCGAGGGCTCAGGAAACCACACATCTTCACATATCAAGACACCAAGAATACCGTGTGGTGTCCTGAAGACAGGTAGTTTACTCCCTGGCTTAAAATATCGTTTTTCATCAAAAAGACGGTAATTCACAAGCTGTACCTTGTGATATTTTCCAATTATTTCGCCATTTACGATTATCGCTGCTGCGTTATAGAAAAACCCCCTTTCATCCCGGTCGACAAAACCGATGACGCCGGTTATGCCCGCTTCCTCCAGTGAAATACGGATTTCTTCAAGGGCATCGAGATTCTCATTAACTTTGTCAAGATAAATATCACCAGACCCGAAACCAATGGTTGATAGCTCTGGTGTAACAATAATGTCCGCATCGAGCTCTTTAGCCTTAAAAATTCCCTCAATAATCTTCTTCTTGTTCCCCTGTACGTCCCCTAATTTCGTTTCGATCTGAGCAAGTGCAATTCTCAACTTTTTCATATTATTCCGCCAGTGTTAATTCCACCCTTCTTCCAATTTTTACAATTTTGCCCGGTAAAGGGTACTGTTCCACTACCGTTTGAGGGGGAGCGGGATAAGTTTTGTATCCCTTTATTACGGGAATAAGTCCTGATTTCACAAGGGTCTTATTCGCCTTTGACAGTGTAAAGCCACGCACGTCAGGAACTTTTACCTCCTGTCCATGTTTTGTATATATTGGCATTATTACAATGTCTGCCACGAGAACAGTAGCCAGAGAAAGGACTCCAAAGGTTATAAGTGCAATTAGAATTATCTTTAAATATCGCTTCATCACATAAATTTTAAACCATTAAAATAGCTTGTCAATAATAAAGGATGCGGTTAAGAGCAGTCCAATATTTAGATGTAACTTTATTGTATAAGCGTTCGCAGGTGTAAGCAGTTTAAAATTGTTGTAGTTCGTTTCAACGATTTTTACCGTTTTTATTGCAAGAGGTAATGTGATAAAGACTATTCCAGACCAGATGGGCAATGCACCGACAATTATACCAAGGAGCGTAATAATGTATGTTGTGTAGAAGAGTACTGCATATATTCTGGCTGATCGTTTCAAACCAAGTCGAACCACAAGATGATTCTTGCCGGCTAATTTATCAGCCTCACTATCCTGAAATTGATTGATCCAAAGTATCAATGTAACAAGTATCGATACAGGTATTGATGCAAAAAATGGTTTCCAGGTGACAACCCCTGTCTGGACTACAAAGCCTCCAACCGTGATTAGAACGCCAAAATTCAGGCCAACCAATATCTCCCCGATACCTTTGCCAGCAAGGAATACTGGCGTTGCTGTATAAAAATAGCCGGACAACAATCCAATAAAACCAAGAATTAAAATGATATAACCATGTCTCATGAACAGGATAAAACCAACTATAAGAGCGATCACATAGGACACGATAAATATACGTTTAACCTCGACAGGATGAAGTAATCCATCCGGAATCATTCTTGAACCACCTGTGAAAGGAAAGGCAAAGGTTTTATTATACCTGTCAGTACCATTTTTCCAGTCATAATAATCGTTCGATGTATTGGCACCTGCGTGGAGTGCCACAACACCGATCAAAGCGAGAATAAAATCAACAAGGGAAAATTTACCATACCATGACCAAGCCATGACTGTACCAAGAAGAAGAGGAACAATGCTCGCAGTGAAAAATGGTGGTCTTGTGGCGAGTATATATAATTTGATTTTTCCCATACTCATTGACTGACCCCAGTTTCGAGAAATTTTTTCAGTACCCTGAAATCATTCTTTATTTCATGCATTCTTCCAGGGTTTCTCAGAATTGCTGCAGGATGATAGGTTACGAGCAATTTAGGGCCAAAAACAGATTCTATTATCCTCCCCCTAAGTTTTGATAGTGGAATTCGATCTCTCCCTGACAAAAAGTACGCAGCAAACCTGCCAAGAGCAACAAGTATTTCAGGTTTGATGATTTTTATTTGTTTCACAAGATAAGGGCTACAGGCTTTTATTTCGGAGGGTAGTGGATCACGATTACCAGGTGGCCTGCATTTCAATACATTTGCAATGAAAACATCTTTTTCTCTATCAAGGTCAATTTCTCTTAAAAGTTGTGTTAAAAGTTTTCCAGCTCGACCGACGAATGGTAAACCTTCCCTGTCTTCATCTGCTCCAGGGGCTTCTCCAACAAACATTACCCTTGCATAAGGATTTCCCGATCCAAAAACATAGTTAGTTTTTTTTAGATGGAGCGGACATTTTGTACACTTATAGACTTCTTCTCGAAGTTCATTCAACTTTTTTTCTATGGTATCCACCTTTTCTCTTTCCACAATTATTTCGTTAAACCCAAGAAATTCCTTTATGAAAAGGAGTGCCGAGAGGTTATTTTTGTCCAATTTTTTCGGCAATTTTATCGAAAAGAATTATTGAAAGTTCCGATTTAGTGAGAGTTTCAATAGGTATCTTTTCTCCTTCTCGTGTCAGAATATAGCCTGAGATGAAGTCGTTGCCCATTGCAGTGGAATAATTTGCAACGATCATATCCACTCCCTTTTCCTCCATCTTTTTCCGGGCGTTTTCAAGAAGATTTTTCGACTCGAGAGCGAATCCAACAAATACCTGATGAGGCTTCTTTGTCTTACTCAAATTTTTAAGAATGTCCTCTGTCGGTTCAAATTCAATAACAAGATTTCCGCCACGCTTAACTTTCCCTTCCCTTCTCCCTACAGGTTTAAAATCACTAACTGCAGCGGCCATTATTAAAATATCAGCATCGGGAACAATTTCCTGCAAGGTCATAGAGAGAGAGTCGACGCTTTTTGCGTAAAAAATTTCATCGTAATAAAGGGGCTGAACTTCCACCCGACCAACTACAGCAATTACATGAGCACCTAATTCTTTGGCACGTCTTGACAGAGAAATTCCCATTTTACCACTGGATTTATTCGTTATAACTCTAACATCATCTATTTCTTCTTCTGTACCTCCATAGGTGATTATCACTTTCTTTCCTCGTAAAATCCTCTCAGTATTTCCAATCTGGATAGCCCTTTCAATAATATCTTCGGGTTCTGCCATTCGTCCGATACCCCTGTCGCCAGAGGAAAGTTCTCCCTCGTAAGGGCCAATGAATTCATAGCCAAAAATTTTCAATCGTTTAACATTGTCCTGGAGTACACGGCTATTCCACATTTCGGTATGCATTGCGGGGGCAAGGAGTACAGGTCTATCAATGGCTGCAATGGTAGATGTTAACAGATCATCTGCGAGTCCGTGTGCCAGTTTACCCAGAAAATGCATTGTGGCAGGAGCTACTACAACCACATCAGGCCAGCGGGCAAGCTCAATATGAAGGGGGATTTTTTGATTGGGGATCCAGAAATCATCCTCGGTGAATACATCGTTAACCGTAAGATTAGATATAGAAAGTGAGGAGATAAAATTTTCTCCACCACGGGTAAGTATAGTTTTAACCTCGTGCCCTGATTTTGTTAACAGCCTGGCAATAACTACACTTTTGTATGCCGCAATACTACCTGTTACGCCCAGAAGGACCTTCACTAATCACCACCTTTCTAACTTTGGTTTTCTTCACGTATCTCCATTTGATTTCTCCATTTATGAGTCTCTCAAGAGCCATAATAGTTGGTTTTAGCTTTAATTTTTCTCCCTTCTCGCGCGCCTCTCTGGCAATCTTTCGAGCCTCCTTTGAAGCTATTACAATTGCTTTGTATTTATTTGGCATCACTGTCCATAAATCATCTACCGTAAATCTCTCCATTTTAATTCACCTCCAGGGAGTTGATTATAAAGTAATTTACACGTAGAATGAACACCACTCACCCTCCTGCCCAATTTTTAGGCAATTGATGGAATCTACTAAATTAACTTCTTTGCCTCTTCAGTGATTACATATTTTCCTTTCACAGGACTATCCACCAATCCCCGGTTTTTGAGACCCCTTAGCTTACCTGTTACTTTTGGTGTCGGTAAATCGGCCTTCTCTGCAATTTCTTTACAACCAGCTGGCTCATTAAATGTACTCAAGGCTTTGAGTATCCTTTTCTGTATTTCATCAAGAGCTTTGGGATCTTTTGTCTTCTTACGACAAGCCATCTCTTACACCTCCTTTTATCATTCTTCTGGTGATATTAAGACATATAACCCAAACTTTCAAGATAGCGACTAAATCCTGTCGCAATATGAAATGTTAATGGAGATAATAAAAAGAAACTCCCGTTTCCTGAAACACCAGGTAGGTTTATTCCCTCGAATGATGGCAAAAAATCCAATAAAGTGTTTTCCTACCGGGTAAAAAAGGAATTTAGGTGTGGTGAAAAATATCCACTACTACGTATTATCTCGTCCATGTCAACGAATAAATAGCAATTAAATTAAGAAAAATTAAAGTGGAATGTTCCCGTGCTTTTTAGGTGGTATAGATTGCCTCTTATTCTCCAATATGCGTAGTGCTTTAACAAGCCATGGACGAGTGTCTGCTGGATCAATGATATCATCGATGTATCCAAGAGATGCCGCGTAATAAGGATTGGCAAATTTATCTCTGTAATCTTTCACAAGTTCCTGCCTTAGCTTGTCTGGATCTTTGGCCTCCTTGAGTTCCCTTCTATAGATAATTTCAACTGCACCTTCAGGTCCCATAACAGCGATTTCAGCGGTTGGCCATGCAAGGTTTATATCTGCCCTCACCTGTTTTGATCCAAGAACACAGTAAGCTCCTCCATAGGATTTTCATGTGATGATAGTGATCTTTGGGACTGTAGCCTCAGAATAGGCGTAGAGTAGCTTGGCACCATGCTTGATGATACCACCATGTTCCTGTGCTACACCTGGTAAAAATCCTGGCACATCTTCAAATGTTATGATAGGAATGTTGAAAGCGTCACAAAATCTTACAAATCTTGCTGCCTTCACTGATGCGTTTATGTCCAGTGCACCGGCAAGGAACATTGGCTGCTGAGCCACTATTCCAACTGGCTTTCCATCTATTCTTGCAAAGCCAACAATAATATTGGGTGCGAAATGCTCGTGAACTTCAAAAAATTCCCCATTGTCGACCACTTTGTGAATAACATCTTTCATGTCATAGGGCATATTGGAATCTTCAGGCACAATTTTTCTTAATTCGGGGTCTCTTCGCTCTGGATCGTCCGTCGGCTCTATTCTCGGAGGGTCTTCCATATTGTTCTGAGGCAGGAATTCAAGTAATTTCCTAATATTCATAAGCACCTCTTCTTCTGTGTCATAAACAAAATGGGCCACTCCCGACTTCTCTGCATGAATGTCAGCACCTCCAAGCTCTTCATGTGTAACTTCTTCATGTGTTGTCTTCTTAACAACATCCGGGCCTGTGATAAACATGTAGCTTGTACCCCTTGCCATAAAAATGAAATCTGTCAGGGCAGGGGAGTACACAGCGCCACCAGCTGATGGACCGAGGATGGCAGAGATCTGAGGAATTACACCGGATGCAAGCGTGTTTCTTAAAAATATCTCAGCATAACCAGCAAGACTGCCTACACCTTCCTGAATGCGTGCACCACCGGAATCATTAAGGCCAATAACAGGAGCTCCTACTCTCATTGCAAGATCCATAATCTTTTTTATTTTTTCTGCATGCGCCAGAGAAAGGGTGCCCCCAAATACTGTGAAATCCTGGGAAAATACAAACACCAATCTCCCATTTATAGTACCAAATCCCGTGACAACACCATCTCCCAGAATCCTCTTTTTCTCAAGACCAAAATCATAAATTCGATGAGTTACAAATTGATCAATTTCCTGAAAGGAGCCCTCATCAAGCAAAATATCAAGCCTTTCACGGGCAGTAAGCTTTCCCTTATCATGTTGCCTCTTTATTCTCTCCTCACCACCACCCAATTTTGCAAGTTCTCTCAGTTTTTTCAATTCTTCCAGTTTTTTTTCTATATCCATCTTAACCTCCATTAAATTGTTCTTTATCCCTCAGTGCTACCTCTTCAAACAATGCCCATGTCTTGTCTGTAGAATCAAGTATACCTTCAAGCCTGAGTCTTAAGCTCTCCTTGTTTGTTGAGAATTCAAGGGCAGTTTCCTTTGTGATCAATCCACGCTTATAAAGATAAAAGAGAGACTGGTCAAAGGTTTGCATTCCGTAAGGTACATACCCCTCTGAGATAGCGTCGTAGATCTCAGGAAGTCTCTCTGGATTTTTTATCATCTCTTTTATCCTCTCTGTCACTACCATTATCTCGACTGCAGGGACCCGACCTCTTCCATCAGCTGTCGGAACAAGTCTTTGCGATATTACCGCTTTTAAAACTGACGCAAGCTGAATTCTGACCATTTCCTGCTGATAAGGTGGAAAGATAGAGATAATTCGATTGATTGTTTCTTTGGCATCAAGCGTGTGGAGAGTTGACATGACAAGATGACCTGTCTCAGCTGCCAATAAAGCTGTTGAAATAGTTTCCAGATCCCTCATTTCTCCCACCATTATAATATTGGGATCCTGTCTAAGAGCCTCTTTAAGACCAAGCTGAAAAGACTTTGTATCGATTCCAACCTCCCTTTGTGAGATAATACTATTAATTTCCTCGATTTCGTATTCTATCGGATCTTCAATCGTTATGATATTTACGGTTTTCAACTTGTTAACATGGTTTATCATTGCTGCAAGTGTGGTGGATTTCCCCGTACCTGCAACCCCTGTCACAAGAATTAACCCTCTCTCTTCAAGAGCGATTTTCTCCACAACTCTCGGCAAATTTAACTCTCTTATCGACTTGATTTTACTGGGAATAATCCTGATCGCTATGGCATATTTCCCCTTTTGATGAAAAACGTTAACCCTATAACGGCCAAGAGGATCTGAGAAGCCACTATCAATCGCAAGTTCTGAATCAAGGATTCTTAACTGCTCTGGCCTCAAAATAGTTTTTATAATGTTATAAATCGCATTATCAGATAGAGGAGCAATCTCTTTCAAAACACGTAACTTCCCATAAATTCTCAGGATAGGTGGTTTACCCGGCTTCAAATGAATATCTGATGCATGACTTTTCCTTGCAAATTTTAATAGTTCAAAGAAATTCACAGGTCAAATTTTATGTTATCCGAAAAATTTAGTCAATAATAGAGGACTTAAAGGTTAAATCAAAAAGCTAAAAGAGTAACAGTATTCTTTGATTCGCTTCAAACGATGCATCATGGATTTTGTAAGTGGATCCCAGAAGAGGGATAGTTTTATTTTTTTGATTTCTTCTGATATGCAGGATTAAAATTGCGTTGACTATTCTGCAATTTTGACAGAATAATTGATACATGCTACTAATATTCCTCATCAGTCTTGCACTTGAAATTCCGACTGGATATGGGCAATTCTCATTCAACCCTATTTATTTTTTGAAAACCCAAAGTGTTTACGGAGATTATGTTAATCCAATTCTACCATCGAATATTTTAATCGCCGACTTCTATGTTCCTTACAACGATGATATTTCCTTGTATTTTTCCAAATCTTTTGACATGAAGACCTCTATTTTCTCTTTCGATTTTATACCTAAAGTTTACAATGTGAAAAAAGCTTTAACGATTCTCAACTCCTGTAGAGGTTCCAACGATTTTTCATACGCTGGCTTATTCTTTAGAGAGGGTTATAAAAATCTCACTTTCTCTTTTTCAGGGGATTTTTCCTCACTTCCAGCTTATAGAACATCTGCCCTTAACCCTCGTATTGATTATATTCATGGGCGTGGAAAATCATCCGTATTTTTTTACAGATTCAAAAGAGATTCGATTAGATATGTAAAAATACTTTTAATCGAAAATAAATTCGATGGCGGCAAAAAAAACATAGATTTAATTTATGGAGAATCCCTCAAAGATCGAGTTTACTACTTTTCCGGAATCAAGACTGAATTTCAGATAAGAAATATTACCTTCGATGGTCTTGGAGAAAAAACTTCCGACGGCAGTTTTACGTGGAAAGTAACTTTAAGAAAATCTTCTTTTAAAGTTGGACTAACTTCCCCGTTCGGTAAAAGGGATAATATTCTACCAATAATTTTTGTCAGGAAGAAATTTGGAAAAATTTTTGTAAACCTATCGGGTAACTCTGTACAGCCTGATAGTCCGGACTCAAATTACCGATATTACTCGATTGCCGGAATCGGAGTAGATTTTTCACGCTTATTAAAACTTTACCTGGGGACAGGAAATCTTGGAGAAGGTGATATGTATGCCGGTGGATATAAATTTATTACCGGAAATGTATTCTTTTCCACTATTGTTAAAAGCATAAAATTTAAATTTGCCGGAAATTTCTTCAAACCTCTTGACGATGTGAATATGGATAGAGACTTCAATTCCAGATTTACCGTTTCGTACAGGAGAAAATTTGGAAGTGACTCATCCTTACGTATTGGAATTTTCCTTGATTACTTCGGAGATCATACGGTTCACCTTTCCGTTTTCTCGGACTTTGTTCTTTTTGGCAGTGTTAAATTAAGGGTAGAGGAGTACAATTTGAATAGATCTTCATATCCATTCAATTATCCAGGGAACAGCGACAATTTTTACAGAATTTCTGTTGTCACCTATTTATGGGATTAATTCATAAATTGTGTTTTTACCCTTGCCAACCTTTTTCAAAATTCCTCTTTTTACGAGATTGCTGAGATCGAGTCTTGCTGTTCTCTCCGACACCCCCATTAATTTTTCATAGTCTTTCCTTGTTATATATCCTGTATTTTTTATATACTCCAGAAGTTTTCTTTCCCTTTCATTCAATCTCCGTGACTGTGCAGAGATTCTAAATCCAATTTTTGCCATAATTCCTCCCTGGTATTTTTCAAAAACTACCGGGTCCATGTTACACAGAAGCGAATTTTTATTTATGATAGAGAGGCCTGAACCTGATGAATTTATTATACCCATTATTCCGGCAAATTTATAAAGGAATGGATTACGAATATATGGGGAAAATGGCCTGGGAACGTCACTTTCATTATATGGTATTCCTGGATTCCATATATCAATTTCTCTGTCAAGATACTGTACAACTACAGGTATAGGAACAGTATAATCCTTGTGAATTAATGCGTTTGCAGTGATTTCGTTGAGAATAGCTTTCAGGCAATCACGGAACCGGTTATAATTAAGTGATTGATACAACTGGACTTTTTCCAATTTACTTAATACTAATTGCGATACCTTTCCTATAAGTTCTGGAATATTCCCCGTTAACTTTTCAATCTCACCACCTGAATGCTTGAACACTACGTAAGCTCCATTAATGTAAAGATCCGGCCTTTTGCCCGTTAGCAATATTAAAGTTTTTGATGGTTGACCCTTTTTTATAAGACCTGACGTTTCAAAAACATTTAAAACCCCCGATTCATATAATTCCTCGATTTTGCTCTTTAACTTTTCAACCTGATGTTTTTCGAAAAAATCAGGTGATAAAACAGGAAGTGTTTCCTCTGTTATATCTATAGCCGGTAAATGAATCAATGAGATGATGTCCTCCCTTTTTGGGATTTTGAGCTCATTTCCTTTAAAAATCCATATCTTTCCCTGTTTTGAATAAGGTTTTAAAGGTCCATCCGGTACGATAATATACGATAAATCTCCCTGGTTAAGGATAGAAATTTCAATGGGTGGGTCAATTTTGTTTCTATCAATAAAAAAGTCACTTTCACATCTTATAGAGATGATTCCGCCACCTGAATTTGCCAGGCCAACTATGTAATCACAAAGCCTTGATTCCTTTTTACAATCAAGCTGAACTTTATTTTTAAATTTTCTCAGAATTTCATTCAAAATTTCCGGCAACATACCGGTATGATAATGAAATTTGCCGGCAACGTCAATTTATACCGGTAAATTGCCGGTATAAATTGACGTTTTCATGTCACCTAAGTTCTGTGGAAAACGTAATTTTCAAATATCAAACATTTATGAAGTTTATTGCAATTCATGTAAATTACATTTTGAAATTCAAGATATTGCATTTATAATAGTCTAAAATTTCGAGGAGGAGACGGATTATGGATCAGGAAAAAGAAATGCTGGGAGGTGAAGTTTTAAGTGGCGTAAGAGAGTTAAGAGGTATACATACAAAAATAACTTATGTTGTTGGTATTATTGCATCTATATTTCACCTCTGGGTTAACACTTTCGGAACAATACCCGGCATCAAAAGAAACGCCATGCATCTTGCTTTCCTTCTATTCCTCACGTTTCTTTACTATCCTTCATGGCAAAAACCACGTGGAAAGGGTTTAAGCGTCCTTGATTACGTCTTCCTCGGTGTAACAACGGCGTTTTATTATTACTTCATTGTTCTCTGGATGAAACTCGCCCTTCCGGCAGGGACTGTTTTAAATGTTATTATTAAAATCATCGTATATGTTGTCTTCGCTGTTTTCCTCTACTCCGTTTACGACTTAACGTTTAAAAAGAAGCGCAGAGATATACCAAGTTTACTTTCAGATTATCTCCCTGCGATAGCTGTTTTCATCGCATATCTTTACATCTATTTTTTCGAAGAAGTTATCCATTTACAAAGGGCTTCTATACCAATAACAAGGGACTATATTTTCGCTGTCTTTGCCCTCATATTTCTTGTGGAAGCTGTGAGAAGGGCCACAGGCTGGATTGTTCCTCTTATAGCAATATTTTTCGCAGCGTATGCATTGATATTTTCTCCGTATGTACCGGAGCCTTTCACTCATAGAACAGTCCACTGGACAAGATTCCTGTACAGGCAGTTCTATACGGATGAAGGTGTACTGGGCCTTGTGACATCAGTGTCCGCTACTTATGTTTACATGTTTATCCTATTTGGTGCGTTTCTATTCAAATCCGGTGCTGGAGATTTCATTATTGATCTTGCAAAGTCTTTAACAAAAAATGTACGTGGTGGGCCAGCTTATATTGCGGTAATATCGAGCGCATTAATGGGATCAATCTCTGGTAGTGCCGTTGCTAATGTTGTTTCCACAGGATCGATAACAATTCCAATGATGAAACGTATTGGATTTCCACCTGAATTTGCGGGTGCTGTAGAGGCAGCGGCATCGACCGGGGGTCAGATAATGCCACCGATAATGGGGGCTGCCGCCTTTATTATTGCGCAATGGACAGGTATTTCCTATCTGAAAATCGTGGTGGTATCAATAATTCCTGCTATACTTTACTATGTAGCTGTGGCCGCTTATGTTTTTATCAATATAAGAAAATTTAACCTTGGTAAACTTTCAGCTTCTAATGAGGAAATTCCTCATATTTCAACGACCCTGAAACAGGGCGGACATCTTCTAATACCTATTATCGTTTTGACAATCTTATTGATAAGAGGTTACTCTCCTACATACTGTGCATCCTGGTCAATTCTGTCTGTGCTTGTTGCAAGCTGGTTAAGGAGGAAGACCCGTATGGGATTGAAGGATGTTTTAGACGCATTAAACGATGGTGCAAGAAACGCAGCATCTGTCGCGTCAATTCTCGCTGCCGCTGGCATTGTCATTGGTGTTGCGAACATCACTGCAATAGGAGTGACATTCTCGAATCTTATCGTCTCTCTCTCACACGGAATATTACTTCTTGCAATATTCCTGGTGTTTTTTGCATCATTGATCCTGGGGATGGGATTGCCGGTAACAGCGAGCTATATCATGGTGGCTGTTCTGGCCGGGCCAGCTCTACAGCAGATGGGGTTAAGCCTTCTTGCAGCTCATCTCATCATTTTCTGGTTCTCCCAGGATGCCAATGTCACACCTCCGGTGGCACTTGCAGCATACGCAGCCTCAGGCGTTGCCCACTCAGATCCTATGAAGACTGCATTTTACGCATGGAGATTGGCAAAGGGGATGTATATTATGCCTCTCCTATTCGCATATAGCCCAATTCTATTTGAAAAGGGTATTCCAGAGGCATTTACATATTCCTTCTTTGCTGTATTTGCAATAATTTCTCTCGCAGCCTTTATCGAATTTCACCTCATCAGGAAATTGAAAGTTTACGAGTGGTTTGCCATTGGTTTGGCCTCTGCACTCCTTTTTATTGATAAACCACCGGTGCAATTTATTGGACTCGTTATCTTTGCGATAATTGTTTGGAGGCAAAGAAAATTTGAAAAAGAAATGGAGCTTATATCATGAAGGATCTTGTTTATGATCTTGTTGATTATATATATGAAACGGAGTTTGAGGACATCCCTGATGAAACCTTGAAAAATACAAAAAAGTTTGTTTTTGATACTATTGGTGTCGCCATAGCGGGTACAATGGCCCCAGGTGTTAAAGAATTGAGGGATGTCCTGCTGGAAAATGCGGGAAAGGGTCATGCGACAGTTTTCAGATTCAAAGATAAACTTTCTGCAACTTCTGCAAGTCTTTTAAACAGTGTTCTCATCCATGCGTTTGATTTTGACGACACATTTGATGAAGGAGCTTTGCACACTTACGTGTCTGTCCTCCCGGCAGTGTTTTCACTTGCAGAAAAATCTGGCAATACTTCAGGAAAGGAAATACTCACCGCAATCGTAATTGGAGTAGATATAATTGTAAGACTCTCGACGGGTATCAAGACTCCATTATCATGGATAAGAACGGCAACACTCGGGTCATTTGGAGCAGCTGCAGCGTCTGCGAAAATTTTGAATCTAAACCGTGAAAAAATTCACAATACACTTGGAATCGTTTATTCCATGACTTCTGGAAATGCCCAGACTCTTATTGATGGAGGATTAACAAAGAGAATGCAGCCAGGTTTTAGCGCCAGATCAGCGGTCTTTTCTGCACTCCTCGCAGAAAAGGGAATAAATGGTGCTATTGACGTTTTTGAGGGAAAATATGGGTTCTTCAATCTGTACGAGCGCGGTATCTACGACAGGGAAAACATTATTCGTAATCTTGGAAGAGAATTTTATGGAGATAGGTTGTCAATAAAACCCTACCCATCTTGCAGGATGACTCATGCCTCCATTGATGCAACACTTGACCTTGTCCACAAAGAAAATATAAAATCCGAGGAAGTCGAAAGGGTTGAAGTGTACGTTTCGAAGATGGTCAAGACTATGGTTGGTAAATTTAAGCTTGAAGGAAATCCTCAGGTCGAGGCACAATTTAGTATTCCTTATACAGTGGCAACAGCCATATTAAAAAGAGACGTTTTTATTGATGATTTTGAAATATCAAATGTCCTTGGAAACAAAGAAAGGCTGGAATTCTTGAAGAAGATTTTAGTTAAAGAGGACCCGAACATACCGGAGAAAGAGATTTCGGTCGCACGTGTAAAGATTTTCACCAGGAGAGGATTATCTTTTGAGAATAGCGTTGAAGGTCTGAAAGGAAGTCCGGTAAGACCAATGACGGATGAAGAGATTACGGAAAAATTCAAAAAATGTCTTAATTATGCAGGTGTCTCTACAGAATATGTCTACGAGATATATGACTTAATTAAAAATTTTGAGGATCATGACCTTAAATTAATACTTGAGAAGGTTTGAATCATGCGGGTCCTGAACTATGACGTTGTAATAATTGGGTCGGGAATAGCGGGATTGAGGGCATTATTGCAGTTTCTCATGAAAAGTGGCGGTCAGGGAAAGGCTGCCCTCATTAATAAGGCTCAGATGATGCGGGCACACTCCGTGGCAGCTACAGGAGGGACAGCAGCTGTCCTGAGACCCGAAGAAGGGGACAGTTACGAGCTTCATGCATGGGATACCATAAAAAATGGAGAATTTCTCTCTGACCAGGATGCAGTATTCAAACTCGTTGAAGAAATCCCGCGGGAAATCTATTTCTACGATCATATTGGACTTCCCTGGTCACGGCGTGATGATGGAAAAATTGCTCAAAGAATTCTTTCTCCCCACAGCTTTCCAAGATGTGCCTATGCCGGTGGATGGACCGGTTTTCACATTGTTCAAACTCTATACGACAATGTAACAAAATTTGGCAACTGGGATGGTTTTGAAGAATGCATGGCCCTCGATCTCGTTGTTCTTGATGGCGAAATAGCTGGTGTTACTGTTTGGGATTTAATTGGAGGTGAGCTCTATTTATTGAAAACCAAGGCTGTTATAATTGCTACAGGTGGACTTGGAAGGTTGTTTAAATTCACGACTTATTCTTACCAGACTACAGGTGATGGATTTGCAATGGCTTTAAGAGCAGGAATTCCTCTGAAAGATATTGAGTTTATCCAGAATAATGAAACCAGTCTTGTTCCGTCCGGTATTTTAATCGGGTCAGCTGCTCGTAGATTAGGGGGAAAGATTCTGAATTCAAAAGGGGACAGATTCATGGGTAAATATGCTCCAGATACAATGGAAATGTCTCCAAAAGATGTAGTTGCACGAGCTATCATGACTGAGATTAACGAGGGACGTGGTTTCAGGGGACCAAAGGGACTCGATTACGTAGTCCTTGATGTTACGCATCTACCCGAAAAAATTAAGAAGGTCACACTTTCTTCAATAAGAGAACCAGTAATGAAGCTCACAGGCCTTGATATCGTGGATAGTCCAATTCCTATCAGACCGGCAGCCCATTTTTCAATGGGAGGAATTAAAACAGACCTTAACGGCCACACAAAAATTGCAGGTGTCTGGGCAGCGGGAGAAGTTGCGTGTTTATCCATTCATGGTGCAAATAGAGCCCTTGCCAACTCGACTGCTGAATGTACTGTCTGGGGTAAGATAACCGGAGACGAAGCCCTCAAGAGATCCAGGAAAATCCGGTCGTTTAAAGACGTCAATCCCGATGTCTTTGAAGAGAAAGAACTCCAGATACTTTCCTTACTCAAAAGTAAGACTCCTGGAGAATCAGTCTATGAACTTCGAAAGGAGCTTAATGAAACCCTTGAAAAGCACCTCAGGGTCTTTAGAAATAAAGAGGGGATGAAAAAGGCAAGAGACAAATTAGCAGAGTTAAAAGAACGGTTTAAAAAAGTTAGACTCAAAGATTCATCCCCATACTATAATCTTGAGCTTCTTGCCTATTTTGAATTGAGAAATATGCTGGATCTGGCAGGGGCAATTGTGGAAAGTGCCCTTTTCCGTGAGGAGTCACGTGGTCCCCATTATCGTACTGATTTTCCGCATAAGGATGACAAAAATTGGCTTAAGCACACCATTGTAGAAATGACAGAATATGGCTATAAATTATCAACCGAACCGGTAAGAATAACTCATTTCAAACCGAATCCTTGAGTTTTAAAAACTAATTATTTAACGAGATTTTAATGTTTGTGAATTCATTGAAACGTCATGTGGAAAAATTTTTACCTCAGTGAGATAAAAATTTTAATTCTTTGAGATCAGGTATTGATATAAAAATTTCGGGAAAATCTCGTTTTCATTTTTAGAAAACTTAATAAATAACCGTCAACGAATTTACCCTTTGAAACAAATATTTCGCATATTAAACAATTCCAAATTCATGTTCATTTCATTTTTCAATTATTATAAATTAACATTAAATGTATTTCCAAATAAGCACTTTTAAAGAGATTTGAATATACAAAACCACCTGTCTGGATTTTGAGAAATAAGCAGAGGGGGTGGACCCCCACCCCCTCTGCTTATTTTAAATTATCACAAAATCGGTTTTAATTTTTGTTATATTTTGAACAATTGACAGATTTATTAAATTGTATTATAAATAATGCATTAAATTTAAAAAGGAGGTGTGTATGAAAAAACTGTTGGTAACAGCACTTGGCCTTGCTCTAATCTTGCCTGGAGTGAGCATGGCCAAAAAAACAAAGGTGTCATTGATCATCACAACCGCTACTACAGGGGGAACCTATTACCCTGTTGGTGTCGGTATGGCTACCCTATGGACCACAAAGTTGAAGAAGAAGGGGATAAGAGTAGCAGCTCAATCTTCCGCTGGTTCAGTTGAAAACATCCAGCTGCTCGAAACGGGTGAGGCCGAGCTCGCCATTCTTCAGGCCCCAACCACCTACCTTGCGCTGAACGGCCTTGGACCTTTCAAAGGTCATCCCAGAAAGCATTTCCTTGCAATCACTGCACTCTGGCCTAATGTTGAACAGTACATTCTTGTAGGTAAGAAAGTAAAAACTGGTACCCTCGATGATATCAAAGGTACAAAGTTTGTCGTTGGTAGAAGTGGATCCGGAACAGAAGCCTCTACAAAACTTTGCTTCAGGGCAATTGGAATTGATCCTCTTAAAGACATCAAACCCGTTTATCTTGGTTACAATGAGGCTGCCAATGCGATAATTAATGGTCAGGCTGATGGTGGTTCATTCACCGCAGGAATTCCAACTTCTGCTGTGACAAGATTGTTTGCCACACCTCATGTCAAAGTTAGAATCCTTGAATTCACTGATGAGCATCTAAAAAAACTTAACGAGAAATATCCTGGTCTCTGGAATAGATTCATCATTCCAGCTAATACTTATCCGAATCAGAAGGAACCTGTTAAATCTGCTTTCTTTGTAAACTTTCTCGCTGCCAAGGATGACCTTGATCCCGACATTGTGTACACGTTGACCAAGACTCTCTTTGAGAATCTACCGTATATGTATAAGATTCACAAAGCGGCAAGACACATAAAGCTTGAGAATGCATTGAATGGACTCCCGGTACCTCTCCATCCAGGTGCGTATAAATACTATAAGGAGATGGGTCTTAAAATTCCTGCGAGGCTTGTACCTCCTGGAATGAAGTAAAAAATCGAATTCAGGGGCGGCCGCCCTTGGCGGCCGCCCCTTCGTCACAATTCAAACGTAATCCAGCACTACAGGTTTATGTCCAAGATATTCCGATGCCGTTAGGATCTTTATCCCCAGCCTTTTCCCGGTTTCCCATACGTTTGAGGTTCTCTCCCTGTACAGAGAATCCCTCAAGAGGTGATGATCATATATTACCACCTCCGGTTTCGCATTCTCCAGAATTCGTATCATGTTTTCTATCGCTCTTTTCAGTGTTATCGAACTTGTAACGTATCCGAGCATGTATGTCATTGGTCCGTCAACGACTAAAATATCAGGATTTTCCGAAATTATCCAATCTGCATAATCCTCTATTACAGGACCACTTAAATCACTGGTATGAATAAACTTTCTTCCTTGCCACTCAATAACTACGGATATAACCCACCCAAGAGAAGAGTATTCAACTCCATGGAATAGTGGTTCCGTAAATTTAACGATTGTATCGCCGAACTTAAATGCTTTACCATCGGCAAAATTAACCTGAAGTTCTGGTACCCTGAGTTCGTTAATTTTTGGAAGTCTGGTCCAATATTTTCTCATTTTTTCAAAACGTTTCCGTCCACTTTCCAAAATGTTGGCTCTCCTCTCGTTATAATCTCCGAAATCTATAGAAAGGGCATGTTTAAGCCTGTTAATAGGCTCTTCCACATCATATCCTGAATCCGAATTTGTCCCAAGTGGTTCAATTCCGTAGAGTTTTGCGATTGATCGAAAAAGTTCTACAGCTCTTTTTCTCTGGGATTTATTGATGAAAATATTTGGATCTTTTACAAGCAGAATTTTGTTGAAATAAACATCCAGAAATTCATTCTGGTATAAATAATGGTCGTGATGATAGTGAGAAATGATGATAATATCAACTTTTTTCGCAACATGATAAATTTTATGGAGTGCCTCACGCTTCAATTTTGTCTTTATCTCTTCAGGTGCAGGAAATCCAGGCTGCATCCTGGCAGCTCCAGGATCAATGAGTATAGAAATGTCCGGTGTTTCGACCAGTGTAGCCATACTTTTTGCCCCGAGAGAATCAAACCAGATAGGATTAAATTTTATGTCGCTCATTTTTCAATTTTTTAAGAATCGGTATACTCTCTATTTGCTCATCAGAGAGAAGATCCCAGAAAATCCCGCCAGGTTTCTCAAACTTTGTATGAATTTTGAATATTTTCTCAGGGGTTACAATGAAATCCAAAGGGATGTCATGTCGTTCCCATGGAAATTTTCCTTTGAGAATCTGGATCGGATGAACTGTTGTTATTATGGGAGTCTCCTCATTTATGAGGTTGAAAGATCTCAAAATGGCATATTCCAGGTCGGAGTAACCACCCCCTTTCCCTATTCTCTGGCCATCAAGATTTACTGCCACTGAGCCAGCAACCAAAATGTCAATCTTAGTCATTTCTCGTGGATGAATCATCTCACCGAGGCGGAAGGCACCTTTGATTGTAGAGGCCTCTTTCCATCTCCCGTTGACAGATTCCGGCGAAATCCTGACAAAGCACCTTTCATTGGTCAAACGAGGGACTGCCATATAGACTATTTTGCCCTGTTTCAGGGCAATTTCTCTCAATTTCCTTTGAGGAGAATCCGGATTAAATTTTACCACATCTGCATTTTTAAAGATTTCAAGTTCAGATGCGATAAGGGCTGCTTTCTCGGCACCAACAAAATTTGGGATTCTACCGTACGCACCGGGGAATCTTGCAACTTGCCTGTTCTCCATCAACCTCCATACTTTTTCTCGAATTTTTTGTTTTTCTGGATTTTTAGACCAGAATTTATGGTACATTTTTGAGGATTGAGGTAAAGGGGATTGAGACTTGGGGTTTTAATCGCGATGTGGGGCCGCGCTTTGCGCGGCCCCACATCGCGAAACTCTTTTATACTTCAATTTTTGCACCAAGTATCTTAACAAATTCAGCCAGCCATTTAGGATGTGCAGGCCAGGCCTGTGCAGTCACGAGATTTCCGTCAACAAGTGCATCAAACAGTCCAACATCGACCCACTCGGCGCCAGCATTTACAAGATCAGGTCCCACGGCCGGGTAGGATGTTACTTTCTTGCCCTGAAGGACACGGGCAGCTGCCAGTAATTGAGGACCATGGCAAATAGCAGCAATTGGCTTATTGGCATCTGCAAAGTGTTTTACTATTTCTATAACTCGTGGATTCAATCTGATGTATTCAGGAGCTCTTCCACCGGGAAGCAGAAGGGCGTCATAATCCTCCGGTTTAATTTCGTCAAAGGTTGCATTCAGTGTAAAATTATGGCCCCTCTTCTCACTATAGGTTTGATCTCCCTCGAAATCGTGAATGGCAGTCCTCACAACCTCACCTTCTTTTTTATCCGGACATACAGCGTGGACAGTATACCCAAGCATCTGAAGTGCCTGGAATGGCACCATAATCTCATAGTCCTCCACATAGTCTCCTGCAAGTATCAATATCTTTTTGGACATTTTCCTACCTCCTTTTTGTTAATTCAATTATATCATAGATGCATTTGTGTTAAAAGAGGTACCTTTCTCAAAAATTTTTCAGTTAACAGGCTTCTTATTTAAACACAAATCCAGTTATACCTAAGTTGAAGTTCCAGAAGCCATTTGTTATCATAAGGGGCAATATAACAAGGAGGTGTTATGTTACAGAGGACGATACCACTTGCAATTGTATTTGTAATGGGAATTCTCACCACCATCCAATTTTATGTTCCTCACCCAATTTCGCAGAAGTTTTACAGAACCACAATAGATTGGATGAACGGAATATCTTCAATGGCCATAATTCTGGCCATCGGGAGTTTAATCAAGCATCATTGGACCAAGGTATCACGAGGGCAAAACGTGGTATATTCAACGACAACACTGATTTCTCTCGCATTCATGGCTTTGATTGGGTTTATTGGGGGAATAGGGCAGCACAGTTTATTTCAGAAGTTGTTTGAAAATGTACAGATTCCATTACAGGCAACAATGTTCTCGCTCCTTGCGTTTTTTATGGCTTCGGCAGCATACAGGGCTTTCAGAGCCAAGACATTTGAGGCTACTCTACTATTGCTTGCAGCATTCATAGTTATGATCGGAATGATTCCTCTTGGATACTACATCAGTCCTGACATCTCAAAATTCTCTCAGTGGATCCTTGACGTTCCTAACATGGCAGCGAAACGTGGGATTATGATCGGTGTTGGTCTTGGTATGATATCCACATCTTTAAAAATAATTCTTGGAATTGAGCGGAACTGGCTCGGAGGGTGAAATGAAGGAATTTCTTTTAAAATTGGGAAATATAGATAGGAGAATAATTTATGGCATCATAGCGGCAGGTGTTATAGTCCCTCTTCTGAAACCGATTGGGCTTCCAGAAAACATTACTCCACCTGTGAAACATCTGTACGATTATATTGATTCTTTGCCCCGTGGGTCCGTTATTGTTTTATCAATCGATTACGATGCCACTGTATTGCCTGAGGTACATCCAATGGTACTGGCTGTTTTACGGCATGCGATGGTAAAAGGGATAAAGCCTATAGGGCTGGGCTTAAATCCTGCAGGTACCGGGCTTGGTCTCGACGCATTTTTAAAAGTTGGAAAAGAACTTGGAAAAAAATATGGAGAAGACTACGTCTATCTGGGGTTTAAGCCCAATGTGTCGGCGACAATACTTGGACTTGGCGAAAATATCAGAAAAGTTTTCCCAACGGACTATTTCGGTACTCCTATTGATTCAATTCCAATGTTGAGAAACGTGAGGAATTATAATGACATAGCATTGACGATCAGCTTTTCGGGATCTTCTTTACCCGAGAGTTGGATCATGTATGCAAATGCAAGATATGGAGAAAAGATTGCATGTGGGGTGACTGCAGTTATGGCTGCGGATTTTTATCCATATCTTCAAACAGGTCAGCTGATCGGAATGATTGCTGGATTAAAGGGAGCGGCCGAATACGAAACGCTTGTAAACAGGCTATTCAAAAAATTCGGTCTCAGAAGGCCGTCTGTTATCGCAATTAGAGGAATGGATGCTAATTCACTTGCTCACGTTTTGATTATGATATTTATTATCCTTGGTAATATCGCATATTTCGCATCCAAAAGAGGGAGGAAGAATAATGTCGCATAATCCCTGGGTTTGGGTTTCAGCAATTTTGTCACTTTTCATATTTTCATTTCTTTACAGGGACAATCCCTTTTACAAATTTGCTGAACATCTACTTGTCGGAGTTTCCGCTGGCTACTATTTAAACATTTATTGGTATAATGGGATTTACCCGAATATCGTGTCACATATTGTTAAAGAGCACAACATGCTTTACATTGTTCCACTACTACTTGGCTTGCTCTATTTCGCTATTTTTATACCCAAATTCTCTTTTTTCATAAGGTGGCCTATAGCCTTCCTTCTTGGTACGGCATCAGGGTTTGCAATTCCAGCAGCATTTCAGGCAAGGATTATGGAGCAGGCGAAAGGGACAATTCTCCTTTCTCCTTCTTCTTATCATTCACCGCTTGCATTCATGAATGCAATTCTGATTTTTATTGGTGTATTAACAGTTCTGTCTTATTTTTTCTTTTCAAAAGAGCATAAGGGAGGACTCAAGATCTCATCCAAAGTCGGAATAATCTTTCTAATGATCGGATTTGGCGCTTCTTTTGGATACACTGTAATGGCTCGTGTTTCTCTTTTAATAGGCAGATTGCAATTTTTACTCGGCACATGGCTTGGATTAATTAAATACTGAAATGGAAAAATTCGCATTGATAACTGGCGGTTCAAGAGGTATAGGAAGAGCAACTGCAGTTTTGTTTGCCAGGAAGGGCATTAACGTTGCTGTGAATTATTTAAACAATGATAAGGCTGCTAAAGAAACCATTAAAATGCTCGAAGAATTTAAAGTAAAAGCTTTTATGGTAAAAGCAGATGTATCCGTTGAAGATGAAGTAAGACGAATGTTTGATGTTATAAAAAAAGAGTTTGGTTCGCTCCAGATTGTAGTTAATAACGCAGGGCTTTCCACTCATTTCACTCCGGAGGAGCTCACACTTGAAGAATGGAATAGAGTTATTGCAGTTAATCTTACAGGAGCTTTTCTTGTCACAAAATATGCGATTCCTTTTCTGAAAGAATCGGGGTGGGGGAGGATAATAAACGTGTCCTCACTTAGAGCTTTTTCTGGATCTCCTAAAGGGGTCCACTACTCATCTGCAAAGGCAGGATTACTTGGTTTCACAAGATCAATGGCCTTATATCTTGCGAAGTTCAACATAACGGTTAATGCTGTTGCACCTGGATATACACGGACGGACATGACCGCTGGTTACCTAAAAACAAGAGAGAATGAAATTAATGCAAAAATACCTCTTGGTAGAGTGGCGGAGCCAGAAGAAATTGCTGAAGTAATATATTTCCTCGCCTCTGAGGCAAGTTCATACATAACAGGCGAGGTAATAACTGCAAATGGAGGTGTGTACTTTACATAGACTTATCTATTCCAAGCGCGAATTACTTCTTTTTTGAGGCCTCTGCCACAATCAGTCCAGGAAAAGCCAGTATGCCACCTATTATTCCCCCAACTACGGCAGCAGAAAGCCAGTAAACGTCATAGGTTTTGTAAAAATATACACCAGCAAATCCACCCATTATAATGCCGAGGATTCCAGTTAGAATTGCAACAGATTTGAGTAAAAAGTAAATAAGAATACCAACGGCTATAGCAATAATGAATATCAAAATGTTAAGAACCATCTCAATCCTCCCTGTTTATCATATTTCAAAACCACATTTACCACGGATAATAAAATGTGCACCATGAATACCCAACATTTTAGAGCGAGCAAAATTCACGAAAATTATTTCCCAAAAAATTCTCGTATTTTTTTCACTACATAGTCTTTCTCTTCGTCAGTTAGTTCAGGAAAGATAGGAAGTGAAAGCACCTCTTTTGCTGCTTTTTCAGCTTCCGGAAAATCCCCCTTTTTATAACCGAGATAGGAAAAAGCAGGTTGTAAATGTAGTGGGATAGGATAATGAATTGCCACTCCGATTCCGTTATTAATCAGATAATCTCTAAGCTCATCCCTTTTTTCTGTTCTCAGACTATATTGATGATAAATATGGTAATTGCCCTCACGCTCTACCGGCACCTTTACGACATCTTTCAAATTATCATTGTAAAATTCTGCGTTTTTCCTTCTCATCTCATTCCACTTGTCAGTATGTGGGAGTTTTACGAGTAAATAAGCGGCCTGAAGTGAATCCAGTCTTGAATTATAACCAAGATACTCATGGTAATACTTACGTGGGGACCCATGAACTCGTAGGCTTTTTGCCTTTTTATATATTTCCTCATTATTTGTGACAACAAGACCGGCATCACCCAATGCCCCAAGATTTTTTGTAGGGAAGAAGCTGAAGGTCCCAGCATGGCCAATCGTACCGAGTTTTTTGCCTTTGTAAAGTGCCCCAATCCCCTGAGCCGTGTCTTCTATTACATACAATCCATAGTTGTTTGCAATTTGCATGATCCTATCCATATCCGCAGCCTGACCATAGAGATGAACGGGGATAATAGCCCTGGTTTTATCAGTAATTTTTTCCTCAATCAGCTCAGGGTTAATGTTGAAAGTGTCTGGATCGATATCTACAAATACTGGTTTTGCCCCCAGCATGGCTATTGTCTCTGCAGTAGCTATAAACGTGAATGGAGTTGTAATAACTTCATCTCCGGGTTTTACACCAATTGCAGAAAGGGCAATACTTATGGCATCTGTTCCATTACCCACACCTATTGCATATTTCACACCAAGATATTCAGCAACCTTTTCTTCAAATTCAGTCACCCATGGACCAAGAATGAATTTTCCTGATTTTATTACAGTCTCAGTTGCTTTCATCAGCTCGTCCATGAGCTTTTCGTGTTGTCTGTTTAAAGTAAAAAGTGGTACGTTCATTTCAATCATCCTCCTTTCTCAAAAATTGTGGGGCCACACACAATACCTCCCCCCTCCTAAGCTATTTTTAAAGAGTAGAAATTATGATTTCAAACACCTTTTGTGGGAAAAGACCAAGATAAAAGATAAAAATAACTGCAATCCACATGACCGATCTCAAAAATGGAAAATATGGCACTGCATGTTCTTCTCTCGCATCCATCATGTACATGTAAACTACAACTCTTAAATAGTAATATGCAGAGATGGCACCATTGATAAAGCCAAAGATAACAAGCCAGATGTGATTAGTCTTTGCGGCAGACATAAAGACATAGAATTTAGAAATAAATCCAGAAGTAGTTGGAATTCCTGTCATAGAAATCATGAAGATAGCCATCATAAAAGCAAGCAGCGGAGATGTTCTTGAAAGACCTGCATAATCTTCGAGATTAGAATGTGAATCACCCACCATAGATACAATAGCGAAAGCACCGAACACCATAAAAGTGTAAGAGAGCATGTAAAATACGATTGCTGCATAAGCTTCCTGATTTGCAGAAACTATTGCGACGAGGACGTATCCGGCGTGCGCTATCGTCGAATACGCAAGCATCCTCTTGAGATTCCTGGTTTTCAAAGCGGCAAGATTTCCCCAGAACATTGTGAACACTGCAAGATAAGTAACCAATCCCTTCCAGATTTCGGGATGAGACTGGTAACCGCTAAGTAAGATCTTTAATATGATTGCAAATCCAGCAGCCTTTGGACCAGCAGATAAAAACGCAACCACAGGCGCAGGTGCTCCCTCATAAACGTCCGGCGTCCACATGTGAAAAGGAATTGCAGCAATTTTAAAAGCAAGTCCTACAACGAGTAACACCAGAGTGACAATAAGACCCGGCTTTATACCCGTAAGGCCTGCCGCAAAAAGTTTGTTCGAGATCTCAGAAATATTTGTCGTCTGAAAAATTACATAAGTTAAAATAACACCAAAAAGGAAAAATGCTGACGAAAATGCTGCAAGGACAAAATATTTGAGAGTTGCCTCAGCAACAAATTCCTTCCTCTTCAAAATCCCAATCAATCCCAATAGCGAAAAGCTCAAAGTTTCCAAAGAAAGGAATAGCATGAATAAATCCGAAGATTTTGCAAGTAACATCATGCCTATCAGAGATGTTATCAAGAAAAAGTAAAATTCACCCGAGATTTCAACAAAATAATCAAATGAGAGGAGAATCAAAAGAATAGCACCTATAAAAAAGATGAGGTCGAACATACGATCAAACGGCCCAATTTTTACCATACCATAAAAAGCTATACCAGCGTTTCTAAACATAGAGAGGTCATAAAACAAAGCTAATAATATTCCAAGAATAGTAACTGTACCAATAAACTGGAGACGTCTTGGAGTTAAGAATTCTATGATAAGGACAAGGACAGCAGTAACTGAAAGGATTATCTCTGGCAAAAGAATGTGAGCATTCATCTTGCTTTCCTCCCGGTGATTTTAAGTGTAACATCTTCGCTGACAGGTTCTGTCAGCTTCTTCATCCTTCTCTCTGCATTCTGTGTATTTTTTATCTGGAGGATAACAGCACTTGAAGTGGGCTCTGTCATCTTAAGGTATGGCTTGGGATAAATTCCAATCCAGAAGATAAATAGAAGAATTGGGGCGAGTACGAAGAATTCTCTTAGAGAAATGTCAGGTAGCCCAAGATTTTTCTCCTTGACCTTCAAAAATACAACTTTCTGGAACATTGTAAGCATATAAACTGCGGCAAAAATAATGCCTATTACCGCAAAGTATGCTGCGAATTTTGTTGCTTTAAATGCACCAAGCATTACGAGGAATTCACCTATAAATCCGTTCAATCCAGGCAATCCTATGGAAGACAGCATGACTATACCAAATATAACTGAAAAAACCGGCATAACTTTTGCGAGCCCTCCAAACTCTTCAATCAAACGTGTATGCCTTCTCTCATAAAGCATTCCAACGATAAAGAACAAAGCGCCAGTAGAAAGTCCATGATTAACCATTTGTATTACAGCTCCTTGAGTACCGTACAGGTTAAATGTAAATATTCCAAGCACAATAAATCCCAGGTGGGCAACAGATGAATAGGCAACAAGCTTTTTTAAGTCCTTTTGTACCCATGACATAAATGCACCGTACAAAATCCCTATGATACCAAGCGCCATGAACAGAGGAGCATAATGAATTGCTGCTCTCGGGAAAAGTGGAAATGCAAACCTTAAAAATCCATAAATCCCCATCTTCAAGAGGACACCAGCGAGGAGCACTGACCCTGCCGTTGGTGCCTCTACGTGGGCATCCGGTAACCACGTATGGAACGGAAAGATGGGAACCTTTATAGCAAATGCAATGGCAAAGGCAAGGAAAAGTTTTTTAGCAAGATCATAGGGTACATTCAATCTATACAATTTTAAAAGGTCAAATGTATATACTCCTGTAACACTATGATTATAGAAATAGAGAACAAGAATTCCTGTGATAAGCAATGCACTTCCAGCCATTGTGTAGATCACAAACTTAAATGCCGCATAAACCCTTCTCTCATGCCCCCATATTCCTATCAAAAAGTACATAGGGATCAGCATCAATTCCCAGAAAAGATAGAAAAGCAAGAGGTCAAGAGAGGCGAAGACCCCGATCATTCCGGTCTCCATGAGAAGCATGACAATTACATATTCCTTCGCCTTGTGGGTAATGTAGTTGTACGAAGAGAGAATTCCGAGTGCAGTCAGGAAAGTAGTCAATAATATTAAAATCAAGCTCATGCCATCTATTCCAACATGGAATGATGCCCCAATTGATGGGATCCACTTATAAACGTGCTCAAACTGAAATCCGTAGAGACCAAATTTGAATCCCTTCAGCAGAAATAGAGAGAGGAGGAATTCTATAAGTGTAACAAGCAGAGTGTAATCAAAAAGTACTTTCTTATTTTTAGGACTCATAAAGAAGATGGGAATCGCACCAATTACCGGAAAAATTATTACGAGACTCAGCAAATCCAGTTTCATTCATTTTCCTCCTATTTTAAAAGTTGCAGCCAGAGAATTAATGTTGCTGCGAAAACGATCCAGACCATATAAGTCTTGACCGCACCTGTCTGAATCTTGTTCAAAACTGAACCGATAGCTCTGTTCAGCCAGGCAATTCCGTTTACAGTTCCATCAATCAATATCCGGTCAACGAGTTTAAAAAGTAACACTGCAAGAAAGTGTACCGGCTTCACAATAAATAGATTGTAAATCTCATCGACATACCATTTGCCTTTAAGTAGTTTATAGAACGTCTTGAATGTCCTGGCCATAGCCTCAGGTGAGGGTACATTTTTCATATACATGGACCATGCAAGGACTATTCCAAGAATACCCAACGCAAGGGGCAACCATTCCTGCCAGGGGGCTGGTTCAATTAAAGCACCGTGTGCAGCATGGTAAAGTGATGGTGCAAGAAATTTGAAAAATGGACTGGCGTCTTCCCCGATGCCAACCCACCCTACCGCTATAGCTCCGATTGCAAGTACCCACAATGGAATTGTCATTACTGCAGGAGATTCGTGTGCGTGCTCATAAAGTTCTTCATCACGTGGTGAACCAAAGAAAACTTTAAAAATCAATCTAAACATGTAAAAAGCAGTCATGAAAGCTGTAATCGTGCCGATCCACCAGATAGTGACATGTCCCCTGAGCAACGCTTCTTTCAAAATAGCATCTTTTGAGAAAAACCCCGCAAGGGGTGGAATCCCAGAGAGTGCAAGTGCTCCTATAATAAAAGTAATTGCTGTATGAGGCATTTTCTTAAATAGTCCCCCCATCTTCTGCATATTCAACTCACCGTGAAGGGCATGCATTACACTACCAGCAGTTAAAAACAGGAGAGCTTTAAAGAAAGCATGGGTGTAAAGATGGAAAATACCCGTGGCATAAGCCCCTATACCAACACCGATAAACATGTAACCAAGCTGAGATATTGTTGAGTATGCAAGAACTCTTTTGATGTCATCATTAACAAGGGCAATAGACGCTGCAAATATGGCCGTAAAAGCCCCGATTCCAGCTACAAGGTTGGCAACGGAACCATGTGACGAGTAAAGTGCACTTGATCTCGCAACCATATAAACCCCTGCAGTAACCATTGTTGCAGCGTGAATGAGAGCGGATACAGGAGTGGGACCTTCCATGGCATCAGGCAGCCATACGTAAAGTGGAAACTGGGCCGACTTTCCCATAGCTCCCATGAATAAAAAGAATGTTATTGCCCCAACTACCGCCGCTGACAAATGAGGAGCAGCTTCAAATACAGTCTTGTAATCCACCGCTCCAACCGTGAAAAACATGGTAAAAATTCCAAGGATAAAACCAGCATCACCGATCCTGTTGACGATGAAAGCTTTCTTTCCCGCATCAGAGGCACTCTTTTTCTCATACCAGAATCCAATAAGAAGATATGAACAAAGTCCTACTGCTTCCCAACCTACAAATAGCAAAACGTAGTTATTTGCGAGAACCAGGAGGAGCATAGAAAATACGAATAAATTCAGATAAGCAAAATATCGCCTATAACCCGGATCACCATGCATGTAACCGATTGAATAAATGTGAATAAAGAAAGAGACTGTGGTCACTGTAGCAATCATCACAGCAGATAGAGGATCAAGATACAGACCAAAATTTACATTGAAATCTTTTACAGGAATCCATTGCCATAAATTGACAATCAATGTATTTCCCGCAAGTACAAATTTCAGTAAATAAAGTGCGCCAATCCATGAAACCCCGATTGCTGGTACAGCAACCCAGTGTGCATACTTTTTAAACGGTGAGCCAAATACTCCGTTAATAACTGCTCCAAGTAGCGGCACAAAAAGTGTTAATATAAGTATAGCTTCCATCTCTCTACCCCTTTAATGATTTAAATACATCGACATCCACGCTACCTTTAACCCTCATTAAATTAATCGCAATTCCAAGTCCGACAGCCACTTCAACAGCAGCAACTACAAGAATAAATAGAATTAAAACCTGTGGATTTGTATCTTTTGAGTATTTTGCTAAACCGATAAGAGTAATATTTATAGAATTCAACATTATCTCAAGACTCATCAAAATATAAATTAAATTTCGACGGAAAATAACACCCAGAGCTCCAACGAAGAAGAGAATCACGCTAACCAGCAAATAATCACTGAATCCCAGCATTTAAACCTCCTTTTTTGCAAAAATAAATGCAAGAACCACACCTACAAGTAAGAGAATGGAGGCAACCTCAAAGGGTAAAAGATACCTGGAAAATATTGCATCGCCTATACCCGCAGCACTCGTATCAAAGTAAGGGGATTGAGGCACAAAATGTAGAATTGTTTTCCCAAATCCGTATAAGATACCGAGGGCAAAAAGTGCGAGTAAGATTATCCCAACAAAACTTCTAAGTGATATATCAAAATCAAGTGATTCGCGCCTCAAACCGAGAATTATAATCACAAAGGCAATTAAAACAATTATTCCACCGGCATAAACAATTATCTGGACGAACCCCAGATAGTCAGATCCGGCAAAAAAGAAGTAGAGGGAAATTGAGATAAAAAATAAAAGTAACGATAACGCACTTCTTAGTGGATTCTTCCCGAACAAAACACCAAGAGCAAAAAGTAAACTAAAAAAAGCATTAACGTAAAATATAACTTTCATAACACCTCCTAAAGATAAATTCTCAGAATAGCAGTAATGGCAATATTTAGCAAAGCAAGTGGGACAAGGAGTTTCCAACCTACTCCTATCAATTGATCAAATCTAAATCGTGGATATGTCCATCTGATCCACATAAAAACAAATAGTACAACGAACATTTTTATGGCAAACCAGATAAATCCGGGAAACCAGGGCCCCTGCCACCCTCCGAGATATATGGTTGTAATTATTGCGCTCATAGCAGTCAAATTGGCATACTCACCAAGATAAAAAAGAGCAAATTTCATGGAACTGTACTCCGTATGATAACCCGCCACAAGCTCTGCCTCAGCTTCCGGCAAGTCAAAGGGTATTCTATTTAATTCGGCAAGTGCAGCAATGAAGAAAACTATAAAACCGATTATTTGGGGAATAATATTCCAGACAGTGTGCTGAGATTCTACAATTTTTACAAGAGACATAGAACCACTCCATAAGACAACACCGACAAATGCAAGTGCAAGAGCAACCTCATAACTTATAAGCTGACTCGCTACTCTCAATCCACCAATCATTGAGTATTTCGAATTTGAAGATAAACCAGCAAGGAGAACCCCATAGGTATTTATACCTGAAATAGCAAGGAGTAAAAGTATCCCAACATTTATATCAGAAAGGTAAAAATTCTTTGAGAATGGAATTATAACAAATGGCATAACCGCCATAGTCATGACAATTATGGGAGCGATCATGTAAAGAAGCTTATCGACGTGGGCAGGTATGACATCTTCTTTAAAAAATAACTTTATGCCGTCGGCAATAGGCTGAAGAAGTCCCCACGGACCAACCCGATTTGGCCCCAGCCTCTCCTGGATGTAAGCAACAACCTTTCTCTCCATCAAGGTGAGATAAGCTACCACTCCAAGCATACCAGCAATTACTATGGCTATTTTCACTCCGGTAATTAAAACATCCTTAAAAACTGGATTCATCTATAATCCTCCGGTTTAAAAAATCTTGCTAAATTTTATTGGTGCATCTACAAAGTATCAAGAAAAACATTTTCCCAAACTGCTTGATTTTAATAGGATTTAAATTAAAATATGCAAATGTTAGTCGAAACTGTGTATGGAGGGTTTGAGTGTGTTGGATTGGAATTTCAAAATAATGTATTCCTGTTTAATCCAACAGAAAATTTTAATTGTAAATTCAAAACCCGCGGGAAAAATGTATATGTCTTCCAAACAGTTCCTAACGCTCAAATCAGACTTTTTAAAGATTCAATAAATTTTAAACCTTCTTTCGGTAGTCACTCCTTTAAAGTTACAAATGAGCTTGGAGATGGTACTGAAGTGTCAATTTACCCTTATGGTGAGCAGTACGCTGTACTCGTGAAAAAAGGCAAATTCAGATTTTTTTATATGGATTCAAACTATATGTTTAATATCAAAGATCAATTAATTCATGACATCGTTGCAGACCTTAAGAAGTTCTTTGTACGAAGGATAGACATTGCGTTTCTTCCGTTGGTACCGGAAGATAATTCATCTCTGACGAATCTTTTATTAGATTTAAAACCCAAGCGGTTCGCCCCGTTACTTCCAACCAATGACCCTGGTCTAATCGAGAATTTTGTTAGAGAAAATATTTTTGAGAAAACATCGATACTGATTTACACCAGAAAATGTGACAGATTCAAATTCAATTTAATTTGACATGATTCCGTTAAAAAAGGTATAATTTCCACCATGTTATTTCGCCGCAAGAAGAAAACAATAAAGATTGAAAAGAGGGATGTGCCAAAGGATATATTTATAAAATGTCCTTCCTGTGGAGAAATTATTTATCGAAATCAGCTTGAAAAAAATTTACATGTTTGTCCAGTTTGTAACTATCATTTTCGAATCAGGGCTCTCGATTTTGTGAAATTATTACTTGATCATGGGGAATTCGATGAAAAAATTGGTGAACATCTCGAACCTGTGGATGTGCTTGAATTTCCCGGGTATAAAGAGAAAATAGAAAAATCAAGGAAAAAGACCGGGTTGCGTGAGGCAGCTATTGCTGGTACAGGTATAATGGGAGGAATGAGCATTGTTTTATTTGTGACCGATTTTGGTTTCCTTGGTGGCAGCATGGGGTCTGTTTATGGTGAAATTTTCTATCGAGCTGCGATAAAAGCTGTTGAGAAAAGAGTCCCCATGGTTTCTGTTACCTCTTCTGGTGGTGGTGCAAGAATGCACGAAGGGATATTTTCGCTTATGCAAATGGCCAAGACTACAGTCGGTGTAAATCTGCTTGAAGAGGCAAAGTTACCATTCATATCTGTCTTATCAGATCCCACAATGGGGGGTGTTATGGCATCCTTTGCTGCACTCGGAGATGTAATCGTAGCTGAACCAAGGGCCCTTCTCGGCTTTGCGGGCCCCCGTGTAATAAAACAAACAATCGGGGAAGATCTACCTGATGGTTTTCAAACTTCTGAGTTTTTACTTGAGCACGGGATGATAGACATGGTAGTGGATAGAAGGCAGTTAAAAGAAACTATCGTAAAAATTCTTGATCATCTTACAAAGGGGGAGTATGGCAAGAGTTGAGCTTAAACACGTAACAAAGAAGTTTAACAGAGTCGTGGCTGTAAACGACGTCTCTTTTGTCGTTGAAGATCACCAATTTGCAGTAATTCTTGGTCCATCAGGATGTGGCAAAACAACAACTTTAAGACTCATTGCGGGACTTGAGCAGGTGACGAACGGTGAGATCTACATCGGAGAAAGACTCGTTAATAATATTCCTCCTAAAGATCGAAATATCGCCATGGTGTTTCAAAATTATGCCCTATACCCACACATGACAGTTTACGACAATATGGCATTTGGCTTGAGAATGAGGAAGATTCCCAGAGACGAAATAGATAAAAGAGTAAAGGAAGCTGCTAAAATCCTTGCCATCGACCACTTACTGGATAGAAAACCCAAGGAATTGTCTGGTGGACAAAGGCAGAGGGTAGCACTCGGTAGAGCTATTGTGCGAAACCCGGATGTCTTTTTATTCGATGAGCCACTGTCAAATCTTGATGCAAAGATGAGAGTTCACATGAGGGCAGAGCTTGCCAAACTCCACAAAAGACTGGAGGCTACCTCAATTTATGTAACACATGATCAGGTTGAAGCTATGACCCTTGGTGACATTATTATCCTCATGAACGATGGAATAATCCAGCAAATTGATGATCCACTATCTCTTTACCATCGTCCCAGAAACAAATTTGTTGCGGGTTTTATAGGCTCACCCCCAATGAACTTTTTTGATGGTGAACTAATTGAAGAGGGTGGGAAACTCTTTTTCAAAAACAAAGATTTCAGCGTCGAAATTCCAGAAAAAATTTCACAAAAATTACGTAAAAATTTTGAAAAAGATGTATTTCTGGGAATTAGACCAGAGGATATAAGAAGTGAGAATGACCTGAAAAAGTCTGAAATGGCTCCGGTTATGATCGCAACGGTTGATTTTGTTGAAACACTCGGGAACGAAATCCTGGTGTATTACAAAACAAAAAGCGGTATAAATTTTGTCTCTCGAATACCACCGTTCAATCCTCCGGAGCATGGAGAGAAGCTACATATTTACTTCTATCTTGAAAGGGTTCATATTTTCTCCGCCAAGTCTGGTCTAAATATCTCACTTTGAGAGATGCTCAAAAAATTTAAAAATCTGGCATCCTATTCATGGGGGGTATTCAAAAAATTTAATAGGGATGGATGTTTTTCACGAGCCTCGGCACTTTCCTATGCTACACTTTTTTCATTGGTTCCAATAACTGCAATTTCGTTCTCTCTGTTTTCATCTTTTAGTGCCTTCAAAAGCTTCAGGGAACAACTTGAAAATTTCATTTTCAAAAATTTTCTACCATCTTCGGCAGCAAAAATCCAGGAATACATTCAGAATTTTGTTGGAAACACAGCAACTCTTAATATCATCGGACTGATATTTCTTGTCATTGCCTCGGTATTTATCATAGACACGATTGAGGTTGCTCTAAATGAAATCTGGTCTGTCAAGGTTAAAAGGCCGTGGGGGCAAAAATTTGCTTCATTCTGGGCATTTTTGACTTTGACCCCTCTTCTTCTCGGACTCTCGTTTTACGTTTCTGCAAGGTTATCAGAAAGGTTTGGATCATCACCTTTATTCCACCTACATTTTATTACAAAACTTTTCTTTCTCACTTTTCCTGTCATACTTGCATGGGCCGGTTTTTTCGTAATGTACTACTTCTTACCCTACATTGAGGTTTCTGCAAAACCAGCACTCATTGGTAGTGGCTTTACAAGTGTGGTCTGGGAAATTTCCAAACACATCTTTGACTGGTACATTACCACAAAGGCGGCCTACAACCACATTTATGGCACAATGGCCGTCATCTTAATTTTCCTGATCTGGATGTACTTTTTCTGGCTCCTTGTTTTATTTGGAGCAGAAATAACAGCAACTCTACAATGGCCTGAACTTCTTACAGGTGAGAAGATTACAAATTACAAGAAATTAAAGGCCTTCATTCTGATATGTGAGAATTTTGAAAAAGGGAAGGGAGCCACCCCCTTAAAACCACTTGCAAAAAGATTACACACATCACCCCATGAGTTAAAAACCATACTTGACATATTTGTCGAGAAGGGGATAATTGAAAACATAGATGGAAAATATCTTCCGGTAAAGCCACCATCGAAAATCTCGCTTGGTGAATTGATTGAATTGGCAGAAATAATAAATTTTCCTGTACCGGAGAAACCATTAGACAGGCTTGACGAATTTCTCATAAAATTTTCCTATGAGATGAAGAACAATATCAAAGAGCATCACAATGTAAGTCTCAAAGAGGTGATAGAAAATTATGGGTGAAATAATCATTGCTTTAAATACGTATGATAAAAAATTAGCTGTGAATTGGGTGAAAAATTTCAAAGATAGGGTAAAAATCTTTAAGATCGGTCTTCCACTATTCAGCCGTTACGGCCCACAAATTGTACAGGATATAAAAAATCAAGGTGTTGAAATCTTTCTCGATATGAAACTTCATGACATTCCAAGTGTTGTGGGAGACTCCGTTCGTGCTTTAAAAAATCTTGAAGTGAAATACGTAACAATCCACATTACTGGTGGAAATTCTATGATCTCGGAAGCCCTGTCAGCGGCTGAAGGTAAAATTGAAATTATCGGTGTTACAATTTTGACCAGCATCGATGATGTGATGTTGTCTAAACTCATGGGGTATAATTTGAAAGTCAAAGACACGGTTTCAAATCTTGTGGACATTTTTGTTAAACATGGTGGGCGCAGTATCGTTCTTTCAGGTCTTGAGGCCAAAACAATCAAAGAAAAATATCCAGATATTAAAGTATTTGTCCCGGGCATAAGATTCTCGGATGATAAGAGAGGCGATCAAGCAAGAATTGTAACCCCGGAGTTTGCAAGGAAAAACAAATTCGATTTCATTGTGGTAGGACGTTCTGTAACCCATGCTAAAGATCCAGACAAAGCATTAAATAGATTAATAGGAGAGTTTTATGGAACTTAAATCTTTCGAATGTAAAGGATGTGGCACTATTATCTGGGTTCCTGAGAATCAAGGTGATCCCATGTATTGCCCTTTGTGTAGAAGTGGTTTAACAGAAGTAAACGTGAAATTTGACGAGAATGCAAGTGAATATATTTGTCCTGAATGTGAGAACAGTTTTTTCACTACGAGGACTCCTTATAAATGTGCTTACTGCAATTATACTTTCCCTCGAACCCCTTATTTAAAACAGGACGAAAGGCTTTAGCGTTGTATTCCACGCCATAAGACTTCGTCTATGCCCTCTCTTGACCTGATTAAAAAGTACCTATCCGCTTCACACAGGACCTCTGCTGGTCTTGGCCTTGCATTGTAATTTGACGCCATCGTCATGCCGTATGCCCCAGTATCCATTATGGCAAGAAGATCTCCTCTATCAGGTATTTCAAGTTCAAAATCCCGACCGAACACATCGGTAGACTCACACACAGGTCCTCCAACCGAGAATAACTCCTTTGTCCGTCCATTTTTCACAACATTAACAATTCTATGCCTTGCCCCGTAATACGCAGGTCTTGAAAAATCGTTCATACCTGCGTCAACAATAACGAAATCTCTTTTTCTGTAAAGTACTTTTGTCACAAGAATTCCAGCTCTTGCAATTATGAACCTCCCTGGCTCTGTTATCACCTCGTCCACAAAATTCCTTAGGTACAGGAGAACATTCTTCCTGAAACCGTTGAAATCAAACTTCTTTCCAGTTGCATCATAGTCCACTCCAAAACCTCCCCCAATATCAAAAGTAGAAATTTTTTCAAAGTGAAAAAGATGTTCAACCTTTTTGACAGCCTCAAGATAGGGCTCCCATTCAAAGATCTGTGAACCGATGTGCACGTGGAGACCGGTAATAGATACCCATCTATCCGAAAACGTCTTCAAAATTTCTTCAGCTAAGTCGAGGTCAATTCCAAATTTACTTGATTTTTTTGCAGTGGCGATCTTGTCTATTGTTTTTGGGGATACATCCGGATTTATTCTCAGAGCAACATTTATACGTTTTTGCAATTTACTTGCAATTTCTTTTATAACATAAAGCTCTTCTTCCGACTCAACATTCAACAATTTGATTCCATTTTCCATTGCAAATTCTATCTCTTCTACTGTTTTTCCAACACCGGCAAAAACTATTTTATCAGGAGGAAAATGGGTCTCAATTGCCAATTTAACCTCACCACCTGACACAGTATCCGCACCACATCCATATTCTTTGATAATGCGCAAAATATGCGGGTTGTTGTTCGCTTTTAGGGAGTAAGCAATAAGATGGGGAATGTCTTTAAACACTTCTTTAATCTGCTCAATTCTTTTTAGAAATGATGATTTGCTATAAACGTACAGGGGAGTGCCAAACTGTCTGGCTAAATCTGTGATGCTCACTTCCTCGCAATATAATTCGCCGTTCTTCCACTCAAACATTTTACTTTACCACCATTATTTTGAATACCCTCTTACGATCAAGAGTTACAAAATAAACACCTGAAGAAAGATTTTTAACTTTTAGCTTTCTCATATTTGGATAGATGCGAGAACAAAACACCTTCCTTCCACACGGATCAAAAATTTCCACAATAGCAGCATGCCTTACACCATTAAAATTCAGGAATCCATTAAAAGAATAAGAAATTGATAACTTTGATCCATTGGAGAAGGAATTTTCTCGTACGGATGTGAGATCAAAAATATTGTAAATATCACGCAATATTTGAACAACAAATGTTGTGTCTTGACTGTGATCTATGGAAAATGAGAAGAAGATGATGCTTGTATCACCGTTAATCACACCAGCTGTTCCATCTCCTTTAAAGCTGAATACCACGAACGAGCCGTTGGTTGTGTCTATAACATTCGATTCAGCTCCCGTGGAAATAATTGCGGATAAATCGTAAAATGGTCCACACGGCTTTGCGATTACGGTGTCAGTCCCTGCGGAGTCCCGCACAAATCTTACACCTGCCAGATTCAGGATACCTGAAGTCTCAAGAATTTTTGCAGTCCTGGCACCATTTACAAACATTTTTCCACCTGCATTCAGGTATGTAATTAGCGCTGTTGTATCAATTGCTGTTGTATCGATCCCTTTACTCAGTATTACAAGAGTGAAATCGTTCAAATCCATTGAAGAAAGCGCATTCTGGCTCACTGTTTCGATTGTTATGTTTTTAAGTCCCCACAAATAACGTGTGAAGTAATCATGTCCCTTTTCCTCTGAATTTCCATCAACAATCAAAACTTTATCCGGTGAAGTGGTTCGTCTTATAACAAAGATAGTTGATGAATCACTGTAATTCTCCTGATTGTCAAAAGCTCGCACTCTAAAATAAAAATTCCAGTTTCGGGTCAGAATCCTGGACGTTGTAAAAGTTGATTCAGAAGGGGACACTGTAGCCCACTTAACCCATCTTGAATTTCCAAATTTTAGATAAATATCATAGCCGGCCAGGTCAGACGAGGTATCCGGCTTCCAGCTAAGACATGCTCTGCCGTCAGGGAGTAATTTAAGGGACGTAAGCTCGGGAATCTCAGGAGGTGTTGTATCTGTTGGAACAACATGAATATTCACAAAGTTCGTATCCCAATTATCTCTGGTATCCGAAGCGTAAACAGCGAGAACGTAATCACCCTCCGGTACGTGTTTCAGATCCAGACTTCCTCTTGCCTTGGCCGTTGAATTTGTCACTATGTAATAATGATTTTGATTGTTTGACCAGGGAACATAGTAAACTTCTTCCACTGGTGTTGAAGGCAAATGGACAAATTCAACGAGTTTATGTGGACCAATAATTAGGTTCTGGGTATCGGCAGAAAAGAGGGCATAATAAATTTGAAAAACACCATTATTACTGCCTATTATACCAGATCCTGTGGTATCAAGAGCGCCTGCAACAATATCAACCTGACCGTATAAACTGTCAGGATTCATGTAATTTCCAAGGTAATGACTGAAAAATGTTATACTATACACACTTGTCCCCCATGGATCATAAAAGGGAGAAAGTTGACCTGGTAACAATGGATTGGATACTGGATATGATGATGCTCCACCACCATCCTTGAAATGGACATGAGCACCTGAATTTATGTATCCTACGATTTCTCCTTGATTCACTGTATCCCCAAGCTGGATGTCAGAGCGAGGAACTACATGGACGTAAGCAAATCTCCCTACTCTTATTCCCCCATTGAAGCCGGAGCCGAGCCACAGGACTACACCTCCCTCAACAGCATAAACAGGAGTCCCCTCCGGTGCAGGTATATCAACACCATTATGAAAATGAATAGGTGGACCTGATCGAAATTCCCCAAACGTCCCTGAAATGTTGTGCTGTTGATTCACAGGTGCAATAGGCCAGGAATAGGAAATTACGAGACCTAAGATCAATGTTAAAATCATATCAGTCTCCTTTTATAGTGAAAGATGTTCCTCTATCCTTGTTGATCATAACACCTTCTAAATCTTTCAAATGTATTTTTGACAGGCTTTAAAACTCCTCCACTTTTTTGAATGAAGACACCTCTTCCACGAATTTTCACAAGCATAATCGGAATTCCTTTACTTAATTTCACGTCGAGTATAATTCCCTTCGCAATTTCTTCCCTCACCTTTCCATCTCTAAACACCATTATCTTTTTTCTTGTTGCAAAAACAAGTTTACTGCCATCAAAATCAACAGCTATAATCTTCGGAATCTTCCATTCATGATTGTCCAGAGGAGACACAACAAAATCTTCTGTTATAGCATTATTTTTTACTCTGTAGAGTCTCAGAAAAATCTTTCCATTCCTTATCCATAATCCTGCAGGGAAAAGTGAGCTGTAAGTATTCTTGAACAATCTCTTAAAATTTTTAAAAGCAATAAAATAAGTTTTACCATTCAAAAAATAGGCTACAGCCATCAAATTACCCTGGACATCAAAAGCAGAATAGGACTCGATCTCATACCAATTTTTATCAGGATGAAAATTGAATATCCATTTATTACCGGAATCTACAACTGACAACTTGTAGGTTGCAGGATAAAAGGCAACAAGTTGGCCTTTATCGGTCAGTCTCACTTCTGGAACATTTTCTCCCCGGTATTTAAGCTCGACAATTTTTCTATGGTAAGGATTCAGCACGACGACACTACTGTCATCTTCATAGGCCTTATAACCATTACATTCGGCAACAGGATTTGAATTTATCAGGATAACTGAAATAAGTGCAGAAATTATCATAACTTTTTTACCTCGACCCGTGGAGCTTCAAGCCCAAGAATCAGCCATTCGTGGTTTACAGGTCCGTGTCCATTTCCATGTTCAAGGCTATACTTTACACCTCCAGTAACGAAAATTTTCGCATTTATTACAGCGTCAACAATATCCTGTCCTTTTGCAAGGTAAGCAGCGATTGCAGATGCATAGGTACAACCTGTCCCATGTGTGTTTTTCGTATAGAACCTTTCAGCTCGAAACTCATAAAAATCTTCACCGGTAAATAGATAATCAATAGCAATTTTTCCCTCCTCAAGATGTCCTCCCTTCATCAGGACGTATTTAGGTCCAAGAGAACGAATCTTTTTCGCTGCCACCAGCATGTCATCTCCTGTTTTTATCTCCATCCCTGCCAGAACTTCTGCTTCTGGAACATTGGGTGTCACAATGTAGGCCATCGGCAAAAATTCCGATATCAAAGTTTCAGTTGCCTCTGGCTTCAGCAAGGGATCTCCTCCTTTAGCTCTCATAACTGGATCAACCACAATTTTCTCTACTTTCCACTTTTTTAAAGTACTGGCAACAGCTCTGATGATCTTTGCATTTGACAACATACCTGTTTTGACAACATCGACGTGAAGATCTTCGAAAATAACATCAATCTGCTTTGCCACGAAGCCAGGATCAATATCAAAAATGCCATAGACACCGGTTGTATTCTGGGCTGTTAGTGAGGTAATAGCACTCATTCCAAACACTCCCAGAGCAGTATACGTCTTCAAATCGGCCTGAATTCCGGCCCCTCCACCACTGTCTGAACCAGCTATTGTTAAAACTGACGGGATTCTCATTCTTATCACTCCTTTTTGATTGAATTTTAGATTAATGAGCTTATATGGAAATATCAAATTTTTTGGACAAATTCATTAAACCATTCTAAGATTCGGATTAAATATTTAAACGTTGAAATGTGACTTAACTACTCTTCTGGTGTAGAACAGGATTTCAAAATGCAGACAAACGGGCCTACACTATGCCTTGCTATGGCGATATTTTATAACTTTAACTTTTTCCATCGTTATAAGGCCCTCCTTAACGACTTCGTCAAGGAAAGGAATAAGAGCATCGATTTTTTCTTTTCTATCCACAATTTCTATGATTATGGGTAGGTCCTCTGACAGCCTCAAAATTTTTGCTGTATGCAGACGACTTTCCGCACCGAATCCCATTATACCTCTCAAAACAGTTGCACCCGCAAGTCCCATTTCCCTTGCCCTCAAAACAATTTGCTCATACAGAGGTTTCCCACGGTATCTATCCTTTTCACCAATAAAAATTCTTAACAAAATACCCTCTTCAGGGAGTTTCATATTTACCTCCAAAGATTTAGGACCAAAACTGATAAAAGGTAACCGAGAACTACAAAGACGAGGCCAAGAAAATTACTTAATAAAAAATTTAAAACTGCAAGTTTTATCTCATTTTCACGTAAAAGATTAAAGGTCTCCAGCATATAGGTTGAAAATGTAGTAAAAGCTCCAATCATGCCAACAAAAATCAGGGTTCTCACATGTGGGGGTATGGTAACGACTTCAGATATACCCCAGAGGAGACCAATGGCCCCGGAGCCAAGCAAGTTTACGAATAAAGTACCATAAGGGAAAAATGGGCCAAGAAACCTTGTAGGAAGCTCTGCAAGCCAATATCTTAACAACGCTCCCAGACTACCACCGATTGCAACAGCCAGAATGTTCATGAAGCGGATATTATATTTTTCACATCTCTTTTTATCAAGTTTTAAGTTAGAATTTTTTCTCTCTTAATTTTGTTCGAACCTGATGTACCTCTTAGTTGATATAATGTTTCTTTGACAATCTATTTGGGGGAATTTAAAATTTTCCCCAGCATGGGAGAATTTAGAGGCTTCAAGGATCTTTTAGGTTTAAGGTTTGTTGACAAGGATTTCATCACGGAAATTTTAAGTCAGGCAGAAGTATTCCTCGAAGTCATCAATCGTCCCAACAAAAAACTTCCAACTCTTAGAGGAAAGACCGTTGTTCACATGTTTTTTGAACCTTCGACAAGAACGCTATCCTCATTTGATCTTGCTGCGAAAAGGCTTTCTGCTGACACAATCAGCGTTGGAACACGTGGTACATCTATTGCGAAAGGGGAGAGTCTGCTGGACACATTGAAAAATATCGATGCTATGAAGGTTGATCTATACATTGTAAGGCATAGTGCTTCAGGGCTGCCCCATCTCCTTGCAAAACATACAGATGCATCGGTCATTAATGCAGGTGATGGGACAAACGAACATCCCACTCAAGCTCTTCTTGACATGATGACACTTTCCCAGATTTTTGGGAATCTTGATGACATTAAAATTTTGATCGTCGGAGACATCCTCCATTCAAGAGTTGCAAGGTCCAACATATTCGGACTCTCCAAGTTTGGGGCTAAAATTTTCCTTGCTGGTCCTCCAACTCTGGTCCCGGAAGAGTACAAAGAATTGGGAGCTGAGATCGTAAAAAATATTGATGATATTCTCGATCAGGTGAATGTTATTATGGCCTTGAGGATCCAGAAAGAGAGACTTGAAGAACCTTATTTTCCATCCATAAGGGAATATAGGAAATTCTTTGGCATAACACAAGAGAGACTCAAAAGGCTTGGGCGGGGGACAGTCCTCATGCACCCTGGTCCGGTAAATTGGGGTATAGAACTCGATTACGAAGCAAGAGATAGAGTTAGAAACGTTATTTTACGTCAGGTTACCAATGGAGTTGCAGTGAGAATGGCTATTCTTTATCTTTTCCTCGTAGGAGCACAACAAAATGGATAAAATTTTAATTAAAAACGGACATGTTTATAGCCCATCTAATAAAATCGATGGAAAATACGATATCCTTATTGTAGATGAAAAAATTGAAAAAATAAGCGAAAGTATTTCAGATAAAGAGGCAAAAATAATTGATGCAACTGGACTTACAATTTTTCCCGGTTTTATAGACCTACATGCACATCTGAGAGAACCAGGATTTGAATATAAGGAAGACATTGAGTCAGGTAGCAAGGCGGCAGTTGCAGGTGGTTTTACCACAGTTCTTGCAATGCCAAACACATATCCTGCTATCGACACTCCAGAGGCAGTAGAATACATTGTTAAAAGATCAAACGAAGTCGGACTCGCAAGAATTCTTCCAATAGGTGCGATTACCAAAAATAGAGCAGGGGAGGAACTTGCAGATCTAAGATTAATGGCAGAGTCGGGAGCGGTAGCCTTTTCAGACGACGGTGATTGGGTTGCCAATTCCTCTGTTATGAGAAGGGCTCTTGAGTACGTTCCCGACACCCCTATCGTCTCACATGCAGAGGACAAAACACTCTCGCTAAAAGGGATCATGAACGAAAGCCCCTTATCCTATAAACTTGGTATTAAGGGTATTCCATCTGAGGCTGAGGAGATAGCTATTGCAAGAGATGTCCTTCTTGCAAAGTTAACAGGTGGCAGACTTCATATCGCACACGTGTCGTCAAAGCTCTCCATTGAAATAATTTCTCAGGCAAAATCAAAAAATCTGAGGGTAACAGCAGAAGTTACCCCACATCACCTGTTATTTACAGAGGAAGCACTTAAAACGTACAACCCAATTTTTAAGGTTAATCCACCTCTGCGAAGTGATAATGACAGGAAAGCACTTATAGAAGCTTTAAAAACCGGGGTCATTGATTGTATTGCTACAGATCATGCTCCTCATGCCAGTTTCGAAAAAGAATTCGACCTTAACCAGGCTCCCTTCGGGATCCTGGAGTTGGAAGTTGCGTTCTCTTCCCTATATACTCATCTTGTGCTAAAAAATGACCTTGATCTTGCTACACTTGTTACATCCATGTCATACAAACCGGCGAGAATATTCGGTTTAGAAAAAATGGGGGAAATTCGGGAGGGATTTCAGGCAGATTTATCGATATGGGACCTTAAGAAAAAGTGGATTGTAAAAGATTTGAAATCAAAATCCAGAAATACTCCTTTTCTGGGAAAAGAGCTGTATGGTAAAATTAAATTTACGATCGTCGGAGGAAAGTTAATAGATGTTGAAGAGTTGTGATTCGAAAGCGCTTGAAAAAATTGCACACGATGTAAGAGTAGATATTGTAAAAATGATTTATTATGCGGGATCCGGGCATCCAGGAGGTTCACTCTCACTTGTTGAGATAATGGTATATCTTTATTGGTGTGTCCTTAGGCATAATCCTTCCAATCCTTCCTGGGAAGACCGTGACAGATTTGTTTTATCAAAGGGACATGCTGCGCCTGTATTATATTCTGTTCTCGCAAGGAGCGGATACTTTCCGCATGATGAACTCTGGCGTCTCCGAAAGATAGATTCGCGCCTCCAGGGTCATCCAGCTCGAACAGATACACCCGGTGTGGAAGCCTCTACAGGATCATTGGGACAGGGATTCTCTGTAGCACTTGGAATGGCCCTCGGTTTGAGGCTTGATCGCAGATCCTCAAGAGTATATGTTGCCCTTGGAGATGGAGAGATCGATGAAGGACAGGTCTGGGAAACAGCAATGTCTGCAGCCCATTACAAGGTCGATAACCTCACTGCAATACTGGATTTTAATACACTTCAAATCGACGGGAAAATATTTGATGTTATGAATTCCTCACCTATTGATGAGAAGTTTAAATCCTTTGGATGGGCAACAAGGGTCATTAATGGTCATAATTTTAGTGAAATTAGAGATGCTTTTGAATGGTCAAAAACAGTTAAAGATAGACCGCAGTTAATAATTGCTCATACCATAAAGGGAAAGGGGATCTCATTCATGGAGAATAGAGTTGAATGGCATGGAAAGGCACCTAACAAAGAACAATTTATTCAGGCCATGCAGGAGCTCGGAGTTGAAATACCTGATGAAAACTTTTAGAATTAAACTCCATCTTTCAAGTGCGCCGCTAGCTCAACAGGCAGAGCATCGGATTCTTAATCCGAGGGTTGCAGGTTCGACTCCTGCGCGGCGCACTTTTATATTTTTATGAAGAAGATAAACTTCAACGAACTAATGAAGGAGGTAAAAGAGACCTTTACACCTGTAGAGGTCTCAAGAATCGATGGGTCATCTGTCAGAATGGTAAAAATTCATGGTGAATATCGCTGGCACGTTCATCCAGACGAGGATGAATTCTTTTTTGTATTGAAAGGGGAACTCATAATTGAGACAAAAGGCAAAACATTCGTTCTAAAGGAAGGCGAAGGACTTAAAATTCCCAAAAGGACACCCCACAGATCTAAGGCCAATGTTGAAACATTTGTGCTACTTTTCGAACCAACAAGAACAAATACTTACGGTGTGCCAATTTAAAAAAGGAGGTAAACCATGAAAATTAAAAATATCCTCCTTACAACTTTTTTGCTGGTGTTTCCTGTACTCGCCAGGCCAATCTATTTTGAGGCGAAAGGGAATATTCAACTTTATTGGGATGAGCTAAAAAATGGTGGAATAAAGGAAGGTCAACATCCCTTTTCCATAAGACTTTCTGCCGGTATCCTGAATATAGGTGGAATTTTCATGATAAATGGAGAAGTACTGGACGGGAAACTAAAACTCGTAAATGGAGTCGGTGGAAAAATCGGCCCTCTCTTCGGTATTATGTTTCTTGGAACTGATTCCATTGCACATCCCAATGATTACATTGAGAAATATCGAGTTGGACTTGAGTCTGGAGGATTAATTATCGGATTTAATATCCTCAATGAGCCACAATCTATCTCTAATAAAGACGAGGTAAAAAATATTTTTACAGTCTTTGGAGGGCTGTCCCTCTTTACCGTCAAACCCTTTAGTTTCATACTTGGCGCAGAAAGAATACCTCTTAAAAACGATTACGAAATCCAGCCCGACACGCGGCTTTATGCAGGATTAAAATTTAGACTGTAAATTCAATTTCTCAAAGTAAAAACATCTTCAAAAATCAAAAATTAAATTTTATTTCAAAGAATGCAAGTTTACCAACGTGTTTACCCATTTCACTGAAGGGTGACGACCCTTTACCTCCGGAAAGAAATAAACCTGCAATAATGTTAACAGCATCCGCCGGAGAATACATAAGTTTTGGAATTGTAAAGTAGTCATTATTCGTAAAATCGTATACCAATGTCCCGTCGATACTCCAGCTCCCATCTGGAGAATTATATCCCAGTGTTAACGTGCCATAATATGTATTTTCATGATTTTGATAGTTAAATTTCTGGGCAAAACCATAGACTACTGATTTTATCAAACTGGGCTCGTAGTAGGTTGAATCCTTGAAATCAAAAATATGTTTGACTCCAACCTGTGATCCAAACTTTACCTTCTCATCGAGAAATGTTTTGTTCCCTCCCAAAATTGCATAAATGTAAGGGTTTTTAACCGCAGGATCTGTTCCGTCTTCGTCGATAGTCTTGAAGTATGCGCCCTCCCCATGGAATTCCCAACCGGAAATGGTCATCGAGAAATCCGCTCCAAACATTTTAACCGGGTTGTAATGTGGAATGAGTACGATCGTTGAGGAATTAGCTGTCCTGCAAACTCTATAATCGAGATCAAAATCTCTATCGTAAATGGAAAGGTATGTTAAAGAAAAGTCAATGTTGCTCAAATATCCCTGGAATCTCAGACCATATTGAGTATATTTGACCTCATAAGATGGTTTGATTGCACTATCAGGGAAAAAACTTACGGAAAGGACGTTGGGAATTATTCCTACTGAGAATGGTACCATTGGATATTTATTTGGGGTAAATGCAGGGAAAATATATAATGAGGCATAAAAATTCGAAAAACTCAGGTCAAAATTCATTTCTTCAATACCTTTCGTAAATTCCTCAATATCAGAGTGAAGAGTGGTATAATCTTTGGGGGAAATTACATCCGTTGGATTTAACCAATCGGCAGTTCCGATCCTGATGATTCTTTTCCCAGCAGTTAATCCGAGAAATCCTCTCTCATAAGAAAAGTACGCCTCTACAGGTTCTATATAAGCACTGTCTGGTATCCTGTCATAAACGAAATTAAATGCGCCGTAGCCCTCAACATCTCCTCTCTCAAATGAAATCTTTATTTGAATAGAGGAGGCAAGTTTTTTATATTGTTTTAGAGAATCAATTCTTGCATAACTCTCAAATCTCAAGTATCCACCAAATGGAATGTTAAAGGCCAGGAGCAGCAACATTAAATTCATTTCAAAACCTCCTATTCAAGGGCTCTGAGGGAAAACATTCTGTCAGGTAACCCGATATTCACCTGTATTTTCTCAAATTTCATAATAGATTTACGATTGTTTTCAAGTTTAACAGCTGTCATTTCAGTTTCAAACCATATTCCGGCAATCTGTTCCATCTTATTGGTCAGTATACGTTTGAATAATTCTCCACTACGATCATAGCAATCTGTTCTAACCACCATATAGTTATCTTTTCTTACCCATTTTATCATTTTAGAGTAACCGGATTTTTTCACAACTTTTTTATTTTTTGCTATGGCTTCAATTACCCAGCATGGAGCCCCATCATAATTTTCCTCTTTGAGAAGTTTATAACTCCAATCTTCATATTCTCCACCACCAATATCGTAGTTGGAGAAGTCGGAGCCCATGAAAGGGCCAGCTTTACCTGATGCGGCAATTCTTTTTGCCTTTCTTATTGCCGGAATATAAATCCACATATCGTCATCTCTGTTTTTGTGTTCGTGAAGTAGAAACTTTGTTCCTTTGATGTCAGCTGGTTCAAGAAAGAGGATAAGCATTTTTGTTTCATCGGTTTTGGGATCAGTTTTTGACCAGCTTTCCATCTTTCTAATTCTTTTATTTCCATTAGGTGAAATTATTTCAAGTGTCATGAAGGCGTGCATATCCCTCCATTTTGGTCTGTGATGTACACGCCACATAATTTTTGAGGCGTCCTGTGCATCGAGCAATTGCACGATGCACAGGACGCCAACCAATGCACCAACCCCAAATACTTTGCCCCAGAAAATTTTTTTAATCATTATTCTTCACCTCCAAAATCTGGTTTTATTAAGTTCATTACTGATGGCAAAATTACCAGAGCACCAAATGCACTCAGTACCATCGTTATCGCAACCAATAACCCAAGCCTTTTTATCCCTATAAAAACTGAAAGAGTCAATACCAGAAAACCCAATGTAACTGAAAGAGCATTGTAAATTATCGCCTTCCCCACAGTTGCAGTTGAGGTTACAATGGTTTTTGATGGATCCCTCAAATCTTTATTAAGAATCTTGTATCTATTTATGTAGTGCACAGCATAATCTATGCCTATTCCTATGGCTATTGAGGCAACAATGGCCGTCGCATGTGTCAGCGATATACCTGTAAATCCCATTATTCCAAAGTTCAAAATTACAACCACAAAAAGTGGAATTATGGACAACACCCCAGCTTTAAATGATCTCAAAACCAAGGATGTAATTATCAAAACAAGAATGAAAGCAGAGATGACACTTGCTATTTGCCCCTTGACAACAAGCTGATCCATCAAAATAAATAGACGTGATAAACCTGTAACCGTGGCAGTTATACCTGTTCCCCTGAGCTCCTCCTTCTTGTAGTGATTTATTGCGTTAACGATTTTCTTTAACTCCCCTGTGTTTGCAGTTTTTATAAAGATTGTCATATTTAATACATCGTAATCAGGATTTACAAGTGCATCAAAATCTGATGGGTCTCCTGACATACTGTATAAAAAGATTTCTTGAGATACGAGCTTCCTTGAATCCGGGATCCTGTAGTACTCAGGCTTATCAGCAAAAAGTCCCTGATTTAGCCTTTTAACCATGTCTGTGAGAGACATGGCACCCCCCACATAGGGCAATTTCTTTACATAATTTTCAAAATTGTCCACAATTTTTAAATTTTTTGGATCTTTAAACGCCCCCTTCTTTCCGGCTTCAAAAATAATGTTAAGAGGAGTTGTCCCAACAAATTCACGATTGATCCACTCATCAGCGATTCTTATAGGACTATTTTTTGGAAAATTAGTTATTTCGTTTGACTCGCTTTTAATCTCAGGAATACCAATTGCCCCAATTATCATCAGAAGAATGGAGATAATAACTATTAATAAGCTTTTTTTAACAGTGAAAACTCCAAGTTTTCTCAACGTTTCGCTCTCTGGTGAGGCTGAAGGTTTAACAGCTGGTGTTTTCAAAACAGCGAGAAAGGCGGGCACCATGAATATTGAGATGAAAAGTGTGATAAAAACTCCGATTCCATTCATCAAACCAAAAGTCTTTATGGTTTTAATTTGTGAAGTTACAAGTGAAATAAATCCTGCTACTGTGGTCAAACCGGCAATTATAACGGCATTTCCCCTCTTTACATAAACGTTAAAAACTGCCTCTTTTTTTGGAAGACCACTAAGAATTTCTTCATTAAACTGGTGTATTAGATGAATACCATAAGCAGTGCCTATAGCTACAAGGAGCATTGGTAGGAGGGAAGTTTCAAGACTCAGAGGGATACCAAGTAATCCTTGAAGACCCATTACCCACACAGAGGCGAGAATCACGGTTAAAACAGGTAAAAACACTCCTCTTAAAGATCTGAAACTGAAGAATAACACGACCATTGCCACAAGAATTGAAATCGGGAACAACTTTCTAATATCCCCGGTAACATGTTCGGCTATCATAGCCTCTACAACCGGCTTGCCGGAAATGTAAAACTTTTCCGGACCAATGTAAGGCTTGACTATTTTTCTCAATTCTTTGTATATATTCAGCACTTCATCCTGTGAGATGTTATCTTTCAAAATTACAAGAATCGCTGTAGAATGACCACTTTTGCCAATGAGCATACCTTCGTACATAGGATCATGGTCAACAAGTTTTCTTACCCTCTCACAATCTTTCTCTGAGGTCGGTCTATCCTCCATCAAAGGGATAACCTCAAAGCCTTCAGTTGTGCCTTTAATTTTCGAAGCAGTTGCAAAGGACAAAACTTTTTTCACACCTTTAATGGATTCAAGTGTATCAGAAAGGTCCCAGACCTTTTGTAGTGTATTCAAAGAATAAATATTTTTTGATTCAATACCAATGAAAATGACGTCCCGTGACGGGAAAAGCTCTTTCATTCGATTATAAGCTTTTACTTCAGGGTAGTGAGCGGGTAAACCGGCCTCCATTCTTGTTTCAACACGGATATTTTTCATAAAATATCCGAGGAAAATAGTGATTCCAAGGATACCAGTAAGGGTAATCCATGGATATTTTGATACGAAATTGCCAAGTTTTCTCATAACTATCCTCCCCGTTTAATCCCATAAAGGAAAAGTTCAATTGTAAGATTTTTCATTGCCTCAAGATCCTTAGGACCGGGTTTCATAATAAGCAATCCGTGCATCAAACCTGCGAGGGAAAAAATTAGATCATCTGTGTTTATGTTTTTAAAAACCATTGTTTTTTTGCCCTTATCAAAGATCTCCTGAAGGATCTGCATTTCTTCATAATGCTTGGCGATAAATCTTTCTCTGTTCCTGGGTGAGATTTTCCCAAGCAGATAACCGCTATAGGTAGAGTTGAGCAGTTTAAGAAACTTAATATTCTGGCTGTAATAGTCGTACTCGGTTTCAATAAATACCATAAGCTGCTTTTCTGGTGGGTCTTCTGGATTTACATGGTTTCTCAATCTTTCTATGAGCTGATCCATACCATCTATAAGGAGAGAAACAAAAATTTCCTCTTTTGAGTCGAAATAAAAATAGAGCAATCCCTTTGAAAGCCCTGCGTAATCAGCGATCTCATCAGTAGTTGTGCGTTCGTATCCATTTTCAGAGAAGAGTTCAAGGGCAGATTTCAAAATGGTTTTAATTCTCTTTTGCCTTTCTTTTTCTCTTCTTTTAATCGACTTTTTAGTCAATTTTCGACTCATAAGTCAATTATAAATTCCCCGTAAATTCCTGTCAACTCAGATCTCATTGCCGGCATTTTACCTGATAAAAGATTGAAATTATTCTCATTGTGAAATTTTGAATTTTGCAATCTTTATTTTACCAGACCAATGAGTTATTATTTACAAAGTCATAAAAATAAGGAGAGTGTATCATGAAAGGAATTTATATTGCAATGGTAACACCTTTCAATGAGGATGGTACTGTTGCCTATGATGCTCACAAAAGAAATATTGAAAAATGGAATAAAACAGATATACGTGGTTATCTCGTCCTTGGCTCCACTGGCGAGGCTGTTCACCTTTCTTATGAGGAGAAAATTAAACTCGTTGAAGCCACACTCGAGGCAAAATCATCCGATAAAAAGATTTTTGCTGGTACGGGCCAGTTTTCAACAAACGAGACCATTAAATTTACCAATAAAATAGCCGATCTTGGAGTCGACTACGCATTAGTGGTTACCCCCTTTTTTTATAAAGCATTGATGACCCCTGATGCCCTCATAGAGCATTTTTATAAGGTTGCAGACTCTGTCAAAATCCCGGTTTTTGCCTATAACGTTCCCCAGTACACAGGTGTCACCCTTCCACTTGATGTCGTGCCCAAGCTTGCTGAACATCCGAACATTTTGGGATTAAAAGACTCATCGGGTAATATATATTACGATGCCTCCATTCTCAAAATGGGTCTTTCTAATTTCCAGTTATTTGTAGGAAATTTCACAGCCCTTTTTCAAAATACTATTCTCGGTGCAAGTGGAGCTCTACTCGGTGTTGCCAATGTGGCACCACAGATTGCCGCAGATATCTATAAATTGGGAACAATGGGAGAAGTGGAAAAGGCGAAAGAGCTTTATATGAAAATTCTCAAGGTAAATGCCCTTCTCGTCGCGAAGCTGGGACCTGCTGGTGTAAAATACGGAATGGATCTCATTGGTTACGAAGGCCTCTATCCACGGGCTCCACTTCTACCACTAATTAATTCCCAGAAAAAATCTGTAGAAATGGTATTGAAGGAAGCCGGTCTATATTCCTGAACCTTATATGCTTTAATTCCTAACTAAAATTTCAAATAATAAGGAATAACAATCTTCAGACTGGAGGATAAAAAAGGTGTAAAGTCATCCTCTGAAATTTTTAATCCAACTTTGGCCGAAAATCTAACGATTTTTGCCTTCTTGATATACATGGCATAAAGGAACCCATTCTTTTTAATCGGAGGAATTGGCCAGTTTAAATTTCCAGGCAGATGCGAAAATTCCCAGGGGTAGTTAAGATTTCCCATACCATGTTCGAGATACTCAACGTCAAGACTGATGAATGTCTTCGTATTTTTCATGTAACCTACCTCTACAAAAAGGTGTTTAAAATCGTTGCCTGCCCAATTCCCGAGTGGTGTCCCATTTATCGCCCAGGAGTTGGTTTGAGAAAAGTGTGCATAGGTCCATGGTGAAACTTCTGAATACTCGATTCTAAAATCCAGTCCGTGCACTCCGAATGGATCAACATGAAAAATTCCGATTGTATATCCGTAAAGTGATGCCTGGTTATCTCCTGGTGTGATTATCCAATCGTCATCAAAAAAAATGAAATATACCTTGGTTTTCTGGGGCCAGTAGATAGTGAGGTTGCCCTCGGCCACAAGATTATCTCTGTTATCTTTACTATGTCGTTGAATTAGATAAAAAAAGTCAAACGGGTTTACATATTTGAACAGATCTTGCCTCGTGTACATCACTCCTTCTGAAAATGCCAATGAGAGCCATCGAAATGGATTAATTTCGAGTCTTTGATATGCAACCCTCTTCCCTTCGACTGTATCAGGTACGGATGCATTGAAAACAAGAAAATGCATTATATTTTTGTATTCAGATTCAATATAGTAAAGGAAATTAAGGGGTTGATTTACTCCTGAGAAAAGGAAATTCGAAGAGTAGCCAGGGCCGATTCTAATGTTAAATCTCCCCATCCTGAAAACTGTATTTCTATAATGAAGTTCTGAATAGGCCTTGATCATCCTTAAATCAAAGAAACTTGCCATACTTATAGCTGGTTCTCCCTTGAGGATGTATAACTTTCTTCTGTAATCGTTAAGTGGATCGTAATAAGGGAGTATAAAATCTTTTGATTTTTTGCTGAAGAAGACAAATTCATCTTCAATTTGCCAGTGTCGATGGAACATTGATAATTTTCCATCGAATCCCCACTCGAAATAATTCAAGTAGTGATTGGAATTTCTGTAAAACTCCCTTGTTGAAAGATTAAAATACGAATTTGCTACAAAGCCGTCCGAAGATGTGTTGTATTGCCTTAAAATACGGCGATATTTTTCAACTGTCATCGGTTTAAAATTAATAAACCAATCGTTATTTCCATTGATTGTTTCTATCCTCTCAATCACCCGATATTCCAGAGCCGGGAATCTCCAATCAACTGAATTGCTAAGAGGAGACAAGATATAGGAAATTAATATTGCGAGAATCATTTATTTTTCAGTTTGTAGTACGTTTCCTTCAAAAGAAGCGCATCCTGTTCGAGATTTGGACTTTCAGAGATTATGCATCCTTCAATATTCTTTTCTAAAAAGGCTCTAATCAACTCCTGATACTTAAAATCAGATTCCTTCAGATTTAGATGGTGCTTCTCTCCTTTTGTTCCATAAGCGATTCCAGAAACGTGTATATGCATATTTCTGAGTGCCTCTTTCCCGAGAGCTTTCTCAACTGTCTCGAGCGTCTTTATAAATTCTTCATAAGAATTTTCCAATCCGTTGCTTCTTGCGTGAAGATGAGCAAAATCAATACATGGAAAGACTTTTCCTGAAAATTCTTCAGATAGCTTCAAAATTTCCTCAATTGTACCAAATTGAGTCGGTTTTCCAGTAGTTTCGGGTCTTATATCGATATTAATACCCTCATGATCGAGAGTTTCAAGAATTGATTCAAGGGCAAGTTTCACATTGTTGTAAACTTTTTCCTGTGGCTCACCCTGATAAAAAGCAGCATGAAAAGTGACACTTCTGGCACCTGCAAGATATCCGATCCTTGCAGAATCAAGTATGCGCTCGATAGATTTTTTGACCTTCTCAGGATCAGAGGAACTCAGGTTAATGAAATAGGGAGCGTGGACTGTAAGCTCGAGATCGAGCTGTTTCCTGACATTGTTAACTTCAACTGCGAGTTCGGGCTTCATCCTCACCCCCTGGACAAACTCGAGTTCCATACATTCCAGCCCGAGCTTCTTTAAAAACTTTAAGCCTTCAATAGTAGACTTTTTGGGGGATGATCTTGGTACACCTGCCGTCCCAAAAAGTAATCCACGCCATTCAGGATTCATCCTTCAAAAACTCCTCAAAGAACCGACCAGCCTGAAAGAGTGTCTTCTCATCAAATGGCTTAGCGATCAGCTGAAATCCTATCGGGAGACCTTTAGAGGATTGGCAGCACGGGATGGAGATTGCAGGGAGACCAGCCAGACTCGCAGTAACAGTGAAAATATCTGAGAGATACAGCGAAATAGGATCATCGACCTTTTCACCTATTTTAAAGGCAGGAGTGGGAGCAACAGGTGTAAGAATTAAATCTACATCTTTAAAAGCTTCATCGAAGTCGTTTTTTATTAATCTTCTCGCCCTCTGGGCATTCAGGTAATACGCGTCGTAATAACCAGCTGAGAGAGCAAATGTTCCGAGTAATATCCTCCTTTTGACCTCAGCTCCAAACCCTTCTGTTCTTGTTTTTTTGTACATTTCCTCAAGAGTTTCATACCCCTTGGCACGGAATCCATACCTCACACCATCATACCTCGCAAGATTCGAACTTGCTTCTGATGTTGCAATGATATAATACACTGAAATGGCATATTCCGTATGGGGCAAACTGATTCTTTTGAGAGAAAACCCCTGTTTCTCGAACCTTTTGGCAACGTTCAAAACACCATTTTTGACTTCCTCATCCATTCCTTCAATGAAATATTCGTCTGGAATCCCAATTCTGTACCTATTTTTATCATATCCATCGAAAATTTCCTCGACAGAAGGTACAGGTATATCCATTGAAGTCGAATCCATGGGATCAAACCCTGCAATGGCATTGAACAGTATCGCAGAATCATAAACTGTTTTGGTAACAGGCCCAATCTGATCAAGGGATGAACCAAAAGCCACAAGCCCGTATCTTGAAACACGTCCGTAAGTTGGCTTTAATCCAACAACACCACAGAATGATGCAGGCTGTCTTATGGAACCACCAGTATCCGATCCCAGTGCTGCTATTGTTTCCCCAGCTGCTACGGCCGCTGCCGAACCGCTTGAAGAACCGCCAGGGACATATTCTGAGTTATGCGGATTCCTCGTTGGACCAAAATACGAATGCTCACCTGATGACCCCATCGCAAATTCATCCATATTCGTTTTTCCAATTATTATTGCGCCCTGAGATAGTATCCTTTCTATCACAGTTGCGTTATATGGAGGCTTATAACCCAGTAAGATCCTCGAACCACAGGTTGTATCCATATCTTTTGTAGATATGTTGTCCTTTACAGCAATTGGAATTCCAAAAAGAGGTGGAATATCTTCTCCCATCTTTTTCTCAAGCTCTACAGCTCTCTCCCGGGCCTCATCTTCGTAAAGGCTTATAAACGCATTTATTTCATTTTCCCTCGCTTTAATTCTCTCAAAAACTCCATCCACGACATCACTTATACTGATCTCCTTCTTTCGATACTTCTCGTGAATTTCTCTAATATCCATTTCTCACCACCTTATTTTAAAGTTTTCAAATTCACCGGTGTATGGCTCAAAGCTTACCTCAACATTATCCACACGGGAAGCTGGAGAACCCTTGTAACACCAATTGATCATCTCTTTAACGTCCTCTTCTTCTCCCTCAAATACAGCTTCAACCCTGCCATCGGGCAAATTTCTTACCCACCCGGTAACACCATATTTGTTTGCCATCCTTCTCGTGTAATCCCTGAAGAAAACCCCTTGCACACGTCCTGAAACAAATACATGTGCTCTAACCTTCATGATGGAAATTTTAAATCCCCCTCTCTAAAAATTCCACCTTTGAACCCATGATCTTTCAGATTTTAATTCAATATTGACTCATTACGCCGAATCAATATTCCGATATTACGTTTACAGACAAATTTTTTGTATTATCAAATATGCAAAACCCAATCGCCTTTTGAATCTATAATTATTTTTAAAAAAACAGAGGACGAATTTAAACTATTCGGTTTTTTGATGGTCATCCTTTGAAATGGGGTAGTTAGTTTGGGTAGGTTATAAAAATTATGGGGCGCCGGCTGTAAGCCGGCGCCCCATATCACATATTTAACTTCTTTACTTCACAATCATTACCTTTGTAACCTCCGTGAAGGTTCCTGCACTCATCCTGATGAAGTATACTCCACTCGCAAGTGAAGTAGCGTCAAATCTCACATGATGTACTCAGGCATTTACTCTTCCTGAGAAAATATCATGGACATTCCTGCCAGTTACATCCAGAAGACTGGGTTTCACATCGGCTGCACCTGGGCCTAGCAATGCACCACTGGAGATACCTCTCACTGGATTTGTAACAGTTCCAAGGAGTGCATATTTACCACTTGAAATTGGGGTCTCGCTGACGGAGACCAGTCTTGCAAAGTAAGCTGTTAGTCTGTCATGTGGTACTATTGGATCTCCATTGTAGGTATACTGCAAATA